>CAMNOV010000035.1 GCA_946547105.1 uncultured Clostridia bacterium | reverse complement strand
CGCCGGTCATGCCGCTGTGGAAGAAGGTGGAGTCGCCCACCACGCCGAAGACCTTTTTCTTCTGGCCGAGCACCTCAAGCGTCTTGGCGATGCCGGCGCCGACGGAGAAGCCGCCGCCCATGCACACGCAGGTGTCCACCGCGTTCAGCGGCGCAGCCGCGCCCAGGGTGTAGCAGCCGATGTCGCCGGTGACGATGCTGCCCTTATGTTTGCTCATCGTGTAGAAGAAGCCGCGGTGCGGGCAGCCGGGGCACAGGGCGGGCGGCCGGGGCACCGGCTTGACCGGCAGTTCCTTGATCTCCGGCTCCACGCCGAAGAGCATCTGGCGCAGGCGCTGGGGATTGAGCTCATACATGTTGCTGATCTTTTCCTTGCCGATGCAGGGGATGCCGGCCGCCCTGATCTGCTGCTCCATGAAGCCCTCCAGCTCCTCAACGACGTAGAGCGTCTTGACGGAGGCGGCGAATTCGCGGATCAGATCCATCGGCAGGGGGTTCGTAAGGCCGAGCTTCAGAAAGCTCGTACCCTCGGGGAAGACGTCCTTGGCGTACTGGTAGGAGATGGAGGCGGTGATGACGCCGATCTCGCCGTCGCCCTTCTCCAGCTTCTGCAGCGGGCAGCGGTTGGAGTACTCGGCCAGGGCCGCCATATTCTTTTCCACCTTGGGGTGGTTGCGGTAGGCGTTGGCCGGGGTGCAGACGTTTTTCGCGGCATTTTTCTGATAGCCCTTCCATTCCGGCTCGGTCCGTTCGCCGAGCTCGACAAGGCTCTTGGAATGGGATACACGCGTGGTGGTGCGGAACAGCACCGGCATATCGTACTCTTCGGAGATCCTGTAGGCTTCCTGCATGAAGTCCTTGCACTCCTGGGAATCCGAGGGCTCGATCAGCGCGAGCTTGGCAAACTTCGCATAGTAGCGGTTATCCTGCTCGTTCTGAGAGGAGTGCATGCTGGGATCGTCAGCCGTGACGATGACAAAGCCGCCGGTCACGCCGTTGTAGGCGGCGGTAAACATCGGGTCGGCGGCCACGTTCAGACCGACGTGCTTCATCGCCGTCAGGCTGCGCACGCCGGCGATGGAGGCGCCATAGGCAAACTCGGTGGCCACCTTTTCATTGGGCGCCCACTCGCAGTAGACTTCGCCCTTGTACTTGGGCAGTTCTTCAAAGATTTCGGTGCTGGGAGTACCGGGATACGCAGAACAGACCTTCACGCCCGCCTCATAGGCGCCGCGGGCGATCGCTTCGTTGCCGGACAACAGTACTTTCAACTTGATTCCCTCCAAAACTCTTTCCTACTCTGTCACTGCCGGATCATAATCACGTTCACGAAAATCGATGCTTTTCGTGATAATCGCTGATTTACAGCCATACCATTATAGCATAAACTATGTATTTTGTATAGCCGATTTCCATTTTTCCCTCTGCGCGGCGGATCCGCCGCCGCCGTGCATGCTTATGCACGCTCATGCAAAAAGCGGGCGGATAGCCGTGCCCAGACGCGGCGCATATACCGTCTCATGCATGCTTATGCACGGGCCGAACCTCCCTTATGAAAAAGAGCGGAAAAATAATTTGTTCCCGTTTTTCTAAATCGAGCCCGTTTTTCTGCCGAAAGCCGCCCTGACGGCACTTTTCGGGCCGCTTGAAAAACAATTGCAGGGAAACCGGACGCTTTCCGTCCGGTTTCCCTGCGTTTTTTGTATGCACGGATCCGCGCTCAGCCCAATGCGATCGTGATCTCCGTGTCCCCCGCTCCCAGGAGCTCCGCCAGCCCCTGCGCGTCCGGATCGGTGATATGGCCGAGGCGGGTATAGGCCCAGGCGTTGGACCCGTAGAAGACGACGAGCTGATCGCCGGCATAGAGCACGATATCCCCCGCCATGGTGCTCGTCTGCACGTCGTTTCTCGGCAGGCTCTGCCCGATCGGGCCGACCTGCTCAAAGCCGCCGTACATGGACATCTGGATCACGAGCGGGCCGCTCCGCACAATTTGGCGCAGCGCGTCGACGCTTTCGTTCTCCTCCCAGTCAACGGTGACCTGCGTTTCTCCGATCCTCATTGTCAGCGTTTCCATCGCTACTTCCTCCTCTTCTTCCGAAATCTCTTCCGTGCTTTCCGGAATCGCTTCCTCCGCGGGCGGAGGCGTCACCGCCTCCTCCTGTTCGGCCACCGGTCTGCGCGTACAGCCCGACATCAGCAGCACAAGCAGTGCCAGCCCCAGAGCAAGAGCCCTTTTCATACGCTCCGACCCATGCGCCGGGCTTCCTCCAGCGCGGGATGCGCCGGATTCTCCCCGGCCTCTGTCACGCCGCCCATAAAGACCGTCCCGGCAAGCCTGGCCTTTTCAAAGCATTCTACCCAGCCCTCCACGCCGCTGACGGCGCGGGACGGCACAAAGTCTTCGTCCTCCGCCGCGGCGGTCAGCAGGTAAACGTCCCGGAAGGCATAGTCGCTGGGAAACAGCGGGTTGAGCCGGTCCAGCAGGGTCTTGAGCTGCCCGGACATCTCATAGTAGTAGATGGGCGTGGCAAAGACCAGCGCGTCGGCGTGCAGCGCTTTCTGGCAGATCTCGTCCGCGTCGTCGCGGATCACGCAGCGCTGCTTCTCCTGGCAGACGAAGCAGCCGCGGCAGAAATTCACGGTCTTGCCGCGCAGCGAGATCAGCTCCGCTTCGTGTCCGGCTTCCCGCGCGCCTTCGGCGAAGGCCAGGGCCAAGGCCTCGGAATTGCTGTTCTTTCGGGGACTTGTCGATACGATCAGAATACGTTTCATTGCTTTCTCTCCTGTTTTTCTTTTGCGGCGCGCCATCGGCAGCGCCTTTTTTCTTTGTGTCTCTCCGCTCATCGGTTTTATTATACCGGAGCCTTCTCCGAAAATCAAATCCTATGCTGCCGATCGCTTTCCGGTGAAGGCCGGACAGGAAATCCAGGGCGGGTCTCCTGCCGCTGTCGGCAGCAAAAAGGCACAAACGGAAGATCCGTTTGTGCCTTTTCTTCATTGATTGCTCCCGCTTATACCGCAAACTGGAACACGGTGAAGGCCGTATAGATGCACAGCAGCGCGATCCCCTGCCAGCGCTTGAGCTTGCCCTCCTTCAGCGTGGGCAGGCAGAGCAGCGCCATCACGAGGAACATCACCGGCAGATCCACCAGCAGCGAGGCGTTTATCCCGGCCAGGGTCTTCTCCGCCGGAATCGCAAAGGGGCGAATCGTGATCGCCATGCCGGAGACCAGCACGATGTTGAAGAGATTGGCGCCGATGATATTGCCGAGCGAGAGCGCGCTGCGCTTCTTGATCAGCGCCGTGACAGCGGTGACGAGCTCCGGCAGCGAGGTGCCGAGCGCGACCATCGTCAGCCCGATCACGGAATCGGGAACGCCGAGGGCGGCCGCGATCAGCGTGCCGTTATCGACCAGGAGGTTGGCGCCGAAGGCGATTGCCGCCGCGCCGACGACCAGCATCAGCAGCTCCTGCCACAGCGGTCTTTCCTTGAAACTTTCCTCTTCCTCCTCAGTGGCCTGCGCCGGATTTTTCTTCATCTGGGAGACGGTAAGCACGATATAAACGACGAACAGGCAGAGGAACAGCACGCCGTTCCAGCGGGCGAAGTTGCCGGTGGTATAGGCAATCCCCGCATACAGCGCCGCCGCGAGGAAGAAGGCGATCACCGGCAGGCGCAGAGACTTGCGGTCCACGCTGGTCGGCCGGATGGCGACCGTCAGCGCCGCGATCAGCGAGGTGTTGCAGATGACCGAGCCGATGGCGTTGCCGTAGGAGATGCCGCCGTTGCCGACGAGCGCCGCCTGGGACGACACCATCACCTCCGGAAGCGTCGTGCCGATGGAAACGACCGTTGCGCCGATCAGCAGCTCCGACAGATGAAAGCGGTGCGCGATGCCCACCGCGCCGTCCACGAACCAGTCGCCGCCCTTGATCAGCAGCACGAAACCGAGCAGAAACAGTAATACGGGTACCAGCATAAGTCCCTCCCCCGGTCCGGTCACAGCCGGATGCCGGTATATTGGATCGAATGGAAGATCCAGAATTTTTTCAGTCCGAAGCGAAGCGTCTCGTCGTATTCCAGATTGTAGGGCGGCAGCAGCACCTCGCCAAGCTCGCCCGCGATCGGGCGGAAACGCTTTTTTTCCTTGAAATAGGCCGCCTGCTTGTCGCTGATCAGGTGGACGTAGAGCTCCGTGACCTCGATATCGGAGTGCTGGGCCGAGGCCACCTCCACCGCGATCGTCGTCATGCCCTTTTTGGCCATGTATTCCCGCAGCGCCTCATCGTATTCAATGCTTTTGATTTTCATCCGGCACACCCGCTCCAAGCAAATCTTGATGGTTATTATAATGCAAGGTCCCCGGATCTGTCAACCGATCCCGCCGCTGCGCCCGGCGGTTTCAGCTCCTCAGCTCCTTCGTGAACAGCGCGCGGATCGCGTTGAGCACCGCCAGCACCATCACGCCCACGTCCGCGAAGATCGCCAGCCACATGTTGGCGATGCCCACCGCGCCCAGCGCCAGACAAACGAGCTTTACGCCGATAGCAAACCAGATATTTTCATACACGATGCGCATGCACTTTTTCGCGATGCGAACGGCCAGCGCGATCTTCTTCGGATCGTCGTCCATCAGCACCACGTCCGCGGCCTCGATGGCGGCGTCCGAGCCGAGCGCGCCCATCGCGACGCCGACGTCGGCGCGCGTCAGGACCGGGGCGTCGTTGATGCCGTCGCCCACGAAGGCCAGCACGCTGCGCTCCGGCTTATTGGCCAGCAGCGTCTCCACCGCCGCGACCTTGTCGCCCGGCAGCAGCTCCGCCTGCACCTCGTCGATCCCGAGCTCTTTGGCCACTGCTTCTCCGACCGCTTTGGCGTCGCCGGTGAGCATGACCGTCTTCGTGATTCCCGCCGCGCGCAGGGCGCGGATGGCCTCCTTCGCCGTCGGCTTGACGACGTCGGAAACCAGCAGATGCCCGGCGTACATGCCGTCGACCGCCACGTGGACGATCGTGCCGACGTGATGGCAGTCCACATAGGAAATGCCCAGGCTGTCCATCAGCTTCGTATTGCCGACGGCCACCTGTTTCCCGTCGACGCGGGCGGTGATGCCGTTGCCGCCGATCTCCAGCACCTCGGACACGCGCGCCTCCTCCAGCCGCCGCTCGGAAGTGTCTGCCTGTTTCCCGGCGGGCTCGCCGTCGTCCCGGAAGATCACGCCCTCCAGGTAGGCCTTCTGGATGCTGCGGGCGATCGGGTGCGTGGAGTAAATCTCCGCGTGCGCGGCCAGCTCCAGCAGCTTCTCATTATCCATACTGCTGTGATGGATGCCGTTGACCTCGAAAACGCCCATGGTCATCGTGCCGGTCTTGTCGAAGGCGACCTCACGGGTCTTGGACAGCGCCTCCAGGTAGTTCGAGCCCTTGACCAGCACGCCCTCCCGGCTGGCCCCGCCGATGCCGGCGAAGAAGCTGAGCGGAATGGAGATCACCAGCGCGCAGGGGCAGGAGATCACCAGGAAGGTCAGCGCGCGGTAGATCCAGTCGCCCCAGTCGGGCGCCTGTCCCCGCAGCAGGAAAAACAGCGGCGGCAGGATCGCCAGCGCCAGCGCGCAGCCGCAGACTGCCGGGGTATAGACCCGCGCAAAGCGCGAAATGAAGGCCTCGGAGCGCGATTTTTTGGAGGTGGCGTTCTCCACCATGTCCAAAATTTTCGAGACGGTGGATTCGCCGAATTCCTTTGTCGTGCGCAGGCGCAGCAGGCCGCTCTGATTGATGCAGCCGCTGATGACCTCGTCCCCTTCGCGCACCTCGCGCGGCACGCTCTCGCCGGTGAGAGCGCCGGTATCCAGGGTGCTGAGACCCTCGACCACCACGCCGTCGATGGGGATCTTCTCCCCGGGCCGGACTACGATCACCGTGCCGATCTCCACCTCGTCCGGGTCCACCTGCGTGATCTCTCCGTCCCGCTCGATGTTGGCATAGTCCGGGCGGATATCCATCAGCGCGCTGATGTTCCGGCGGCTCTTGCCCACGGCGTAGCTCTGGAACAGCTCGCCCACCTGGTAGAAGAGCATCACGGCGATGGCCTCGGTATAATCCCCGCTCCTGTTGATGAGCGCGATGGCGATCGCGCCGATCGTGGCCACAGCCATCAGGAAGTTTTCGTCGAAGACCTGCCGGTTTTTGATCCCCTTGCCCGCCTTGAGCAGGATATCATAGCCAACCGTCAGATACGGGATCAGGTACAGGAAAAACCAGACCGGCTCGTGCACGCGATTGCCGAAGGCCTTCACCGCAAAGTGCAGCGCGATCATCAGCGCGGCCGCGATCAGGATCCGGTACAGCATCTTTTTCTGTTTCTTGTTCATCCGCTTTCACCCTACAGGCGCTTGGTACGCCCGCCTTCCGCTGCCATAAAAATGCGTATGACCGGAATCATACGCATTTCTGTTATATGAACAGTCGCTCATATGTTCACACTTGAAGAATACGCTGCCTCTCAGCGTTTGTCAAGAGGAAGAGCGGCTTTTTGTCCGTTTTTATCGCCTGTCCACCAGATAGGACACAGAATAGGCGTTGACCGAGGTCCGTTTCTCCACAATGGCGCGCAGCATCGCCTCCGGCTGCGTGATGACGCGGCCGTGCATGCGGTCGATCCCCAGCCGCAGCAGCTCCGGGCAGCAGCTGACGCTCGGCCCGGTCAGGATCACCTGCGCGTTTCGGCTCAGCTCCAGCAGCCGGGGCATCGTTTTGTTGATGGCGGCGCTGCCGGTGATGATCACCAGGTCGCACAGCGGCAGATAGTATTCACAGGCGCTGTCGGGCAGCGCGCCGGGCTTTTCCTCGCGGTCCATGATATACAGCTGTTTGGCGCAGGCGAAGTCCTCCGCCGTCATGTTGCTGTGGCCGATCATCATGCCGACCATGCCCACCGTTCTGCCGCGCAGGTCGATTCCGTCGAGCGTCTTCACCTCGCTGACGTAACCGCAGTCCGGCCGGTTATAGAAGGCGTTGACGGCGGCGAGCGCCTCCGTGGCCTCCTCCATGTTCCAGCTCATCAGCGCCCGCGCGGCCTCCTTCAAGGGCAGGCCGATCATCGTCTCAAAGATCCGCGGCACGGTCTCCCCCGTCGTGTGCATCGCAACGCCGACGCTGCCGTCGCTGAGGACGGCCGCCGTCCAGGAGACGCCGTGAACCAGGTTTTTGACGCTCAGCTCCCCGGGCAGTCCCTCCCGGAGAATGTCGTAATATAAGGTATCCGCCATGGTAAACGCCTTTCTGTGTGATTCTCTGTTTTTTATGCCGCCTCAGACCGCCAGCACACCGCGCCAGCCGCGAACGCCGTAGTAGGAATCCGCTCCGTTGTGGAAGACGAACACCGCCCCATAGCGACGCTCGCAGAAGAGCGCGCCGCCGGCCCGGCGGATCTCCTCCGGAGTCGCGATCCAGCTGGAGGTCTTCAAGTCGAACTCGCCCAGGGCCTGCAGGCAGCGGTACTGCCGCTCGTTCATCAGCGCAACGCCGTGCTGCGCGGCCTGCGCTTCAACGCTGCCGGCGGGCGGGTTCTTTTTCCGGGCGCGCAGCGCCTGCTCGTCATAGCAGAGGCTTCTGCGCCCGGCCGGCGATTCCGCCGAGCAGTCGGCGAAGAGGAGCTTCCCGTCCTCCGTGCCGATCACGTCCGGCTCCCCGCCGCTCTCCTCCATCCACGCCAGCGAATTGAGCGCTTCCTGATCAGCCAGCAGCCTTTTTTCAACCGCTTCCCACGAAAGATCTGCGTGCCGGGACATATTTTGCGCAAAGCGTGTTTTCAGCTTTTCGATCATATCCGTCCCTCCCAAAACGTCGCATTGTTTTTCCATAGCAGTATTATATCATGTATCAGAGTCAAGGGAAAGGATAAATCCCAGCCCCTGCGCAGCAAATATCACAGCCCTCCGAGTGACCGGCTCGGAGGGCTGTGATACAGTAAGAGAGAGAGTTTCGGCCGCCTTGTGCCGCAAGCTGATCGAAGCACGGGGGTCAAGGGGAGATCCGGCGGCCGCTGAAGCATCTGATCTAAGCAGAGCATAGCAGAAAACTGCGGGCTGCGGAAGCCCCCCGGGGGGTTGTTTTTTTGATGGCGGCGGAAGATTCTTTCCTGAACGGGATGCTGCAAACAGCTTATCCCGGGATCTTGATGCTGATGTTGCTGAAGGTCGCGCTGCAGCCGTCGGCAAACACGCCGATGTGCGCTCCGTCGACGGAGTGGGTGATGCGGGAGCTGAGCACCTTCGCGTCGTCGACGTACATCACGACGATCTCGTTTTCGCAGACCAGCTTGACGTGATGCGTGCCTGCTTTGCTAAAATCGAACTTGGTGACCGCCATCGGATCGTAGGTCCGCAGATCGGTGATTTCATAGCCCTCGTAGTGCAGAAGTCCCTGTCTGGCGTCCAGGCAGAGCGCGGTGAAGGTCTCGTCCCGGTCGCTGCCGCCGAAGGCAAAGCCTGCGCAGCCTTCCTCGTCCAGCGACACGTCGCACTCGAGCGTCATGGTCGCGGGGCGGGTCCCCATGTCGGCCAGGGCGTAGCCGTCCTCCTCGGCCCGGAGGGAGATCGTGTTCCCGTCGATGCTGACGCCGTCCGTCAGGGGCACGGCGGGAACGATCTTGTCCATGGTGAAGTAGTCGTCATAGGTCTCGGGTGCTTTCACGCCGAGGGTCTTGTCCTCGCGCTGGACCAGTTGGTGGTTCATCACGCTGCCGGCCCACTGATAGAAGCCGGAGTCCGAGCTCATGCCCGCGCGGCCGAGCCAGCCGCACAGATAGGTATTGCCGTCGAGCTCTGCGGTTTTGGCCGCGTAGAAGATGAAGCCGTTGCCGTCGGCGAGGCCCTTGCCGTCGAGGATATTATCGCGCGGGGCGACGAAGGGGCCGTCCATGGAGTCGCTCATTGCATAGTAGGTGACGCAGTCCCAGCTGTAGGTGAGGTACCAGGTGTCCCCGATGCAGAACAGGTCGGGGCATTCGCACATGTACTGCTGCAGCGGTGCGAAGATCGGTCCGATGAATTCCCAGTTTTTCAGGTCGGTGGAGGTGTACTTGACCACCACGCCGCCCAGCGTGTTCTCATGGGCGGCCATCAGCAGCCAGTAGCACTGGTCTCTCTCGACCCAGAAGACCTCGGGATCGCGGAAGTCCACGGAGGAATAGCCCTCCGGCGCGTTGAAGAGGACGCCGTCCTTGACCCAGTTTTCGCGGTCGGTGCTGCTGGCGTGCATCACGCACTCCGTGCCCTGGCCGCCGTTGCCGATGCTCGTGTGGCCGGTATAGAACAGGTGGTACAGTCCGTCCGGATCCTGCATCACCGAGCCCGTGCCCAGCGCGGGGTCGGGATCGGACATCTGGCCGAAGTTGAGCATCAGGCCATTGTCTTCATAGCCGCAGAAATCCTCGGTCGTGTACTTATAGATCGGGTGATAGCCCTGGCCGTTGTTGTCGGTGTCGTAGAGATAATAGATCTCCAGCTTGCCCTCGTCGGTCACGAAGGGCATCACGTCGCCCACGTAGCCGCCCTCCGGCGCCGGGAACAGCATGTACGGGACCGCTTCATAGGCTTCGTCCGGGAGCTTTTCATAGCTGCTTTCCTCAACGGGCTCGGGCTGCTCTTCCGCAAGCTCGGCCGCAGGAGCCGCCGCAGAACCGCAGGCGGACAGGAGCAGGGCCAGGATCAGGAGCAATGCGATCAAAGACTGTTTTTTCATCATGGAACACACGCCTTTCTTATCTGATGATCCGCGGAGCCTTCGCCGGGATTCAGAAGGTGTAGATCGTATCCGAAACGGGGATGATCGTGCCGGCCTTTTCGACCTTCACGTCGCTGAGGAAGATGCTGTTCGGCGCAGAGCAGTTGCCGAGCGAGAGCTGGATCACCAGATCGGTATCCTGCTTGGGATAGGTGACGTACTCGACGTAGGTGCCGGACGGCGTGGCGATCAGCCCGAAGATCGCGCCGAGGCCCTTCTCTTCGCCGCCGTTATTGAAGCAGACCTCGAAGGGCGCGGGAACGATGGACTTGACGTCCATGCTGACGCGGTATTTCTCACCGGCCTTGAGCGTCACACCGGTCTCGACGAAGAGCTTGGACTTCCAGGGCTCCTTGCCCTCCGCCGGCGTCTTCTCGATGGCGACTCTCGCGCGCTCGGGTGTCTTTTCCAGCCGCTCGTTGTAGTCGGGCTGCTTGTCGAGCGTGGTGACTTCCTTCTTTTCCGGCGTCTGGACGTAGGTGAAGCTGACCTCTTCGATCTTCACATTGCTGACGGTGTAGGTATTGCCGTCGGTGCCGTTGGTCTTGCCGCAGCGCAGCTGCAGCACAAGCTCGCCCTTGCTCGCTCCGGGATAGATGATCTGCGAGAAGCTCGTCTTGCCGCCCGCCAGCGCCGGGCCGAAGAACTGGCCGTAAGCGCCCTCGGACGAGCCGTCGAAGAAGACCTCAAAGGTCCCCTGCGGCTTCTCGGCGTTCAGATCGAAGCTGACGCGGTAGCCCTTGTCCTTCTCGGGCGTGAAGCCGGTCTTGATGTTGAGCTTGACGTTCCAGGGGTTGCGGTTTTCGGCCGGGGCCTGGATGATCTTAAACTCGGCAGAGCTGGCCGCCTTGTTGAGCGCGACGATGTAGCCGTCGTCGGCGTTGGAGCTGAAGCTGCCCACGCTGTCGTAGCTGAAGGAGGGCAGGACGCTCTCGCCTTCGCCTTCGGCCATCTCCTCAACCTTCACGTTGCTGACGGTCACGGTGCAGGGAGCGGTCGCCCAGCCGAGATTGAACTGCAGGATCAGATCCGCGGCCTCCTCCGGCGTGCCCTCAAAGACCGCCGTCTGGCTCGCGGACGAGGCGTGCAGGCCGTAGAGTGCGCCCACGCCCTTCTCCACGGCGCCGTTATTGTAGCAGATCTCGTAATCGGTCTCCGCGCTCGCGCTCACGTCGGCGCTGATGCGGTAGTGCTTGCCGGCCTCCAGGGCGATGCCGGTCTCGACGAAGAGCTTGACCTTCCAGGCTTCCCCGTTGTCGGGCGTCTTGGAAATAGCGAGGCTGGCGGAGCTGCCGTCGCCGGAGAGCGCGGCCGCATAGTCCTCATGCGCCCAGAAGTTGACGTTGCCGCGGTCGCCGGCGACCAGCGGGTCGGTCAGCAGATTTTCGCCCAGGCTTGCGCCGCTGCGCTTCTGGATGGCGATGCCGCTGACGGTCACGTCGGTGCCGGCCGGGACCGTGCCCAGCTTCAGCAGGATCTCCATCGTGCCGTTTTCGGCCGCCGTGACCGTGTGGGTCACTGCGCCGGAGCCGATCGTCTCGGTGCCGAAGCCGTCCTCGGCGCCGGTGGCCGTGTTCTTGTAGCAGGCCTGGCAGCCGCTGGCGCCGGTCACGTTCATCGTGATCGTGTAGGTCTCGCCGGCTTTGAACTCAACGCCGGGCTTGGCGTAGAGCTTGATGTGCCAGTCGTCGCCGGACTTGGTGATCTTCGCCGTCGCGCTCGAGCCGTCGCCGGTCAGGAAGGCGGCCGTGCCCTCGTTGGCTTCGAGGTCGAAGGAATTCTTCTCCACGCTGCCGGGAGCCGTGACCGGATAGGCAAAGCCCTCGGGCGTCACGTCGACCTCGCCGGCCGCGTATTCGGAGATCTGGACGTTGCTGACCGTGACGGCGGTGTCGGCGGGCAGATTGCCGATCTTCAGCAGGATCTCCAGCGCGCCGGCCTCCGCCGGCTTGACCACATGGCTGACCGTGCCGGAGCCGATCGTCTCGGTGCCGAAGCCGTCCTCCGCACCGGTGGCCGTGTTTTTGTAGGCCGCCTGGCAGCCGTCGGCGCCGGTCACGTTCATCGTGATCTGATACTGCTTGTCAGCCTCCAGCGTGACGCCGGGCTTGACGTAGAATTTGACGTTCCAGTCGGCGCCGGGCTTCGTGATCGTCGCCGTGGCGCTCGAGCCGTTGCCGCCCAGCTTCGCGGCGGTGCCGGAATTCGCTTCCAGGGCGAAGGAGCCGCCCGTGGCGGTGCCGTCGCTGACTTCCGTATCAGCGACCAGCTTTTCCACCTTGATATTGTTGACGGTGATCGTGTTGGGCGCCGGGCCGTTGCCCACCTGGATGCGCAGGACCAGCGGCCTGTATTCCGAACGCTCGGGCACCGTGAAGACCTTCTCGAAGTACGCGGAGCCGCCGTCGGCTTCCACCTTCAGGCCCCAGCTGCCCTCCGCATAGCCCTGGCCGCCGGGATTGTGGCCGCCCTCGTCGGTACCGGGGCCGTTGCTGTAGAGGACCTCAAAACCGAGGGGCTTTTCACTCGTGAGCGTTCCGCTGACCTTGTACTGCACGCCCTGCTCCAGCGTCACGCCGGTGTTGGCCTCCAGGCGCACGCTCCACAGGCCGCCGCCCTCGTTCGCCTTGGTAACGTTCAGCGTCGCCGAGGTGCCGGAGCCGGAGGCGCTCGCCTCCGAGCCGTCCCACGCGACCGCGTCAGCCGAAACGGACACGCTCTGCGCGGTGTAGCCGGTAAGCGGGTAGCCGATGGAAAGCTCCATCGGGATGTAACCCGTGCCGTCTTTCTTGATCTGAATATTGCTGACCCTGACGGCCGTACCGGCCGGAACGTTGCCGATCTTCAGCAGGATCTCCAGCGTGCCGTTCTCGGTCGGGGTGACGGTATGGCTGACGGTGCCGGAGCCGATCGTCTCGGTGCCGAAGCCGTCCTCCGCGCCGGTGGCCGTATTCTTGTAGCAGGCCTGGCAGCCGTCAGCGCCGGTCACGTTCATCGTGATCGTGTAGGTCTGGTCCTTCTCCAGCTCCAGACCGGGCTTGGCGTAGAGCTTGACGTTCCAGTCGGCGCCGGGGGTCGTGACCGTCGCCGTGGCGCTGCTGCCGTCGCCGGTCAGCACCGCGGCGGCGCCGCTGTTCGCCTCCAGGTCGAAGGAATTGTTCGTCGTCACGTCCTCGCCCGCGACCGGGTAGCCGAAGTTCTGCAGCTCGACGTCTTCCATCGTCTCGCCGCTGACCTCGCACAGCTTCAGCTCGCTGACGGTGACGGTATTTCCCGCCGCGCTGTTGCCGAGCTGGAACACCAGCACCAGCTCGCCGCAGCCGGAGTCCGGCGCGGTAAACTCGGAGCTGTATACGCCGGAGCCGTTCAGGCCCCACTGTCCGCCGTAGAGCTCGGAGGCGGCCGCGTTCTGATACAGGATCTCAAAATCGCCCGTGTCGGCGCTGGCGTCGACCTTCGCGCTGAACTGGTATTTCTTGCCGGCTTCCGGCGTCACGCCGGTGCGGATGATCATCTTCGAGCTCCAGACGCCGCCGTCCGTGCGCGCCTGGCTGACGTTCAGCGCCGCCGAGCTGCCGGAGGCCGTGAGCGTCTGCTCCACGCCGTCGCTGTGCTCTTCGCTGACGTTGCCGCTGCCGCCGGTGCTGAGGGCGACCTCGCCCACCGTCTGATACTGCGGCTCAAGCTTCTCCACGCTCAGATTGCTCAGCGTGACCGTATTGCCGGCGGCCGTATCCGTCTTGCCCATCTGCAGGCGGAGCGTCAGCGCGCCGTGGCTCACGTCCGGCGTGAGGATATAATCGATGTGGTCGGTGCCGCCCGCCGTCAGGCTGCGGCCGTAGAGCGCGCCGTAGGCGTTCTCGTAATCGCCGTCGAAGCAGGCTTCGTACTCGGCCTGATCTCCGGTGGAGGCCAGATCGAACTGGATGCGGTAGGTCGTGCCGGCCTCCAGCACAAGGCCGGTGGCGGCATAGAGCTTCGCCTTCCACACGCCGCGCTCGCCCGCGTCGGCCGGTGCCTGCGTGATCTTCAGCGTTGCGCTCGAAGCGCCCTCCTCCAAGCTGACGATATAGCCGTCGTCGTGGCCCTCAAAAACCGTATCGGTGCCCGCATAGGAGAAATTCGTCAGCGGGACGTTCTTGAAGGACCTGGGGATCGCCGCAGTCAGGATCTTGCCGGTCGAAACGCTCTTGTCCAGGGCGAAATCGGCGGGCAGCTGATTGCTGTAATGGTCCAGCACCTCTTCAATATGAAGATTGCTGATCTTCACCGTCGCTTCTTCCGGCACCATGCCGAGAGAGAACTGCAGTACGAGGGCCTCGCCCTCGCCGTTGCCCATGATCACGGCCTCGCAGGTCTTCGTCTCGCCGGCCTTCACGTCCTGGCCGTACAGAGCGCCGTAGCCCTTCTCCACGTCGCCGTCGTTGAACAGCAGCTCAAAGGGCATGTCGCCGTCACAGTCCACGTCGGCCGTGACACGGTAGCGGGCGCCCTTCTCGGGGATCAGCCCGGTCTTGACGAAGAGCTTGGACTTCCACACGCCGGACTCCCAGGAGGTCGCCAGGTAGTTGATGCTGACCTCGCCGCTGCCGCGCGTCAGGACCGGGGCATAGCCCTGGTCGTGCTTTTCGTAGACGACCGTTTCCTTCTCAAAGTTGACGGGCGCGGACAGAGCGTCCCTGTATTCGACCTCATCCGCAAACTCCTCGACCTCGATCTCCTGGAAATCGATCGTAAAGGGAGGCAGCATGCCCAGCTGCAGATCCAGATAGCTGGTGCCGCCGCTGGCGATCATCATGCCGGTGACGCTGTTTTCGCCCTCTTCGATCTCAAACTCCTGAAAATCGCCGAACTTGATCTTGCCGGCCACATCGGAGTTGAAGCGGTAGGTCACGCGGTAATCCCGGCCCGCAACGGTGGGATAGTTGCACTCGAGCTTGACGTGCCAGGCTTCTCCGTCCGTCTCATCGGCGGTAAAGCGGTACACGCCGTCGACGGCCTCGCCCTTGCCCGCAACGGCGCTGCCCTCAAACTTGGCGGAGAACATGTCGGTCTTCACCGTGGTCGGCTCCGGCTTGCTGCCGGTATTGGCCAGCAGCCGCGGCGCATAGTCGGCCGTGCTCACCGTCTGCACCTCCGGCTGGGCCGGCGCAGGCTCCGTCACCGTGACGACCGCGCGTTCCGGCTCCGTCTCGATCTCGATCGTTTCCGTCGGCTGCGCAGGCATGCCGCAGCTGGACAGCAGAAGCGAGAACAGGAGCACAACCGCGATCAGCATTTTTGTGTGTTTCATTCGGAAACCCTCCCTGCTTGAGCAGTAGGTCCCGCGCGGAAAACCGCGGCGGGCCAAAAATGTGCATAGTGTGCAAATGTAAACTATTATACAGTATAACTATAGAAGAATTCCCTTTCTTTGTCAATCTTTTTTGTGCAAAATTCTTATCTATCCCCAAATAATAGCGCCTTACACCCTTCTTGCTGTGCAGAATGCACAGCTCTGTTACATTATGTCAATAACCTGTAACTTTACGTTTGCACACTTTGCAACGAAAACAAACGGCCCCGCCGTCCGTCCGGACTGCAGGGCCGCTGCCTGTCATTCTATTGTTCAGGGCTCCGCCGCCGCGGAAGCCCTGCGCTCGCGCAGCCAGATGCTGGGCGAGCAGCCGTATTCCTTCAGGAATGCCCGGTAAAAGCTCGAATAATTCAAAAAACCGAGCTGCGTATAGATCTCGTTGATGTGCTGCCCGCTCTGCATAGCGTCCGTGCAGGCGGCCAGGCGCTTTTTGGTGATGTACTGGTGCACCGACAGGCCGGTGTTTTCCTGGAACAGATGGGCGATATAGTATTTGCTCAGATACAGCTCCCTGCTCAGCGCGTCCAGGCTGAGATCCCCGCCCAGATTCTCGTGGATATAATCCGTAATGAGCTGATATCCGGCGCGCTGTTCTTTTTTGCTGTTCCGGTTTAGCCCCTGGCGGACCGTCCGGCCGAGCGACAGCAGCAGGCCGCGCACCAGCAGCCCGATCTGCGCGTCGCGGCCGAAGCGGTCGGTATGCAGCTCCTCGAGCAGCTCGAACAGTCTTCCCCGAAGGCTGTTGAACTCCAGCGGATCCATCGGATAAACGTAGTCCTTTTTTTCCCGGGCGCGGTCAAACAGGAACAGATAATCCGGCGACTCCGCGCGCAGCGTCTCGCAGAAATCCCTGCTCAGCCAGAAGACGAAGCGGCGGTACGGGATCTCACCGCCCCGGACGGCCGCCCGGTGCTGCGTCCCCGGCGGCAGCACCAGCACGTCGCCCGGCCGCAGGCGGTGGCTTTTGCCCTCGATCTCCATGTCCACCTGCCCCTCGCAGAAGAGGTAGACCTCGGTATAGTCGTGGCTGTGTCTGCCGACTGAGGAAAAGTGCAGGTCGCTGTAATAATAGACCTCAAAATCCCGGGCCAGCATGTACTGGCGGCTGTTGAACTCGCTGCGCAGCTTCTTTTTCACGGCGATCCCCTCCCCGGAGAAAGTATACAGCAAGTTTGGTAATCTTTGCAACAATAATCGCAATTCTTTTCTCGTTTGACAAATGCTACAATAGAACTACCAAAAAACAGGAGGGACCGCATATGCCGATGCAAATGGGCTTTCGCTGGTACGGCGAAGGCAACGATAAAATCTCTCTCAGCGATATCCGCCAGATCCCGGGCGTGAGCACGATCGTCTGGGCTCTGCACGACAAGATGCCCGGCGAGATCTGGCAGCCGGAGGAAATCGAAGCTGTCGTCAGTCAGATCAAGGCCGCCGGCTTCAACGCCGACGTGGTGGAGTCCGTCAACGTCCACGACGACATCAAGATCGGTCTTCCCACCCGCGATCAGTACATCGACAACTACATCCAGACCATCCGCAACCTGGCCCCCTTCGGCGTGAAGGTCATCTGCTACAACTTCATGCCCATCTTCGACTGGACCCGCTCCGACCTCTTCCACCCCGTGGGCGACGGCTCGACCGCCCTGTACTACCAGAAGGACATGATTCAGGACGACCCCAAGGAAATGGCCGACTACGTCATGAGCTTCACCGAGAAGTATCACATGACCTTCCCCGGCTGGGAGCCCGAGCGCATGAAAAAGCTGGACGAGCTGTTTGAAAAGTACAAGCCCGTCACCAAGGAAAAGCTGTGGGAAAACTTCCGGTACTTCCTCGAGCGTTTGATGCCCGTCTGCCATGAGTGCGACATCAAGATGGCCGTGCACATGGACGATCCCCCCTGGGACATCTTCGGCCTGCCG
>CAMNOV010000034.1 GCA_946547105.1 uncultured Clostridia bacterium | reverse complement strand
GAGCGCAGCGACTGGTGCATTTCCCGCCAGCGCCGCTGGGGCCTGCCGATCCCGGTGTTCTACTGCGCCGACTGCAAGCAGCCCGTCTGCACCGAGGAGAGCATCGAATCCGTCGCGCAGATCTTCGAGCGCGAGGGCAGCAACGCCTGGTTCGAGCGCGAGGCGGAAGCGCTTCTGCCCGAGGGCTTCGTCTGCCCGCACTGCGGCGGAAAGCACTTCACCAAGGAGACCAACACCCTTGACGGCTGGTTCGATTCCGGCTCCACCCACTATGCCGCCATGAAGCGCGACCAGGGCTTCTGGCCCGCCGACATGTACATGGAAGGCGGCGACCAGTACCGCGGCTGGTTCCAGTCCTCGCTGCTGACGGCCGTCGGCGCGCTGAACCAGGGCGCGCCCTACCGCGAATGCCTCACCCACGGCTGGACCGTGGACGGCGAAGGCAAGGCGATGCATAAGTCCCTCGGCAACGGCGTCGATCCGGCCGATATCATCAAGGAATTCGGTGCCGACATGATCCGCCTCTGGGCCGGCTCCGCCGACTACCACGTGGACGTGCGCTGCTCGAAGGAGATCTTCAAGCAGCTCAGCCAGAACTATCTCAAGTTCCGCAACACCGCGCGCTACTGCCTCGGCAACCTCGACGGCTTTGACGCCGACGAGCTGGTGGCGCCCGAGGACATGCTCGAGCTTGACCGCTGGGCCGTCACCAAGCTCAACGAGCTGATCAGAAAGGTCGCCGCGGCCTACGACAATTACGAGTTCCACGTGGTTTCCCACGCGATCAACGACTTCTGCGTGGTCGAACTTTCCAGTTTTTATCTTGACATTATCAAGGATCGGTTATATTGTGAAGAGAGGAATTCTCTCAAGCGCCGCAGCGCGCAGACCGCGCTCTGGCTGATCCTTGACAGCATGACCAAAATGTTCGCGCCGATCCTGGCCTTCACCTGCGACGAGATCTGGCAGGCCATGCCCCACCGGGCGGGCGACGATGGGCGCAACGTGGTGCTCAACGTGATGAACGCGCCCTTCGAGGCCTACGCCCTCAGCGATGAAGAGCTGGCCCGCTGGGATCGCCTGATCGCCCTGCGCGGCGACGTCAACCTCGTGCTGGAGTCTGCCCGCGCCGCCAAGCGCATCGGCAAGCCGCTGGAGGCCGCCGTCACCCTGCGCGTGAAGAGCGAGTCCGCCCGCGAGAGCCTCCGCGCCGTCGAGGGCATGAATCTGGCGGAGCTGTTCATCGTGTCGCAGTGCCTCGTCGCCGAAGACGGCGAGGATGAGGCCGACGCCGTCACCGGCGAGGGCGTGAACGTGCCCGGCCTGTCCGTGGCCGTGAAGGAAGCGCCCGGCACGAAGTGCCCGCGCTGCTGGATGCATTCCGTTGACGCCGATCCCGAAACCGGCCTCTGCCCGCGCTGCGCCGCGGTGGTCGCCGGCCTGGAGGAATAAATACCCCCGGAACACAGAAAAATAGATTGAGCCCGCATTCCCCGCAGTATTCCGCAACAGGAGGAGAAAGATATGCTGTATGCCATCGTAGCCCTGCTGGTCATTGTGCTTGACCAGTGGACAAAGCTTTGGGTGTCCACAAACGCCGATTTGCTCCCCTACACCCTGATCCCCAATGTGGTCAGCCTGGTCAACGCCCAGAATCCCGGCGGCGCCTTCGGCTTCCTGGCCGACAAGAACGCCACCGTGATCTTCATCGCCGTGGCCGGCCTGGTCGCCCTGCTGACGATCATCGCCCTGTCCACCAACCTGATCAAAGGCGGCCTCGGCCGCTGGAGCCTGGTGTTCATTTCGGCCGGCGGTCTGTCCAACGCCATCGACCGCCTCATGAGCCAGGGCAAGGTGCAGGATATGATCAAGCTTGATTTCCTGGAGAGAGTGAATCTCTTCGGGCTCAAGGGCATCAACTTCCCCATCTTCAACGTGGCGGATATGTTCATCACGGTGTTCTGCATCCTGCTGATCCTCTATATCCTCTTCGGCGGCAACAAGAAGGCGGCCGACCGTTATGCGGATGAGGACGAGGACGAGCCCGAGGAGGAGATCCTCGAGGACGACGATGAGGAAGAAGACGAGCGTCCCGCGCGCCGCAGGGAGAAGAAGCAGCGCCGCAGAGAAAAGCCCGCCGAGCCCGAGACCAGGCCTGTGAAGAATCGCCAGACCAGCTACGAGGAGGACTACGAGCGCTACAAGGCCCGCAAGTCCCGCGAGCAGAAGCCCGCGCCCGCGGCTGAGCCCGAGGTGCCGGTGGTCGATCCCCAGGATCCCTTCGCCGAATGGGAGCGCGCCAACCAGAAGGCCGCCGCGCAGAAGGCGGAGGCGGTCAAGCCCGCCGAAGCGCCCAAGCCTGTCGAGGCGCCGAAGCCCGCGCCCGTAGTCGAAGCGCCGAAGCCCAGACCCGCTGCGCCCGCAGCGCCGAAGGCCACGAAGGACCCGGCGGCCGAGGAATTCAGCCTGGAGGACATCCTGGCCGAGTTCAGGTAAGGCATGGACGAACCTTATATCATTTACGCAGAGGAGAGCGGCGACCGGATCGACGCTCTCCTCGCGCGCCATCTGGAGGATTTCAGCCGCAGCGCCGTGCAGCGCCTGATCGAGGAGGGCCGCGTGACACGCGCGGGCCAGCCTCTGAAGAAAAATGCGCGCGCCGAGGCGGGCGACTGTTTCGTGATCCGCCTGCCGGAGCTGCAGGAGATCCCGCTGCTGCCGCAGGAGATCCCGCTGGACGTGGTCTATGAGGACGGCGATCTGATCGTGGTCAACAAGCCGCGCGGCCTGGTGGTGCATCCCGCGCCCGGGCACCCGGACGGGACCCTGGTCAACGCGCTGCTCTGGCACTGCGGGGATTCGCTCTCCGGCGTCGGCGGCGAGAAGCGGCCCGGCATCGTCCACCGCATCGATAAAGACACCTCCGGCCTGCTCGTCGCGGCGAAGAACGACGCGGCGCACCGCGGTCTTGCCGCGCAGCTGGCCGACCACAGCCTCTGCCGCGAGTATGAGGCGGTCGTGCGCGGCACGCTGAAGGAGGACGCGGGCACGGTCGACGCGCCGATCGGCCGCCATCCGACCGACCGCAAGCGCATGGCCGTCAACCGCAAAAACGGCAAGCCCGCCGTCACACACTGGGAGGTGCTCGCGCGCTACCGGGGCTATACCCATATCCGCTGCCGGCTGGAGACCGGCCGCACGCATCAGATCCGCGTGCACATGGCGAGTCTCGGGCATCCGCTGCTGGGGGACGGGCTCTACGGCGCGCCCTGCCCGGACAAGGGCCTGGAGGGCCAGTGCCTGCACGCCCGGCGCCTGCGCTTCCTGCACCCGGCGGACGGCCGCCTCGTGGAGCTGGAGACGCCGCTGCCGGAATATTTTGAAGAGATCCTGAGAAAACTCGGAAAACAGGAGGACGAAGGATGAAAAAAGGAAAGCTGATCGGCGGCCTTGTCGCCCTGGTCGTGGTTGTTTTTGTGCTGATCCTGGCGCTGAAGCTGATCTCCGGCGCGTTCAGCCTGGTGCACGGCGCGCTGGATACGGTGCTCGGCATCGTGCTGATCGTCGCTCTGCTGATTTTGGTCGCCTGGATGTTCCTGTACGCAGCCAAGAAGAGGAAGTAACACACAAATGGAGTTTCATGGCTTTACGCCGCAGACGGGGGAGTTTTTCTGGGAGCTGAGCTTCAACAACGAACGCCCCTGGTTTCTGGCGCACAAGGAGCAGTTTGAGGAAGTGGTGAACCGGCCCTTCAAGGCGCTGTCCGCCGAAACGCTGCGCCTGATGCGCGAGCGCTTCCCCGAGCGCCGCTTCGACGCGCACAATTCCCGCATCTACCGCGACGCGCGGCGCCTGTTCGGCCGCGGTCCTTACAAGGACAATCTCTGGTTTGTCATTTATCAGGAGGAGCAGCGCAATCTCGGCCCGGCCTTCTGGTTCGAGATCGGCCGCACCGGCTACAGCGCCGGCATGGGCTTCTGGGACGCAAGCCCCACGATGATGGAGTCCTTCCGCCGCCAGATCGACGCCAACCCCGCCCGCTTTGAGCGCATCCTGCGGCAGATCGGCCCGGACTGGAAGCTCTGGGGCGAGCCCTATAAGCGCCTCAAGGCCGACCGCGGCGAGCTCCTCAACCCCTGGTATAACAGGAAGTACATCAGCGTCGGCCGGGAGTGGGATCTCGGCGGCGAGGCCTTTTCCGAAAGCCTGCCCGAAACGCTCGCGGCGCTGTTTATGCGCCTGCTGCCGCTCTTTGACTTCTGCTACGAGGCCTGGCAGGCGGGACGGCAGGTTTAAGGATCGATGTTCAGTAAAAAACGGCGGAAAGTGATTCTTTCCGCCGTTTTTGCTTGTATTTCCGGTGCGTCTGTGGTATAACCGGAAGCGGCTTTGCGAAAGGAGGGAGAAGCGTGAGACGGATCAGAAACAAAAAAGCGGCTTTTTTGAATGGCATGCAGGACGGCATCCCCATCGCGCTCGGCTATTTCGCCGTGTCCTTTTCCCTCGGCATCGCTGCGCGAAATGTCGGCCTGAGCCCGGCGCAGGGCTTTCTGGCCAGCGCCCTCTGCAACGCTTCCGCCGGCGAATACGCGCTGTTTACCCTCATCGGCGCCAACGCCGCCTATTGGGAGGTCGCACTCGTCACGCTGATCACCAACGCGCGCTATTTTCTGATGAGCTGCGCGCTCAGCCAGCGCTTTTCCCCGGCAACGCCCTTTTTCCACCGCCTGCTGATCGGCAACTACGTCACCGACGAGTTTTTCGGCATTGCCGTCGCCCGCGAGGGCGACCTCAAGCCCGCCTATTATTACGGCGCGGTGGCGGTGGCCTCGCCCTGCTGGGCGATCGGCACGGCGCTCGGTATCCGCCTGGGCCTGCTGCTCAGCGCCCGTGTGGTCAGCGCGCTGAGCGTGGCGCTTTACGGAATGTTCCTTGCCATCATCATCCCGCCGGCGAAAAAGGAGCTGTCCGTCGCCTGCTGCGTCGTGGCTGGCTTTGCCTGCAGCTGGGCCTTCGGCGCGATCCCCGCGCTGGCCGCGATCTCGGCCGGCACGCGCACGATCCTGCTGACGGTCGGCATTTCGGCCGTCGTCGCGCTGCTGTTTCCGATCCGGGAGGAGGAGAGCCATGCATAGGAATCTCCTTTATATCCTGATCGCCTTTGTCACGGTCTACGCCGTGCGCGTGCTGCCGCTGACGCTGATCCGCAAGCCGATCAAGAGCCGTTTTATCCGCTCCTTTCTGCACTACGTGCCCTATGTGACCCTGGCCGTGATGACCTTTCCCGCCATCGTGGAGGCGACGGCCGTTCCGGCCGCGGGCATCGCGGCGCTCGCCGTCGGCGTCGCCGTGGCGCTCTGGAAGGGCAATCTTCTGGCCGTGTCCGGCGCCTGCTGCGCGGTCGTCTTTCTGGTCGAGCTGCTGTTCTGAATAACAAAAAAGAGGAAGGAACCCGAGGGCTCTTTCCTCTTTTTTGTTAGTGGTATTACAGCAGCTTGTTGATCTCTTCCTCGATCTTCTTCGCCGTGTCGGCGGGGAGGATCTTTTTGCTGACGACCAGATCGAAGATCTCGCCGCAGCTCTTCTTGTTGAACAGCTTGATCGGGTACTTCAGCAGGTTCGGGGCGAGCTCCTTGACGACCGCCGCGGTCTTGGGATTGTCAAAGCACTCTTTCACGGTCAGGTTTCTGAAAGTCATGGTTTTATCCTCCTTTAAATAATGATTGTTTATTTCATGGAAGCCAGCACGGCTTCGGCGCAGCGCAGCCCATCGACGGCAGCCGAGGTGATGCCGCCGGCATAGCCCGCGCCCTCGCCGCAGGGATAGAGCCCGCGGATCGGCGCCTCGCAGCTTTCCCCGCGCAGGATGCGCACCGGGGAGGAAGATCGCGTTTCCGGCGCGGTCAGCACCGCGTCGGGATCGTCAAAGCCCCGCAGCTTTTTGCCGAGGGCCGGGATCGCCTGCTCCAGAACGTCCGTGATGCGCGCGGGCAGCACGTCGTGCAGGTCGCACCAGACCACGCCGGGCCGATAACTCGGCGCGACGGAGCCCGGCCCCTCGCTCGGCCGCCCCGCGAGGAAGTCGCCGGATCGCTGGGCCGGCGCGCGGTAATCCCCGCCGCCGCAGGCGTAGGCCGCCTGTTCGATGCGCCGCTGCCAGCGCATTCCTGAGAAAAGGTCGTCCTCCGGGAAATCCTCGGGATGGAGCGTCACCAGCAGCGCCGCGTTGGCGTTCTCGCCGTCGCGCCCGGAATAGCTCATGCCGTTGGTGACCACGCCGCCCGCCTCCGAGGCCGCGGCAAAGACCTCGCCGCCGGGGCACATGCAGAAGGTATAGGCGCTCGTCCCGTCCGGCAAATGCACGTTCAGCGCATAGTCCGCCGCCGGCAGCGTTTCGCGTGCGCGCCCGTACTGCGCCAGATCGATCAGCGCCTGTCGGTGCTCGATGCGCACGCCCATCGAAAAGGCCTTGGCCTCCATCGAAACGCCCTGTTCCTGCAGGGCTTGGAAGGTGTCGCGCGCCGAGTGGCCGATCGCGAGGATCAGCCGCTCGCAGGGCAGCTCATACAGTCCCTCGGGGCCGCGCACCTCGACGCCCGCCACGGTGCCGTCCTTCAGGATCAGGCGCTCCGCGCGGCTGCCGAAGCGGATCTCGCCGCCGTGGGCGAGAACGGTTTTTCGGAAGTTTTGCACCACGTCCACCAGCACATCGGTGCCGATATGGGGCTTGGCGTCATACACCACGCTCTCCGGCGTGCCGTGCAGGAAAAACTGCCGCAGCACGAAGGAAATGCGCCTGTCGTGCGTGCCGGTATTCAGCTTGCCGTCGGAAAAGGTCCCGGCGCCGCCCTCGCCGAACTGCACGTTGTTCTCGGGATCGAGCGGGCCGCCTGCGCGGAAGGCCTCGACCGCGGCCTTCCGGGTCAGCGCGTCCTGTCCGCGCTCAAGGACGATGGGCCGCGCCCCGGCCAGTGCGAGCAGCAGCGCCGCGAACATCCCCGCCGGGCCGAAGCCCACCACCACGGGGCGCAGTTCCGGCGCAGACACGCGCGGTATCTCGTAAACCGGTTCCTCATAGGCCAGTACGTCGCGGTCGCGAAGCCGCGCGATCAGCCTTGCCTCGTCGCCGCGCAGGGACAGCGCCAGCGAGCAGACATAGAACAGCTCCGGCTTTTTGCGCGCGTCCAGCGAGCGCTTGACCAGCTTCCAGTCCCGGATTTCCGCCGGGGCGACGCGCAGCTTTTTCGCCGCAAGCTGCGGCAGGCGATCAAGCGGCTCGTCCGGCCGCAGCTTCAGATTGCGGACCAGGATCATGGCAGCAGCCTCCCGGCGAGACGGCCGCTGGCCCAGGCCCACTGCAGATTGTAGCCGCCGCAGTCGCCGTCAATGTCCAGCAATTCGCCGCAGACGTAGAGCCCGGGCACCAGGCGGCTCTGCATCGTCTCGGGGTCAAAATCCGCCGTGTGCAGGCCGCCCGCGGTGACCTGGGCGTTATCGAAACCCTCGGTGCCGCGCAGCGGCAGCCGGAAGTTCTTGCAGGCCCCGACGACGTGCGACAGCTCCCGGTCGCTCAGCGCGCCGACGCTCTTTTTCGTGTCGACGCCGCTGTAGCGCAGCAGCATCTTGCCGAGCCGGTTGTGCACCGCGCCGGTCAGCAGCTCGGCTGCGTCCAGATCGGGCAGGCTCTCGCGCCGCCGGATCAGCAGGGCGCGCAGCTGCGTTTCGGTATAGTCGCGCAGAAAGTCCAGCTCCAGCACAAGCCCCTCGCCGCCGGCGGATACTGCGCGGCTGAGGTCAAAGGCCGCCGGGCCGGACACGCCGCGCTCGGTGAACTGCACCTCGCCCTGCGCCCGGGCAAGCTCCTCCTTCCCGCGCAGCAGGCGCAGGGAGGCGTCCGCCCGCACGCCCTTGAGCGCGCGCGGATAGTCCGGCTCAGTGACGAGCTGCACCAGCGAGGGATAGAGCTTCGTCCGCCTGTGGCCGAGCGGCGCGAGCAGCTCATAGCCGTCCGTCACGCCGCCGAGCTTTTTGCCGGCCGCGCCCCCGCAGGCGACGATCAATTTGTCAGCAAAGAGAGTCTCTTCGTCCGTTCGAATGGAAAAACCGCCTTTTTCCCGGCGGATCTCCCGCGCGGGAGCGGCACAGCGCAGCTCCACGCCGCGCTGCATGAGCTGAAAGCGCAGCACGTCCAGCACGCTGGAGGCGGAGTCGGACAGGGGATAGACCCGGCCGCTCTCCTCCGTCACGGTCAGCAGACCGAAGGAGCGAAACAGCGCCAACACCTCCGTCGGCGGCAGCTGCCGCAGGGCGGGGCGCACAAAGTCCGGCCGTTCGCCGTGGTAATTCGCGGGCGCCGCGCCGATATTCGTCAGATTGCAGCGCCCGTTGCCGGTGGCCAGCAGCTTCCGGCCGACGCGCTGCTGCCGTTCAAGCAGAACGACGTGATTGTCAGGATCTTCCGCGGCGGTCAGGGCGGCCATCATGCCGGCCGCGCCCCCGCCGATCACCAGAATATTTTGCATAGCTCAGCCCCGATAGAGGATATCGTGCGCCACCGGCGTGTAGAAGCGGCGGGCGACCTCGTCCGCGTCCTTCGTCTGGCCGAGGATCCACATGATCTTGGCCAGGGCGGCCTCGGTCGTCATGTCGTAGGCCTCCAGCACGCGGCGATTGCTTTTGAGCCGGTGTCCGACCTCGTAGACCGAGAGGTCGGAGCCCTCGTTCTGCACCTGGGTGGTCATGACGAGGAACTTGCCCTCGTCGGTGTAGCGGCGCACCGTCTCAAACAGGCGATCGTCGTCATAGCTCGGCAGGCCGCCCACGCCAAAGCATTCGATCACCAGCGCGTCCTTGCGCTGCAGCAGGAAATCGAGCAGCTCGAAATCCGTGCCCGGGATCATTTTGACCAGGCCGATCTTCGTGTTCAGCCGGTCATAAAAGCGCGGCACGGGCCGATACTCCGGCTCAATATAGCACATCAGACGTCCGTCGTGGAGGTTGGCCAGCTCCGGATAGTTGATGCTAGAGAAGGCGGCAAAGCTTTTGGAACAGGTTTTGCGCGCGCGGGTGCCGAGGATCACGCGGCCGCTGAACACGATGCACACGCCGTGGATGCTGTTCGAGCAGGCGCAGGTGAAGGCGTCGATCAGATTCAGCTTCGAATCGGTGGAATCATAGTTGATGGGCTTTTGCGCGCCGGTGAGTATGATCGGCTTCTGCGCGCCCTGCACCATATAGCTCAGCGCCGCGGCGGTATAGGCCATGGTGTCGGTGCCGTGGGCGATGACAAAGCCGTCGTAGTCGTCGTAGCGGTCGCGCAGCACGCGCGTGACCGCCTGCCAGTGGGCGGGCGTGATGTTGGTGCTGTCGATACTGAACAGGGACAGACAGTCCACCTCGCACAGCTGGGAGACTGCCGGCACGTAGCGCAGCAGCTGCTGCGGGCTGAGCTCCGGCGTCAGACCGTCGGGGCTCATTTCAGAGGCGATGGTGCCGCCGGTGCCGAGCAACAGGATCTTTTTCATGATGGAGCCTCCTTCAGAATCAGTCTGCGGGGGAAAAGAGCCTGGATTCTCCGTCGGGCGTTTCGATCCGCAGCGCGCCCTGCTCCCAACGGATGGGAGAGACGGCGCCGCCGTTCCAGCGGATCTCGCCGCGTTCGGCGTCATAGCGCCCGCCGGTCGTTTCCGGTGGAGCAAGCAGCTCGTTGCAAAGGGCGGCCGCGCAATCGTTCGGGTCGGCGCCCAGCAGATCCGCCAGGGCAAGGCCCCCGAGGCTTTCGCCGGCCTCCTGCTCCTGCAGCTCGCGCAGGCAGGCGGCCAGCGCCCCGCGCAGCGCGTCGGCGCAGGCGCCCTCGTCGCGCGTGAGCGTGCAGGCGCCGTCCGGGCTGCATACAAGCCGCAGCTCCGCCCGCAGCGGCGCCGACAGCCAGGGCCTTACATCAAAGCCCAGCGCGGCGGACACTTCGCCGCCGATGTCGACCGGACTTGTCCAGCTTCCCTGCAGGACAGGATCGGCGTCGCCCTGCGCGGCGCTTTCCGGCGCGGCTGTCGGCGAAGGTCCGGTTTCCGGTGCGGCGGCCGAGCAGGCGCCGAGTCCGAGCAGAAGCAACAGTATCATCAAAGCGCCCAGGGGGCGGGAAAGCCTGGAAAACCGCAAGAAAATCGCCTCCGTCCCCATTATACTTGGGACGGAGGCGAAAATCAAGGAATCTGCGAAATTCGGCGGGCAGATCAGCCCTCGGTGGGCACGGTCACGCGCACCTTGCAGGTCGCAGTGTAGCCGTCGAGCGTGGCGTAGATCTCTACGTAGTTGACGCCGGCGGGCATTTCACCGAAGCATTCGAGGATCATCTGGTCGGGATAGGCGGCGCTGGGCGTGAAGACGAGGATCTTCTCGGCCTGCTCATCCATCGACCAGACCACGTCGGAGGCATTGCCGCCCTTGAGCGGCGCCGCGGCCAGGCGGGTCTCATAGCCCGGAGAGATGGTGATGCTGTCCACGTGGTAATCGCCGCGGGCACGGCGGATCTCCAGCGTCTGATCCTCGGAGGGCTTGTAGACCGAGGTGATGCCGCCCTCACCGGGGAGCACGTGGACGGTGATCGTGGCGGTGGCGCCATAGAGCGCGGCGCTGATCTTCGCGCCGCCCGCATCGTCCGGCAGGACGCTGACGCCCTTCAGCGTGGCCCGGTAGGGATCGCTCTCACTGACCGTCAGCTCAAAAGAATCCTCGCAGACCGGGTCGATCGACCAGATCACCTCGCCGGCGATGCCGCCGGGCGTGGCGACGATGGACAGCGGCAGGGTCTCGCCGACGCGCATCGTGCAGTCATTGTCCTTGATCGGCTCGCCCATGTAGTAGATGGCCAGGCTCTCCACCGTGGGGGTGGGCGCCGGGGTCGGCTCCGGAGTCGGCACCGGGGTGGCTTCGACCTCTTCCGCGGGCTCGGCGGGAGCCTCCGGCTGCTCCTTGGCGCCGCCGCAGGCGGCCAGCGACAGAAGCGTGACCAGGCACAGCGCCAGACACAGCAGCCGGAGCCAAAGGGCGCCGGATGTTTTTTTCATAGCAAATACTCCTTTCCATATGCTGATATCGCCATATTTGTGAAGCTCTTTGCTATTTTACCGTATAACTGTGTAAAACGCAAGCGAAAAAGGTCGAAAGTGGCGGTTCTGAACGAAAATTAAGGCTTTTTTCCAATAAATGTGGGGAATAAGTGAACTAAGCGTTGCGGCCCGTTTGCAAAAATATGACAAACTGCCGCTCTTACAGGATCTTCATGGCGCTGAAATTGTCCGCCTGCAGCCGCAGCCCCGCGCGGAAAAGCGAATTGACCGTCCACCAGCTGACGCCGGCGAGGCCGTATTCCCGCACCAGATCGAGCCGTGCCTGCACGCTGCGGACATCCTCGTACCAGACGGCGCTGCGCTGGCCGGAGGCGTCGGTATAGGTAAACCAGGGCGCCTGGGCGGTCGTATCATAGCGCAGCTCCGCGCCGACGGAGACGGCGAGGTTCTGTGCCGCGGCGTTCGAGATGACCGCGGCCGCGTCGCCCTGCCGCCAGGGCAGGCGCCAGCGGTAGCCGTAGTTGGACAGGCCGAGCAGGATGCTGCCCACGGGCATCTGGGTCACGGCGTAGTCCAGCACCCGGCGGATGCGGTTGACCGGCGACACCGCCTGCGGCGCGGAATAGGTATAGCCCCACTCGTAGGTCATCAGCACCACCCAGTCGGCCCAGCGGCCGTGCGCGGCGTAGTCGTGGGCCGTGTACAGCAGACCCTCCTGGTCGGCGCTCTCCTTGGGGGCGATGGCCGTCGTCAGATACCAGCCGCGCTCGTGCAGCAGGCCGGACAGGCGCCGCAGGAACTGGTTGTAGCTCTCCCGGTCGAAGGGATAGACGTATTCGATGTTCAGGTTGACCCCGGCGTAGCGCCGGCGGGACAGGGCGGCGAAGATATTCTCCACGGCGGCGTCCTGTACGGCCTGGTCGGTGAAGACCGCGTGGGCGATGTCGCTGGAAAAGCCGCCGCTCTCGCTGAGATTCGTTACGGTCAGAAAGGGCGCGGCGTTCTGCGCAAGAGCGGCCTCTACAAGGCGGCCGTCGTCAATGGTCACCAGCTCGCCGTCGAGCGTCAGGCGGTTGGAAAAGGGACAGAGAAAGCTGAGGTACGGCAGCGTTTCCTTCAGCGTCGCGTCGGAAATGTTCGGGTAGGCATAGGCGTTGACCAGGATCTCCTGCCGCCCGGGCCGCTCCGGCCCGGGCACGAGCAGCGCCATGTTCGGCACCAGGCGGGAGGGGTCGTTGAGCTGATTGAGCCAGGCCAGCTCCTCCGCGCTTGTTCCGGCCCGCCGGGCGATTGCATAGAGCGTGTCTCCGGGTTTTACGATAACAATGTCCATCGTTGTCCTCCTTTCGCTTCTTTTTTCATGTATATTCGGCGAAAGGGGAGATTTGACCGCGAACAGGCCATGTGATCGAAGCAATTCAAAAAAAGGGAGACGCCGACGGCAGGTCCGACCGTGATCCGCCATGACAAAACGCCCGAATCAAGACCGAAAGAAGAAAAACCGCGCCGGCGGCGCGGTTTTTTCTTTGCATTTACCGGGGGATGTGCTACAATGATTTTACTCGATTTTCCGGGCGGAACGCCGCCCGACGTACAGATTTTGAAAGGAGAACTCCCATGATCGATCCCAAAACCAAGCGCAGCGAGGTCCCCGAGGAGCTGACCTGGAATCTGAAGGATATGTTTGAAAGCGACGAGGCCTGGATGGCCGAGTACGAAAGCCTCAAGGAGATGCCCGCGCAGATCGCCGCCTTCCAGGGCCGCCTGGGCGAGAGCGCCGGGACCCTGCTGGCCTATCTGCAGGCCCAGGACGAGCTGGAGCTGCGCCTGGCGCCTTTCTACGGCTACGCCAGCTGCAAGAACGACCAGGATCAGGCCGACGCCCGCTACCAGGATATGCGCGGCAAGGCCATGAGCTGCCTGATCGCCATTTCCAGCGCCGCCGCCTTCGCCACGCCTGAGATCATGGCCATCGACGAGGATCAGCTGAACCGCTTCTACGCGGAGCAGCCCGCGCTGGAGACCTATCGCCGCGTGCTCTACCAGATCCGCCGCCGCGCCGCGCACATTCTCTCTCCCGCGGAGGAAAAGCTGCTGGCCGCCGCCGGCGAGATGGCCGACGCGCCCGAGAACATCGGCAGCGTCTTTCGCAATGCCGACCTCAAGTTCCCCGCCGTGGAAGACAGCAAGGGCGAACAACACGCCCTCACCGGCGGCAGCTACGGCCCGCTGATGGAGAGCGAGGACCGCGTCCTGCGCCGCAACGCCTTCGAAACGCTCTATGGCCGCATCGACGAGTATAAGAACACCATCGCCGCCACGCTCGACGCCCAGTTCAAGCAGCTGCGCTTCTTTGCCGGCGCGCGCAAATACCCCAGCACCATCGAGGCCAGCCTCGACCGCACCGAGGTGCCCGTCGAGGTCTACACCAACCTCATCGAGGCCGTGCACGGCAACCTCGACAAGATGTACCGCTATGTCCGCCTGCGCAAGGAGCTGCTCGGCGTGGACGAGCTGCACATGTACGACGTCTACACCCCCATCGTGGCCGACGCCGCGCAGAAGATCGACTTCGAGCAGGCCAAGACCACCGTGCTCGAGGCCCTGAGCGTGCTGGGCGAGGACTACACCGACCTGCTGAAGGAAGGCTTCAATAACCGCTGGATCGACGTGTATGAAAACGAAGGCAAGCGCGGCGGCGCCTATTCCTCCGGCAATTCCCGCCCGCACCCCTATGTGCTTTTAAACCACAAGGACACGCTTGACAGCATGTTCACCTTGGCGCACGAGATGGGCCACGCTCTGCACAGCTACCACAGCTGCAAGGTCCAGCCCACCTGCACCAGCGATTACGTGATCTTCGTGGCCGAGGTGGCCTCCACCTGCAACGAGGTGCTGCTGATGCGCCACCTGCTGTCCAAAACCACGGACAAGAAGGAGCGGGCCTACCTCATCAACCACTTCCTCGACTCCTTCAAGGGCACGGTCTATCGCCAGACCATGTTCGCCGAGTTCGAGCTGCTGATGGGCCGCATGGCCGAGAGCGGTCAGACCCTGACGGCCGAAGCCCTGAGCGAGAAGTACCTGGAGCTCAACAAGCTCTACTTCGGCCCCGATATGGTCTCTGACCCGCAGATCGCCCTTGAGTGGGCGCGCATCCCGCACTTCTTCTACAACTACTACGTCTTCCAGTACGCCACCGGCTACTCCGCCGCCGTCGCCATCGCCAACCGCATCCTGTCCGAGGGCGCGCCGGCCGTGGCCGATTACAAGAAGTTCCTCTCCGGCGGCAGCAGCACCGATCCCATCTCCTTGCTGAAGATCGCGGGCGTGGACATGTCCAGCCCCGAGCCGGTCAATTCCGCGCTGCAGCTCTTCGGCGAGCTGCTGGACGAGATGGAGAAGCTGGCCTGATGAGATTGGCTCCGCTGTCGCGGAGAAAGGAAGCCCGGCATGACCGAGTATTGGATCCCCTCCGGCGCGGGCGAGGCGGAGCTGACGGAAAAGCGCTCCCGCTTTCTGGGCCACGTCCGCCCCGTCGAGACGGAGGACGAGGCCCGCGCCTTCATCGCGGAGATGAAAAAGAAATACTATGACGCGCGGCACAACTGCTGGTGCTATCTGATCCGCGGCGGCCCGGAGCGCTACTCCGACGACGGCGAGCCGCAGGGCAGCGCCGGCATCCCGATGCTGGAGGTTTTCCGCCGCGAGGGCGTGACGAACGCCGTGTGCGTGGTCACGCGCTATTTCGGCGGGGTGCTGCTCGGCACGGGCGGACTTCTGCGCGCCTATACCCAGAGTGCGAAGGACGCGCTGGACGCGGCGGGTCTGTCCGTCGTGCGCCGCTGGCTGGAGGCGAGCGTCCCCTGCCCCTACGCCATGCTGGAGCGGCTGAAAACCGAAACGGCCGCCTTCGGCGGGGTCGTGGAAGGCCTGGATTACGGCGCGGAGGTCACGCTGCGCGTGCTGCTGCCCGAGGAACGGGCGGAGGAATTCACGGCGCGCGTGTATGATCTCAGTGCGGGAAAGATCAAGGTTCAGATCACCGGCGAGAGTCTGCGGCCCGCGCCGCTTGCCAAACGCGGATAAAGAGACAAGAGAGAAGGATATCCATGAGGAAGATGACAGCGCTCGCGCTCCTGCTCGCGCTCCTGCTGTGCGCCTGCGGCGCGGAAACAGGCAGCTGGCTCGAGCCGCCCGCGACCGCACAGCCGACGCCGCTCCCGGCGTCTGAGCAGCCGGCGGAGGCCACGCCGGAGCCCACGCCCGCACCGACGCCGGTGCCCACCCCCTCGCCCACGCCGATGCCCACGGAGCTGAAGCTCACCGACGAAAGCGCCGAGGAGATCCTGTCCTACGCGGACTGGACGCAGCTGGAATACGTCGACGCCACCGCCAGCCGCGAATATGAGGCGCTGCGCGCCCTGCAGGACGCGCTGCCGGACTGCCGCGTGGAGTGGTTCTATGATTACAACGGCGAGCTGCTCAACAGCCTGGAGGTCACCGAGCTCAAGCCCGCGTCCACGGAGGGCCTGGCGGAGGCGCTGCGCGCGCTGCCGCGGGTCAAGTTCGTCGACCTGCTGGACGTCACGGTGCCGGACGCGGAAAAGGACGCGCTGATGGAGGCCAATCCCGGCGTGGACTTCCTGTGGTGGGTGAAATTCGGCCGCTACAAGCTGCGCAGCGATATCCAGGTCTTCTCCACGCTGATGAGCGGCGACGAAAGCCGCTGGACCTCGGAGGGCCTGGCGCCGCTGTTCAAATACTGCCGTCACCTGAAAGCTCTGGACCTGGGCCACAACAACCTGCAGGATCTCAGCCTGCTCGGCACGCTCACGGAGCTGCAGGTGCTGATCCTGGCGGACAATCCCTGGCTCCGGGACATTTCGCCCCTGGCCAATCTCACGGAGCTGCGCTATCTGGAGCTGTTCACCTGCACGCGCATCACGGATATGAGTCCGCTGCGCGCGCTGACGAAGCTGGAGGACGTCAACCTCTGCCATCAGAGCATGCTTACCGACCCGACGATTTTTGACAACATGCCGAATCTGAAGGTCTGCTGGCTGCGCGGCACCGGCTTCACCGAGGAACAGGAGCAGGCCTTCATCGAGGCCCATCCCGACGTCCGCGTGGAATTTACCGTCTATAAGGACCGCCGCAGCGCCACGGACGGCGGCTGGCGCGCCACCGACGAAAACGTGGCGGTCCGCACCGCGTTTTACTACTACCGCTATGTGACCGCCTTCGATTACTGGCAGACCATCGAATTCGCGCCCGGCGCCGAGATCGCCTGGCTGCTGCCCCTCTGGGACAGATAAGAAAAACGGGAAGGGTTTCAAACCCTTCCCGTTTTCAAGATTTTAGTCTTCCCATTCATCCCGCGGCTCCTCGTAGCCCGGGATGTATTTTTTGATCCGGCCGAAGAGCTCCGGCCCGACGACGGCCTCGCATTCGATGCCGGCCTCGGTGTAGTCCAGGCGCTGAACCGCGCCCTCGCGGCTGAGCAGGTCCACCATCCCCGCGCTGTCATAGGGCAGCAGCAGCGTCACGTGCCGCCGGCCCCGGTCCAGCATCTCCGAGAGCCTGCGCACCAGCGCGTCCGCGCCCTCGCCGCTTCTGGCCGACAGGCACACCAGATCCTCCCCGTGCGGCAGGATGCCGATATAGGCGTCGCACTTGTTGAACACGCGCAGGCAGGGCGTCGCTTCCGCGCCGAGCTGGCGGATCAGATCGTCCACCACGCGCGCCTGCGCCTCCCATTCGGGATTGGAGATGTCGATCACGTGCAGCAGCACGTCGGCATAGCGCAGCTCCTCGAGCGTGGCCTTGAAGGCCTCGATCAGATGGGTGGGGAGCTTGCGGATGAAGCCGACCGTGTCCGACAGCAGCACCTCCGTCGTCTCATCGATGCGCAGCCGCCGGGTGGTGGTGTCCAGCGTGTCGAAGAGGCGGTCGTTGGCCGGGATGTCCGAGCCGGTGAGGCAGTTTAACAGCGTGGATTTGCCGGCGTTGGTATAGCCCACAAGCGCCACGACCGGCACGGCGTTTTTCTCGCGGCGGCGGCGCTGGGTGCTGCGCACCTTGCGCACGGCGGCCAGCTCCTCCTCCAG
>CAMNOV010000033.1 GCA_946547105.1 uncultured Clostridia bacterium | reverse complement strand
AGCGTTCATCCTGAGCCAGGATCAAACTCTCAATAAATGGTATCTTAAAGCCTTCCGGCTCTAAAATCATTCTTGAAGCTTTCTAGCTCTCAAAAGAATTTTTATAGTCTTTTCAGACTCTTAAAAGCCCTTTTCTTGGTGCTTATTTGCATAAGCTATTTCTTACATTGTTCAATTTTCAAGGTACATCTTCGTGTCATCCGCTTTGGGGTGACAGCTTGTCTAATATACCACAGCTTTTTGTCCGTGTCAAGAAAAACTTTTTATTTTTTTCAAAGTTTTTTGCGGCCCGGATCTGGAAAGCTTTGGTTCTCTCAAGCGAGCTTGCACAATATACACCCGGGCAAGCCCTTTGTCAAGCACTTTTTTGACAAAATTTCAAGAATTTTTTTCCATTCAAAATATTGTGGTTCGTCCCGGAAATACTACACGATATGGACCATTCGATTCCTTATCATCCCATCACGGGGCCGAGCTTCCCCGGCCCTGTTTCCTCCGGCGCGATGGAGCGGATCTTCGCGCGCTGCTCCGATTTTATGCTTCGGCGCATCGACGCGGGGCTCGATCCGGCTCGTCCTGTCAGCCTCTGCTGGCTGGACGGACTTGTCAGCGGCCGGGACCTTGCCGGGACGCTGCTGCGCCCGCTGACGGAATTCTGGCGGCTGTCTGCCGGCGCGGCGGATTTTCAGGAGCGTCTGCTCGCAGGCGGCGTCACCGCCTGGTCGGTGCGGCGCTTTGATTCCCTGGACGAATCGGTGCGCGCCGTCACGCACGGCTGCTGTGCGCTGATCCTGGACGAGACGCACACGGCGCTCTGCTTTGAGCTGCGAAGCGACACCGGGCGCAGCGTCAGCGAGCCGACGCTGGAAAAGTCCGTCAAGGGCGCAAAGGACTCCTTCGTGGAAACGCTGCGGGTCAACACCGCCCTCGTCCGGCGCCGCCTGGCCACACCCGACCTGAAACTGGTCGAAAGCGAGCTCGGCCGCCGCTCCGGGACGAAAACGGCGCTGCTGTATCTCGAAGGTGTGGCCGATCCCGCGCTGGTCGGCGAAGTCGCACGGCGGCTGGACGCGCTGGACCTGGACGCGCTGCTCTCGCTCGGCCCCCTGGAAGAGGCGCTTGCCGAGAAACCGCGCTCGCCCTTCCCGCAGACGATCCACACCGAGCGGCCCGACCGCTTTGCGATGCACCTGAGCGACGGGCGCGTGGGCCTGCTGGTGGACGGCCTGCCCGTGGGGCTCGTGCTCCCGGTCACGCTGGCGGAATTCATGAAGGTCACCGGCGACCGCGGGCAGCATTTCCTGGTCAGCAGCACGCTGAGCCTGCTGCGCTGGTTTTCCCTGCTGGCGGCGCTTTTGCTGCCGGGCGTTTACGTGGCGATGGCCATGTACCACCAGGAGATGATCCCGACGAAGCTGCTGCTGAGCATGATCGAGGCCAAGCGGCAGGTGCCCTTTTCCACGGCGCTGGAGGTGTTCGGCATGCTGATCTCCTTTCTGATGCTGCAGGAGGCAGGGCTGCGCCTGCCGGGGCCGATGGGCGACACGGTGAGCATCATCGGCGCGCTGATCGTCGGCCAGGCGGCGGTGGAGGCGCGCGTCGTCTCGCCGATCGCCATCATCGTGGTCGCGGCGGCGGGCATCGCCTGCTACACGCTGCCGAGCCAGGATCTGTCCGCGGCGCTGCGGCTGTGGAGCCTGGGGCTGCTGCTTGCGGGCGCGCTCGCAGGGCTGTACGGCGTGGCGCTCGGCTGCTGCCTGCTGCTCTGGCATCTGGCCGGGATCGACAGCTTCGGCCGCAGCTATACGGCGCCCTTGAGCGAGGACGGCCCGGGCCTGCGGCGGATCCTGCTGCGGCGGCCCTTTTCCGCGCTCCGGCTGCGGGACAGGCTGCTGAAGACGCTCGATCGGAGGCGGAGAAAATGAATGGAGCTTTCAAACGTGCCTCGCTGCTTCTAATTTATATAATTGTAGGTCTGTGTCTCGGCGGCTGCGGCCTGCGCGAGCAGGCGCGCGAGGCGGACGGGCTGCTGGTGGTGCAGACGATGGGGCTCGATCCTGACCGCCGGGGCGTGCTGCTCAGCCTGGCCTCCGCCGGCGGCGCGGCGCCGGACAGCCCGCCGGTGCGCCTGCAGAGTGCCGGGTCCTCGATCACCGCGGCGCTGGAGCAGATCCGCGCCGGGGCGAATGAGGAGGATCTCTTCTGCGCCCACATCGGCCACCTGCTGATCGGGGAGGCGGCCGCGCGGCAGGGGATCCGCCCGGCCCTGGATTACGTATGCCGCTCGGGCGATCTGCGGCTGAGCGTGCCGCTGTATATCCTCCGGGACAAAAGCGCACAGGAGGCCGTGCTGGGCGTGGGCGACGACAGTTTCGGCGTCTGCGACGCGCTGGATTCCGTGGACGCGGATCTGCGCTCTCGCGGCGACGGCCGCTGTCTGTCCGTCGCCGACGTTCTGCGGGACCTGGAGCGCACTGGCAGCGCGCTGGTCTGCGCGGTCTCTCTGCAGCCGTCAGCGGAAGAGGATCAGAGCGCCGGGGCGGCGGAGCGGCCGGAAACCGTGGTCGCGGACGGCTACGCCGTGCTCAAAGACGGCGCGCTCTGCGGCTTTCTCGACCGGGAGCAGGCGGTCGGCGTCGGCTTTCTCACCGGCAATACCGGGCTCTGCGAACTGACGGTGACCGATCAGGCCGGGCTTCCCGTCACGCTGACGCTCACCGGCGGAAGCGCCGCGCTCGAGCCGCGCTGGGACGACGGCGGGCAGCTGGCCGCGCTCTGCGTCCACGTGGAGGCGGAGGCGCTGCTGGCCGAGGGGGCCGCCGGCGACACGGAATACGACTATCTTGAAATGATGCTGGAGCGTGCCCTGTCCGAGCGCGTGCGGCAGGTGCTGCAGCTGTCCAAACAGTGGGAGGCCGACTTTCTCGGCCTGGAAGGGCGGCTGGAGCGACTGTCGCCGCGAAAAATGCAGGCGCTGAATCCGGATTTCGCCGCGCGCTGGCCTTCGCTGCCGCTGACAGTCAGCGTGAGCGCCCGGCTCACCGGCACCGGGGATCTGGAGGCGCGGCCATGAACGGCGAGAAGCCCTATCGCCTCGGCCAGCTGCTGGCGCTGTGCTCCGTGGCGGCCCTCACGCCGGCGCTGCGGCTGCTGCCGGGCGCATCTGCGGCCATTGCGGGGCGGGGCGGCTGGCTGTCGATCCTGCTGGCGCTGCCTGCAGCCGTCGCCTACGGCGCTTTTCTCTGGCGCTTCGGGCAGAAGCGCCGGGAAGGGGAGAGCCTGCCCGCGCTCTGGCAGCGCGCGGCAGGAGAGAAAATCGGCGCCGTGCTGCTGGCGCTCTGCGGGCTCTGGCTGCTGTTTTATGCGGCCTTCACCCTGCGCGACAGCGCGCAGCGGCTGATCGACACGGTCTATCCCCACGCCGACCGCCGCCTTTTCATCCTCCCGCTTGGGCTCGCCGCGGCCTTCGCCGGGGCGGGCGATGCGCGAAGGCTGGTGCGCTGCGCCAAGCTGGTGCTGCCGCTGCCGGTGGGTGCCGTCGCACTCACGCTGTTCTTCGCGCTGCCGGAGCTGCATGCGGACAATCTGCTGCCCATCGCCGGGCAGCCCCTGCTGCCGCTCCTGGAGGGAACGCTGCCGACGCTGGACGTGGCGGCACTGATCCTGGTGCTGCTGTTGTTCCTCTCCGACGGGCTGACAGGGGAGGGCGGCTATCGCAGCGTGGCGGCGCGCATCGCGCTGCTCGGCGCGCTGATGGCGGCGCTGACGGCCGCGGTGATCGGCGCCTTCGGCCACGAGCTGACGGCGAGGCTTGCCCAGCCCTATTTCTCCCTGGTGCGAAATCTCGTGTTCTTCCACAGCCTCGAGCGGATCGAAGCGCTGCTGGTGGCGCTGTGGATCTTCTCCGACTTCCTGCTGACGGCGGCGCTGCTGCATGTCGTCCGGCGCTGCCTGACGCCGCTTTGTGGAGAAAGCGCCTGGCTTCCGGCCGCCGTCGGCGCGGCCGCGCTGCTGACGGCCTGTCTACTCGCGCCGGAGGCGTCCGCCTTTGCCCGCCTGTCCACGCGCTGGGTCCCGGCGGCCAACGCCGCCGTCTGCCTGCTTCTGATCCCCGGGGTCTATGTCGTCGGGCGGCTGCGGAAAAGGCTGTAAATCCGATTGCATCCGGGTGTCCGACGTGGTATAATCCTCCCGGTATGAAGATCCTCAATCAAGTATTTTTCGATAACAAGGAAGCCGCCGCCCTCCCCGGTCTGCTGGAGAGCGGAGGGCTTCCTGCGCTCGTTTCCGGGCTTTCGGCGGTGCATCGGGCGCATCTGGGCGCGGCGCTGCGGGAAAACGCGGGCCGCCCGCTCTTTGTGATCTGCCCGGACGACACCGCCGCCGAGAACATGGCGCGCGACCTCAGCTCGATGCTGGGGGAGGAGGCCGCCGTGCTCGGCATGCGCGACTTCAGCTTCTATCCCGCCGAGGCCGTCTCCCGCCAGGCCGAGCAGCGGCGCATCGCCGCGCTCCACGCGCTGTCCACCGGGAAAGTACAGGTGGCCGTGGCCTCCGTACCCGGCCTGCTGCAGCGCACGCTGCCGCCGGATTTTCTTGCGCGCGCCGCCTTCGTCATCGACTCTTCTGCGCCCTGCTCGCTGGAGGATACGGAAGACGCGCTGCTGCGCTGCGGCTACAGCCGCGCAGACCAGGTCGAGGGCCCGGGTCAGTTTGCCCGGCGCGGCGGCATCCTGGACTTCTTCTCGCCTGCGGACAGCGAGCCCGTGCGCATCGAGTTCTGGGGCGACGAGATCGACTCCATGGCTCACTTCGAGGTTTCCAGCCAGCGCCGGACCGATCCGGTCGAGCGCTGCGTGATCCTCCCGGCGGCCGAGGCCCTGCCGCCGCTCACGCAGGGTGGCCCCGCCGCCCTGGCCGGGGAGCTGCGGAAGCTCGCCGAGCGCTATACGCGCCGCCGCACGAGCGAGCAGGCGCAAAAGCTCAGCGAGACCCTGCGCAGCGACGCCGAGCGTTTGGAAAATACCGGCTCCCTGCCGGAGGCCGACCGCTATCTGCCGCTGCTCTATCCGATGGCCTGCGGCGCGGACTATATCCCCGCCGACGCCGTCGTGCTGCTCGACCAGCCCGGCCGCTGCGCCGAACGCGCGCGGGACTTTGCCAAGCAGCTTGCGCTGGATTTCACGGAGCTCGGCCGCCGCGGACTGGTGGCGGATGCGCCGGAGAGCTTTTACCTGTCCTTTGACGCGCTGACGAAGCGTCTGGCAGACTTTCCCCTGTACATGGCCGAGGCCTTCACCGTCGGCCGCTGCCCGGTGCCGCCGCGCACGCTCACGAGCGTTCCGGCCAAGCAGCTGCCCTCCTACGCGGGCAGCGCGCAGGCCGCCGCCGAGGACGTGAAGCTCTATCTCAAAAACGGCAGCCGCGTGGTCGTGCTGGCCGGAGACGAGCGCCGCGCCAGGGTACTGCAGGACTTTTTCAAGGATCACGAGATCCCCGCCCTGATCCGCGATCCGCTCGACCGCCTGCCGGAGCCCGGCGCCTGCGTGATCGGCATCGGCGCGATCTCCTCGGGCATGGAATATCCGGGGCTGAAGCTGGCGGTGCTGACCGACGCGCAGCTCATCCGTCAGAAGAGCAAAAAATCCGCCCGCGGCAAAAAGCTGCCGGCCGGGCGCATGCGCATCGAATCCTACGCCGACCTCTCCCCCGGTGATTACGTGGTGCACGAAAATCACGGCATCGGCCGCTTTGCCGGCATCGTGCGCATGCCGGTGGACGGGCAGGACAAGGACTACATCAAAATCAACTACGCCGGCACGGATACGCTCTACGTCCCCGCCACGCAGCTCGACATGGTGTCGAAATACACCGGCGGCGGCGAGGACAAGGCCGTCAAGCTGTCGAAGATGGGCGGCGCGGAATGGGCGAAGACCCGCTCGCGCGCCAAGAGCGCGGCCAAGGACATGGCCAAGAAGCTCATCGCCCTCTATGCCGAGCGTCAGCGTCTGCCGGGCTACGCCTTCTCGCCGGACAGCGAGTGGCAGCGGGAATTCGAGGAAAACTTCGAATACACCGAGACCGACGACCAGCTGCGCTGCATCGCGGAGATCAAGCAGGACATGGAGCGGGCAACGCCGATGGACCGCCTGCTCTGCGGCGACGTGGGCTACGGCAAAACGGAGGTTGCCCTGCGCGCGGTGATGAAGTGCGTGCTGGACGGCAAGCAGGCGGCGATCCTCGTGCCGACCACGGTGCTCGCGCAGCAGCACTATCAGACGGCGCTGCAGCGCTTCTTCGGCTTCCCGGTCAACATCGCGGTGCTCAGCCGCTTCCGCACCGGCGGTCAGAGCGCGCAGACCATCGCCGACCTCGCCAGCGGCAAGTGCGACCTGGTCATCGGCACGCACCGGCTGCTCTCCAAGGACGTGAAATTCAAGGACCTCGGCCTGCTGGTGGTGGACGAGGAGCAGCGCTTCGGCGTCAGCCACAAGGAGCACATCAAGGAGCTCAGCCGCGGCGTGGACGTGCTGACCCTCTCGGCCACGCCCATCCCCCGCACGCTGAACATGGCCATGTCCGGCATCCGCGATATGTCCACCCTTGACGATCCGCCGGAGGACCGTCTGCCGGTGCAGACCTTCGTGATGGAACACGACTGGGGCCTGGTGGCCGACGCGATCCGCCGTGAGGTCCAGCGCGGCGGGCAGGTCTATTACCTGCACAACCGCATCGACGATATCGAGCGCTGCGCCAGAAAGCTCCGCGATCTGCTGGAAGACAGCGTGACGGTGGGCGTGGCGCACGGGCAGCTGGACAAGGCGGTGCTGGCAAGCGTCATGGACTCTGTCGCGACAGGCGAAACACAGGTGCTGGTCTGCACCACGATCATCGAGACCGGCATCGACATCCCCAACGTCAACACCCTCATCATCGAGGACGCCGACCGCCTGGGGCTGGCGCAGCTGCACCAGATCCGCGGCCGCGTCGGCCGCTCGACCCGCCGCGCCTCGGCCTATCTGACCTTCCGGCGCGACAAGGTGCTCACCGAGATCGCCGAAAAGCGCCTCAACGCCATCCGCGACTTCGCGGCCTTCGGCTCCGGCACCAAGATCGCCATGCGCGACCTGGAGATCCGCGGCGCGGGCAACCTGCTCGGCGCCGAGCAGTCCGGCCACATGATCGACGTGGGCTACGATATGTATATGAAGCTGCTGAGCCAGGCGGTGCTGGAGGCCCGCGGCATCGAAGTGCCGAAGGCCGCCGACTGCTCCGCCGATCTGGCCGTGGCCGCCAGCATCCCCGACCGCTACATCCCCTCCTCGGAGCAGCGCATGGACATTTACCGCAAGATCGCGCTGATCCGCAGCGAGGCGGAGGCCGACGACCTGATGGACGAGCTGATCGACCGCTTCGGCGACCCGCCGCCGGGCGTGACGGCGCTGATCCAGGTGGCGCTGCTGCGCGGCGAGGCCGGGCGTGCGGGCGTGACGGATATCTCCCAGAAGGCCGGCTATCTGCGCTTTACGGTCAGGGATTTCGACATGGAGAAGGTCTCGCGCCTGTACGCGCTGCCAGAATACAAGGGCAGGCTTCGCGTGGAGGCCGGATCGAAGCCCTGCCTGAGCCTGCGCATCAAGGCCAAAAACCGCGTCATCGACGAGGCGCGCCGCTTTGTGGCCGGCTGGGGTGAACAATCGGTAAACTCTGCGCCGGAGGCTTGAGTTTCCGCCTCCGCAGTGCTATAGTACGGAAAGAATATCCACAGAAAGGATCTTCAACGATGAAAAAACTGTTTCTTGTTCTGCTGGCCGCCTGCCTGCTCTTTGTCGGCGTCGCCGGCTGCGCGCAGAAGAGCGCGCCCGTCCCGTCTCCCGCCCCCGTCGACGACGAGACCATTTATGTCAGCCCCGTCAATCCGGAGCCGGTCACGACCTCCGTTCCCGAAGCGCCGACCGCTGTTTCCGTCAAACACGTGGATCTGGAGGCGCTGCATGCGCTCTATCCCGAGGATGCCGTCTACGCCACGATCGGCGATCGCGAGATCACCTGGGGCGAATACTACGAGTGGCTCGGCAGCTATATCCTCAGCGGGGAAAACTATATGGATTCCATGGCCGCCTACGGCATGGCCGGCGGCTGGGACAGCCCCTACGCCGAGGGCGTCACCCTGGCCGATTCCGTCGTCGCCAATCTCAGCGACAATCTGCGCGCCTACACCGGCATCGATATGTTCGCCGCACAGAACGGGATCGAAATCAGTGACGAGGAGCTGGAAGCCAAAAAGGCCGAGGATAAAAGCGCCCTGCTCGGTCCCGACGCGACCGACGAAGCCTGGGGCGAGCTGCTGACGGCCAACTTCCTGACCGAGAACCTCTACCGCGCCCAGGCGAAGGCCAATCTGCAGCTGCAGAAGCTGATGGAGACCAAGTACGGCAAAAACGGCGAGCTGCTCAGCACCGCCGCGCTGCAGCGCTATATCGAGGACAAGGAATACCTCCGCTGCAACCATATCCTCTTCCTGACCATGGACATGGAAACGCGCGAGCCTCTGGACGAAGAGACCATCGCCGCCAAGAAATCCCGGGCGGAGGAGATCGCTGCCGAGCTGCAGTCGATCGAAAACCGCGAAGAGCTGCTGGCCCGCTTTGCCGAGCTCAAGACGGAGCTGGACGAGGATTCCGGCAAAGTCCGTTATCCCGACGGCTATATCTTCACTCCCGGCACGATGGTGGCCGCCTTTGAAGAGACGACCAAAGCGCTCAGCGCCTTTGAGGTCTCCGCGCCCGTCCTGTCCGAGTACGGCTACCACGTCATCATCCGTCTGCCGGTCGAGGCGGACACCACGCTGGACGACGGCAGCACCATCGGCGCCGCCGCGGCCAGCGAGATCATGGCCGCCGACCTGGACGAGATCGTGGACGCGCTGGATTTCACGCTCGCCGAGGGCATGGAGAGCGTCGACCTGACCAAATTCCTGGTCGAGCCGGCGGACAAATAAGCTGCCGCGTCTTTTGCAAAAACGCAAACGAAAAACAGGAGCCGTCTTATCCTGACGGCTCCTGTTTTTTTATCATCACTGACCGCGTTTGGACTCATCCGGCATCCGCTTTATAAAATCGGATCCGCATGGAAAGTCCTATCTTGACAATAGGATATCGGCATGTTATAACAATAGCGATTAGAGATATCTAACCTCAAATGACGGAGGTGATCCTGTGAGCACCGAGCTGCTGATCCGCTGCTGCGCCCCGACCCTGGCAGGCCTGAAAACGGGCAGCATGTATGCCTGCCCCTATGAAAAGCGGGAAACGCTGCTGGACGAGCTGCGGCGGCTGAACCAGCTTCTCTCTCCCCGGGGGCTGCGCATCCTTCCGCTGCGCTTCGGTCCGGACCGGGCGCTGCTGTATCTGTTCCGCCCGGAGGAGCTTGCGCGGGACCTGCGCTGTCCGCGCGCGCAGAAGATCCTGGCCGAAGCGGGCTATGAGGATCTGCGGCCGGAAAAATGCATGCGCTGCCTGATCGATCGGCTGCGGAGCCGGGAGGATTTTCCGCATGAGATCGGCCTGTTTCTCAGCTATCCGCCGGAGGACGTGCAGGGCTTTATCGACAACCGCGCCCACAATTATAAGCGCGTCTGCGCCTGGAAGGTCTACGGTGACGAGGAGCGGGCGCAGCGCACGTTTGAGCAATACAAAAAATGTACAGAATCCTACTGCCGCTCCTATCGGGCCGGAAGAAAGCTCGAAGAGCTGGCAGTGGCAATATCTTGAGGAGGAATCATCATGAATCACATTGCAGTCATTTACTGGAGCGGCACGGGCAACACCGAGGCCATGGCCAAAGCGGTGCTCAAGGGTGCGGGCGTCGGCGCGGAGCTGTTCAGCGTCTCGGACTTTGACGAGAGCCGGATCGACAGCTTTGACGCCTTCGCGCTCGGCTGCCCCGCCATGGGCAGCGAGGCGCTGGAGGACGGCGAGTTCGAGCCCTTCTTCGAAAACGTCAAGGCCAGCCTGGCTGGCAAGAAGGTCGCTCTCTTTGGCTCGTACGGCTGGGGCGACGGCGAATGGATGCGCAGCTGGGAAGACTCCTGCGCCGATGCGGGCATCACGCTTGCCGCCGACAGCGTCATCTGCAACGACGCGCCCGACAACGAAGCTCTGGAGGCCTGCAAGGCCCTCGGCGCCGCGCTCGCCTGAGACGGCAAAGTTCCGGCTCAAACCCGGAAAAAAACGATCAAACAGCCTGACAGCAGGGCAGTCAAAAAGACTGCCCTGTTTTTTTTATTATTTCGAAAAAACCTCTTGACAAATACATCGAAGTGCGATATATATTATATCGCAGTCCGATATATCGAAGTGAAATGGAGGTGCGGTGATGGACAAACGCATCCAGCGCATTTACGTGCCGATGACGGAAAGCGGCTTTTACATCCTGTTCTGTCTGCAGCGCCCGCAGCACGGCTACGGGATCGGCCAGATGGTCAAGACGATGACCGGCGGCGCGCTGACGATCAGCGCAGGCACGATGTACGGCACGCTCTCCAAAATGGAGGCGGACGGGCTGATCGCCTTTGTCCGCGAGGAGGAAAAGCGAAAGCTCTATCAAATCACGCCCTTGGGCGAGGAGATCCTGGACCTGGAGCTGCAGCGCATCGAACGGCTGTATCAGAACAGCAGAGGGGAGATTTACCATGGCTGAAACGAAAACGATCTTCCGCTTTTTTACGATCGCGGATTTTGAAGAAGAAGAAAAATGGCTGCGCGAGCAGCATCGGGCGGGCTGGAAGCTGACAAACGCGGCCGTTTTCCTGTATACCTTCGAGCGCTGCGCGCCGGAGGACGTCATTTACCGCCTGGACTATAAAAACGGTGAGGAAACCGAGGAATATTTCCAGCTTTTCCGCGATTACGGCTGGGAATACTTCGATCAGAACGCGGGCTGGCTGTATTTCCGCAAGCCCGCCGCCGAAGCCGAGACCGAGTCCGACGGGGAGATCTTTTCCGACGGGCTGTCCCGGGTGGAGATGGTGCAGCACGTCGTCAAGACCCGTATGCTGCCGCTGCTGGTTCTCTTTCTCTGCTGCGTGCTGCCGAACATGATCCGTAGCATTGAAGGCGCCATTCCTTTCGCCAACTTTTTCAGCATCCTGTTCGGGATCCTGTTTGTGCTGTACTGCTATCTGATCACGTATTGCGGCGTCAAGCTGGCCCGGCTGAAGAAAAAATACACCGAGCAATAACAAAAAGCACGGAGGAATCCATGATTCCTCCGTGCTTTTTTCTAAGAACTATGTACCAGGCACTTACTTTTTCTTCAGCTCGTCCAGGATCTCGCCCAGCAGATCCTCGGCCGTGGGCTTGGGGTCCTCGGCGGGGGCGGGCTCTTCCTCTTCCTTCTTCGCCGCCAGCTCGCGGGCCTTGTTGAAGGCCTTAATGACAGAGAAGAGGACCAGAGCGATCACCAGGAAGTTGATGATGGCGCCGACAAAGGTGCCAAGGCCGAGCACGATGGCCTCGGTGCCGGCGGCCTCGTCCGCCGCGCGCAGGGTGATATTCAGCGCGTCGGTGTTGGGGGCGCCGAACAGCCAGGCCAGCAGCGGGGTAATGACGTTGCCCACGAGGGAGCTCGTGATCGCGCCGAAGGCGCCGCCGACGATCACGCCGACCGCCATATCGAGCACGTTGCCCTTGGAGATAAAGGTTTTGAATTCTTCAAAGAATTTTTTCATGCGGTTTCCTCTCCTTTATGTTGTTATTTATGTGGAATCAGGACTTTCGTCCCGCCCATATACGGCTGCAGGACTTCGGGGATCGTCACGCTGCCGTCGGCCTGGAGATGGTTTTCCAGGAAGGCGATCAGCATGCGCGGGGGAGCCACGACGGTGTTGTTGAGCGTGTGCGGCAGATACATCTTGCCGTCCGCGCCCTTGACGCGCATTTTCAGGCGGCGCGCCTGCGCGTCGCCGAGGTTGGAGCAGGAGCAGACCTCAAAATATTTCTGCTGGCGCGGAGACCAGGCCTCGATATCGCAGGATTTGACCTTCAGATCGGCCAGATCGCCGCTGCAGCACTCCAGCTGGCGCACCGGGATCTCCATCGAGCGGAACAGCTCCACGCTGTAGCGCCACATTTTCTCATACCAGGCCATCGAATCCTCGGGCCGGCAGACCACGATCATCTCCTGCTTTTCAAACTGGTGGATGCGATAAACGCCGCGTTCCTCTATGCCGTGCGCGCCCTTTTCCTTGCGGAAGCATGGGGAGTAGCTCGTCAGGGTCTGCGGCAGGCTCTCCTCGGGGATGATCTGGTCGATGAACTTGCCGATCATCGAGTGCTCGCTGGTGCCGATCAGATAGAGGTCCTCGCCCTCGATCTTGTACATCATGGCTTCCATATCGGTCTGGCTCATCACGCCTTCGACCACGTTGCCGTGGATCATGAAGGGCGGGATGCAGTAAATGAAGCCCTTGTTGATCATAAAATCGCGCGCATAGGCCAGTACCGCCGAGTGCAGGCGGGCAATGTCGCCCATCAGATAGTAAAAGCCGTTGCCGGATACGCGGCCGGCGGCGTCCATATCCACGCCGTCAAAGCGCTCCATGATCTCCGTGTGGTAGGGAATGGGAAATTCTGGAACTGCCGGCTCGCCGAAGCGCTGTACCTCGACGTTGGCGCTGTCGTCCGGGCCGATGGGCACGCTGGGATCGATGATGTTCGGGATCTGCAGGAGGATCTGGTGGATGCGCGCGGCGCATTCCTCCTCGCTGCGCTCCAGCGCCTCGCGGCGCTCGTCGCTGGCCTTGACCTTCGCCATGTTCTCGTCGATTTGGGCCTGGATGGCGGCTTTTTCCTCCTCGGAAGCCTTTTTCAGCTTACCGAAGAGCGGGCCGTTGGCCTTGCTGAGCTGATTGCGCTGGGCGCGCAGGTCGCTCGCCTCGGTGATCGCGGCACGGTTTTTTGCGTCGAGCTCCAGCAGCTCGTCCACCAGGGGCAGCTTCGCATCCTGGAACTTTTTGCGGATGTTTTCCTTGACGATTTCGGGATTTTCACGAATAAACTTAATATCTAACACGGTTTCATCCTCCGTTTCCTTACTTGCTGAGCGTCTGCAGCAGCTCGATCAGCGCTTCGCGGTCGTCCGCGCCGACGTATTCGATCTCGATGCGGCCGCCTTTTCGTCCCTCGACCAGCCGCACCTTGCGGCCGATCGTCCGGCTGAGCGCCTCGGAGACCTCGGCGGCGTAATCCACCGCCAGCGGATCCTTTTCCGGCTCGGGCTTCGGCTCCTTCTGCAGCCTGGCCGCCAGCTGTTCGGTCTTGCGCACCGAAAGCTCGCGCGCGATGACCTCGTTGGCCGCGTCCAGCTGCCGCGGGTCGTTATTCAGCGGGATCAGCGCCCTTGCATGGCCGGCTGAGAGCAGGCCTGTCTCGACCAGCTCCTTGAGCTCGGGGCTCAGCGTCAGCAGACGCAGGGCGTTGGTCACCGCCGGCCGCGAACGTCCGACGCTGCGCGCCGTCTCCTCCTGGGTCAGGCCGTAGTCCCGCATCAGGCTCAGATAGCCGCGCGCCTCCTCCATCGGGTTCAGATCCTGCCGCTGCAGGTTCTCCACCAGCGCCAGCTCCGCCGTGCGGCGGTCGTCCGCCTCGATGACGCGCACCGGCACCTCGCTCAGCCCGGCCATGCGGGCCGCGCGCCAGCGGCGCTCGCCGGCGATGATCTGGTAGTAGCCGCTTTCCAGGCGGCGCACGGTGATCGGCTGGATCAAGCCGTACTGCGCGATGGAATCGGCCAGATCCTGCAGCGCCTGCTCGTCAAAGCGCTCGCGCGGCTGCTCCTGCCGCGGTTCCACCTTGCTCAGCGGCACATTGAGCAGCTCGCTCTCTTCCTCGTCGAAATCATTGGCCGCGAACAGCACATCCAGCCCTGTTCCCAGCCCGCGTTTTTCCTTTGCCATGCTCAGTTCCTTTCCGCCCGGGCGACAAATTCCTCGGCCAGCGCGAGGTAGGCCTTGCTGCCCTTGTTGGATTTATCGTAGATCACGCCCGGCACGCCGTGACTCGGCGCTTCCGACAGGCGGATGCTGCGCGGGATCACCGTCTCGTAAATCTTGTCTCCGAGGTGCCGGCGCAGCTCCGCCGCCACCTGCGCGGTCAGATTCATCCGGCCGTCGTACATCGTCAGCACGATGCCCTCGATCGTCAGCCGCCGGTTCAAGCGTTTGGAGCACATTTTGATGCTGGTCATCAGATCGGCCAGGCCCTCCAGTGCGTAATACTCGCACTGCATCGGCACCAGAACGCTGTCAGCCGCCACCAGGGCGTTCACCGTCAGCAGTTCGAGGGAGGGCGGGCAGTCGATCAGGATGTAGTCATAATCCGTATAAAGCGAGAGCAGCGCGTTTTTCATGACGAACTCGCGCTTTTCCTGCCCGATCAGTTCGACGGACGCGGCCGCCAACTCTTTTCCGGTCGGGATCAGGTCCCCGGCCTTCGTATGTACCACGCAGTCGGCCGCGGCACGACCGCCGATCAGCATATCATAGACGTTCGGCCGCTTGCTTTTGGGCACGCCCATACCGGAGCTCGCGTTTCCCTGCGGGTCCGCGTCCACCAGCAGCACCCGCCGTCCGAGCTGATGCAGAGCTGCGCAGAGATTCACGGCGGTCGTTGTCTTGCCGACGCCGCCTTTTTGATTGGCGATCGCCACGATTTTTGCCATAGTCGCCTCTCCTTTTTTCCATGCCGACATTATAACAGCATCGCGGCGGCATTGCAATGTTTCACGTGAAACAAATTTTGACCCGGGCATAGGCGCTTCGACATGTTTCACGTGAAACATTCATTCCAGCAGGGCAGAGACGTCCTCCACCTGGAGGCCCGGATGCAGGGCGAGATCCAGCGCATAGCCGAGCATCCGGGAAGCGCAGCGGATCGATTCGTCGATATCCTTCGGCGTGACGAACCATCCGCGCAGCGCTTCCGCCCCGAAACAGCCCGCGTCCACAACGGTCGGCACGCCGATCGCCAGCACCGGCACGCCGAGGCTTTCGCGCGATAACGCCGCGCGGTCATTGCCGACGCCGGAGCCGGGCGCGATGCCCGCGTCCGTCAGCTGCACGCAGTGGCAGAGCTTCTCCGGCTCCGCGCCGGCCAGCGCGTCGAAAACCACGACGCGGGAAGCACGGAGCTCACGGCTGAGCGCGGCGATCTGCCGGGCGCTTTCGATCCCGGAGGAGGCGAGCACGCCCGGCGCGCAGACCGCAACATCCGCAAAGTCTGCAAACAGCGGGTTCCCGGCGGCTCTCAGGTGCCGGGTCGGGAACACGAAGCGCACCGCCTCCGGGCCGACAGCGTCCGGCGTGACGTCCCGGTTGCCAAGGCCGGCGACGAGCGTCGTCCCATCCGCCGCGCCGAGCATAGCGCGGATCTCGGCGGCCAGGGTCTCCGCCAGAGCAGGGAAGCGCCCGTCGCCGCGCGGGTAGAAGCGCTCCGCCTCCAGCGTACAGTAGTTCCCCCGCGGCTTTCCGATCGTCTGCGCGCCGCGCTCGTCCAGCACCCGGACACGAAACAGCGAGACGCCGTTTTTCGTTTCTTCCTCCGTTTCCAGCCCGGGCAGGGGGCTAAGATCCACCCGCCCGTTTTTCAGCAGCCGGTGCGCCTCGCTGGCCAGATCTGTTCGCGCCTTTCCTGTAATATCCATTTTCTTCCATCTCCTGCCACCACATCTAGTGGTATTTTGCCCGAAAGATGGGCCGGAATAACAAGCGAAAAAAAGTTTTGATAAATGCAAAAAAACTCTTGCTTTTCGCGGGTTTCTTTGCTATAATTTCAAAACGCGAGTTATTAACGCGCAATTTTGTAGGAGGAGGTGCGTTCGAATATGGCCAATATTAAATCTTCTGCCAAGCGTGACGAGAAGTCCAAGCAGCTCAGAGCCAAGAACCGGGCTGACAAGACCGAGCTCAAGACCATGATGAAAAAGTTTGACGCAGCCGTTGCCGAAGGCAACCGCGATGCAGCCGTCAGTGCCTATAAAGTTGCCGTTAAGACCGTTGACCGCGCAGCTGGCAAGGGTCTGCTGCCGAAGAACAACGCGGCCCGCAAAAAGTCCGCGATGACGGTTAAGCTCAACGACCTGGCTGAGTAAAAAAGCAACAAAAAGAACACGGTTTTCCGTGTTCTTTTTTCTTTTTCAGTTTGTTCATCCTTCTTCTCTCCGGATGGTCTATACTGAACGTACCATCGCGGCCAGGCGGCCGCATATCCGAGGTGTTTTCTTATGGATAAAAAGCTGATGCTGATCGTCAACCCTGTGGCCGGACGCAGCGCTTACAAGCCCAACTTCGCTGATGCGACGCTTCTGCTGGCGCAGGCAGGATTTCAGGTCGATCTGTACTATACCGCTGCGCGGGGCGACGCGACGCTTTTCGCCCGCGACCATGGCGCCGGCTACGACGCCGTAGCCTGTATCGGCGGCGACGGCACGCTCAGCGAGGTCATCTCCGGTCTGATCCAGCTGGACGACCCCCCTCCGCTGGGCTATTTCCCGATGGGCACCGCCAACGACGTGGCGACGACCCTCGGTCTGCCGAAAAACAACACGCTCGAAGCCGCCGCGCGGATGCTCAACGGCACGCCGCACCCCTATGACGTTGGCCTCTTCGGCGAGCACGATCATTTTGCCTATATCGCGGGCTTCGGCGCATTTACGGACGTGAGCTACACCACGCCCCAGGACCAGAAGAACGCGCTGGGCCATCTGGCCTACGTGCTGCAGGGCATGGCGCGCCTGCCGAGCATCGAGAGCTATCAGGTCCGCGTCGTCTGGGACGACGGGGAATACGAGGGGAAGCTGGTCTACGGCAGCATGTCCAACTCCACCTCCGTGGCCGGCATCGTCCATTTCAGGGAGCAGATGGTCAGCCTGTCGGACGGCCTGTCCGAGCTGGTGCTGGTCAAGGACCCCGCCGCGCTGGCGGATCTGGCCAACCTGGCCGGCAGCGTGCTGACGCAGCGCTTCGACAGCGACACGATGATCATCGTCCACACGAAATCGGCCCGCTTCGAGTTTGACCGCCCCGTGGCCTGGACGCGCGACGGCGAGCCCGGCGGCCTCTGGCAGACGGTGGAGCTGAAGAACGTTCACGCGCCGGTACAGCTGATCTTCTGAAATTTGATTTTTTCCTTGTAAAACCCAAAAGATAATGATATCATAGCCGCATCGCGGCTATGATATTTCTATGCCCGAGTAATATGAGTACCAACAGGTACAAAGAAAGGAACAGTGCCAATGAAACGTCAGAAAATCTCCGGCATTTTTGCGGATGCGCAGGCCTTCGGCGGACAGGAACTCACCGTCTGCGGCTGGGTCAGAACCGTGCGCGACATGAAAAACTTCGGCTTTATCGAGCTGAATGACGGCAGCTGCTTCAAATCGCTGCAGGTCGTCTTTGAGAGGGGCAGTCTGAATAATTACGAAGAGATCGCCCACCAGAACGTTGGCGCTGCCCTGATCGTGCGCGGCACCCTCGTGCTCACGCCCGAGGCCAAGCAGCCCTTCGAGCTCAAGGCCGCCGAGATCACCGTGGAGGGCACCTCCACGCCGGATTATCCGCTGCAGAAGAAGCGCCACAGCGTGGAATATCTGCGCACCATCCAGCATCTGCGCCCCCGCACCAATCTCTTCTCCGCCACCTTCCGGGTGCGCAGCGTGGCCGCCCAGGCCGTGCATGAATTCTTCCAGGCGCGCGGCTTCGTCTACGTCCACACGCCCATCATCACCGGCTCCGACGCCGAGGGCGCGGGCCAGATGTTCCGCGTGACCACCCTGGATATCAACAATCCGCCCCGCAAAGAGGACGGCACGGTCGACAACAGCAAGGACTTCTTCGGCAAGGCCACGAACCTCACCGTTTCCGGCCAGCTCAACGCCGAGAACTTCGCCATGGCCTTCGGCGACGTGT
>CAMNOV010000032.1 GCA_946547105.1 uncultured Clostridia bacterium | reverse complement strand
ATGCCGTACCAGTAGCCGTTGGGATCCTTATAGATGTCCTTGGTCAGGTGGGAGGCATTTTTGGGGACGTAGCTGTTGTCCAGCAGGCCGTCAGCCGCGGCGGTATCGTAGGGGTTGTTGGTGCCGCCGAACCAGATATCGGCAGAGGGCTTGCCGTTTTCCTCGGCGATCTTGGCGGGGACTTCGCCGGTGGACAGACGCTGATAGGTGGTCTTGATGCCGTAGAGCTCCTGGAACTTGTTGCAGGCAGCGGCGAGGTAGTCTTCCTCGCAGGAGCCGTAAACGACCAGCTCGCCCTCGGCCTTGGCGGCGGCGACGAGATCGTCACCGGCTTCCTGAGCGGGAGCTTCGGGCGCCTTCTGGCCGCCGCAGGCGGCGAGCGCGAACACCATCAGCAGCGCAAGGATCAGTGCAAGTGTCTTTTTCATAATTTCCTCCTTCTTTCGATCGGAAAGTCCGGCCGAGCGGATCGGCCTCGCTTTCGGCTTTTCACGTTGGCCGCGGGATGCGGCCAACGATGATGATCATACTATAGCACTTTAGCGTGTTTATTTCAAGCATTTGATACAATTTTTGAGCCGCGGCCGCGCCGCACTTTGGAAACTTTGACGGGACGGGGATTCCGGTTGAGTTTTTTTCGCGGGGATGATAGAATGAAAAAAAGAAAAGCGGCGGCAGACCGCGGAAAGGATGCGCAGCGATGAACGATGTCAACAAGCCCCTCGGCCCGGAGGATTACGCGGAGCCCGCCTGCCTGCTGTGCGGCGAGCCCTACGGCGCGGAAGGCGCGATCCGCGCGGTGCCGCAGCAGCGGATCATCGAGAAGCTGGACGAATACATGAGCCGCCGGGACTACGCCGGGGCGGAGCGCCACCTGCTGTACTGGATGGAGGAGGCGCGGCTCGGGCAGGATCTGCGCGGGCAGCTGATGCTCGCAAACGAGCTGATCGGCCACTACCGCAAGGTCGGCGACCGGGACAAGGCCCTTCACTTCGTGGATGAGGCGCTGCGCCTGCTGGGAGAGCTGGATTTCGAGGGCTCGGTCAGCGCCGGCACGACCTATGTCAACGCCGCCACGGCCTGCAGCGCCTTCGGCGACAACGAGCGGGCGCTTTCCCTGTTTGAAAAGGCGCGGGCGGTCTACGAATCCGGCGTGCAGGTGCGGCCGGAGCTGCTGGGCGGGCTGTACAACAACATGGCGCTGGCCAACCAGGCCCTCGGCCGCTACGACGAGGCCTTCGCGCTCTACGACAAAGCGATGGAGCAGATGGGAAAGCTGCCCGGCGGCGCGCTGGAGCAGGCGATCACCTGCCTGAACATGGCCGACGCCGTCGCCGCGCAGGAGGGACTTGAGGCGGGGGAGACGCGCATCTTCGCGCTGCTCGACCGGGCCCTCGAGCTGCTGCAGGACGAGGCCGCGCCGCGCAACGGCTACTACGCCTTCGTCTGCGAGAAATGCGCCCCGAGCTTTGCCTATTACGGCTATTTCCTCGCGGCCGACGAGCTGAAGAAGGAGGCGGCGCGCATCTATGAACGGGCTTGAGCTCTCGCGCGCCTATTATGAGCAGTTCGGCCGCCCGATGCTGGAGAAGGACTTTCCCGAGCTGCTGCCCTATCTCGCGGTCGGGCTTTTCGGCAAGGGCTCGGAGTGCTTCGGCTGGGACGACGCGCTGTCGCGCGACCACGATTTCGAGCCGGGCTTCTGCCTCTTTCTGCCGGAGGAGGAGATCGTCGACCGGCGGCAGGAATTCCTGCTCGAGCGCGCGTATGCGAAGCTCCCGAAGGAATTCGGGGGCGTCCGGCGCAGCCTGATGCAGCCGGTGGGCGGCGCACGGCACGGCGTGCTGCGCACGGCGGAGTTTTTCAGCAAGACCGTCGGCTCGCCGAACGGCGCGCTTTCGCCCGACGAGTGGCTGACGCTGCCGGAGCAGGCGCTGGCCGAAGCCACGAACGGCGAGATCTTCTTCGACAACTGGGGCGAGGTGAGCCGCATCCGCGAGCAGCTTGCGTATTTCCCGGAGGACGTCCGGCTCAAGCGACTGGCCGGGCGGCTGCTGCTGATGGCGCAGGCCGGGCAGTATAACGTCCCGCGCTGTCTGGGGCACGGGGAAGCGGCCGCCGCGCAGCTGGCGGCGATCGAGTTTGCCGACAGTGCGATGGCCGCGGCCTTCCTGCTGTCGCGGCGCTACCGGCCGTACTACAAGTGGCGCTTCCGGGCGCTGCGGGAGCTGCCGGCGCTGTCGGAGCTGGCTTTTCCTCTGGAGCAGATCCTGACCACGCCCTGCGACGAGGAAAAGCTGCGGACGATCGAAGCGGTCTGCGCCGCCGTCGCCGCCGAAGTCCGGCGGCAGGGTCTGGCGGAGACGGAGAGCGACGAGCTGGAAAAGCTCGCCTACGCGGTCAACGATCGCGTCAGGGATGCGCAGCTGCGCAACGCGCACGTCCTCGCGGCGGTGTGAGACAAATTCGGAATGCGGAATTAGGAATTCGGAATGATAAAACGAGGAGTGACAATTATTTTCACTCCTCGTTTTTTCTTAGCTTGATTTAAGGCAGTGCGCGTATGATGGGGCCATCCTGAACGAAAAGGAGTGATCCCATGAAACAATGGAAATCAATCGGCACCTTTGCCTGCGTGATGATATTGCTGGGCTTTTCGGTCTATGCGCTGCTCGACGCGCTGGCCATCAGCCGCGTCTATACCGTGGTGGAGACCGGGTCCGCCGCGCCGGCGGAGGCCGTCCGGGCGCAGACGCTCTCCTGCCAACAGGAGCAGGAGCAGGAGGATGCGGAGATCAGCCTCGACACGGTCCGCGTGAACGACACCACGGTCTACGTGGCGGAGATCCGGCTGGGCGCTTCGCAGAGCCTGCGGACGGCCTTCTCTGCCAGCAGCTATGGCCGCCACGTGACGGCGGCGACCTCCGAGACCGCAGAGGCCGTCGGCGCGGTGCTGGCGATCAACGGCGACAATTACGGCGCGCAGGAGAAGGGCTATGTGATCCGAAACGGCGTTCTCTACCGCGACACGGCGGCAAAGGGCCGGGAGGATCTGGTGATCTGGGACGACGGCAGCTTCTCGATCATCTGCGAGGATGAGATCACGGCGCAGGAGCTGCTGGCACAGGGCGCCGAGCAGGTCTTTTCCTTCGGCCCGGGGCTGCTGGAGAACGGCGAGATCACGGTCGGCGTCTCGGACGAGGTGGGCCGGGCCAAGGCCAGCAATCCGCGCACGGCCATCGGCATCATCGAAGAAGGGCACTATGTGTTCGTCGTCTCCGACGGCCGCAGCAGCGAGAGCGAGGGCCTGAGCCTCTACGAACTGGTGGAGTTCCTGCAGAGCCTCGGCGTGCAGACGGCCTATAATCTGGACGGCGGCGGCTCGAGCACGATGGTGTATGAGGGCGAGCTCGTCAACCAGCCGAGCGGCGGGAAAGAGCGCGCGGTCACGGACATCGTATATGTTGCGTAAAGGAGGCGGAGAGATGAACGTTCCGGTCAAGCGCGGCCTGATCGCCGCAGCCGCGCTGCTGCTGTTCGCGGCGGTCTACGAGTGCTTCAGCCACGGCGTGGTCTCCGCGTTCATGGTCGGCGCCTTTCTGATCCCGCTGCTGGGCGAGTGCCTGCCCGGCCTGCTGCTGGGGCGGCTGTCAAAGCGGCAAAGGCCCGGCGAGGGGAGCCGCTGGCTCTGGGGCGCGGGGCTCACGGTGCTGACGGCGGGCAGCCTCTTTCGCGGCGTGCTGGAGATCTACGGCACGACCAGCAGGCTCGGCGCGGTATACTGGGCGGTCGGCTTCGCGCTGTGCCTGGCGGGCCTGCTGTCGTACGCGCCGCGGCTGCTGCAAAAAAAGGCTTGACGGCAAAAAAGACTGTAACTGGCCGTAGGGGCCGGCGCCCCCGACGGCCCGTGCGGCATGACAGAAAGGCAGAAGAAATCTCCGGCGAAAACGGGCCTAAAGTCCGAATTCGCCGGAGATCGTTTTCTGTCTGGCTCTTTCCGCCGGGCTGCCGGGGGCGTCAGCCCCTACGGGTCGGGTTCAGCTTTTCGGCGCGCGGAATCGCGGCGGAAAGGAAAAATGGCCCCCTTGCCTAAAGGGGGCTGTCGCGGCGAGCAAAGCGAGCCATGACTGGGGGATACAAAAAGCTTGGACAGCACAAAAACACAAGAAAGAATCCCCCAGCTTCGCTTCTCTCAGCAGCCCCCTTTAGGCAAGGGGGCCTTGCTGCGCAGCGACACCTCGCCGAAGCGGATATCCTCCGTACTGCCGTCCGGCAGGCGGACGCGCAGGGAGTAATCTTCATTCACGCCGAGGGCGAAGGCCTCCCGGCTTTCTCCCTCGCGCAGGAGCAGCACCTCCCGGCCGACGGTCACGCAGCGCGCGCGGTAGTCCTCCAGCAGCGCCGCGTCACCCTGCCGCGCCGCTTCCACGGCCGCGTCCAGCTCCTCCGTCAGCGCCTGCGCCAGCGCGGGCAGCGGCGTTTCCTTCCCGGTGAGCTGCCGGACGGAGACCGCGATCTCCCGCAGCTCGGACGGGAAGTCCGCCGTGTTGACGTTCACACCGATGCCCAGCACCACGAAGCGCTTTTCCTGCGCAATGAAGCTTTCGCAGAGAATGCCGCAGAGCTTTTTGCCGCCGCAGACGAGGTCGTTCGGCCACTTGACGCCGCAGGGGAGACCACATACGCGCTCGATCGCCCGCGCCGCCGCCACGGCGGCCGCCGGGGTCAGCTGCAGGTCGCGCGCGGGGTCCTCGCTCTGGCGCAGCAGCATCGAATAATACAGCCCGCCCTCGGGCGAGGCAAAGCTGCGGCCCAGCCTCCCGCGTCCGGCCGTCTGCCGGGCGGCCCAGATCACGCTGCCGTCCTGAGCGCCCTCTTCCGCCAGACGGCGGATGGCCAGATTGGTGGAGTCCGTCTCCGCCAGAAACCGGATCGGCGCTGTTCTACGCTTTTCCACAAAACCGCTTCCTTTCTGATGAGACAGTATAGCACCCTTTGCCGCCGGGCGCAATCCGTGCTTGAATCACGGCGGCGCCTGTGCTATAAATAGGGTAAAACAGGAACGAACAACGAAAGGACGTGTTCTCTTGAAGTTTTCCTCCCGGATCGAAGCCTGCGGCCTGTCCCCGATGCGCAAGTTCGCGCCTCTTGCCGCGGAAGCTGAGCAGCGCGGCGTTCATATCTATCACCTGAACATCGGCCAGCCGGATATCGCCACGCCGAAGATCTATTACCAGACGCTCAAGAAGTTTTCCAGCCCTGTGCTCTCCTACGCGCCGTCCAACGGCCTGCCGGAGATGCTGGAGGCCGTGCAGCACTATTACGCGGGCTTCGGCGTGCAGCTGGAGCAGGGCGACATCCTCATCGGCAACGGCGGCAGCGAGGCGCTGCAGATGCTGCTGGCCTGCATCCTGGAAAACGGCGACGAGATCGTGATCCCCGAGCCCTTCTATCCCAACTACGCCACCATGGTCAAGCTGACCGGCGCGAAGGTGCACCCGCTGACGACCTCTCCCGAGGAGGGCTACCGCTACGCCGATAAGGCGCGCGTGGAGGCCTGCATCAACCGCCGCACCCGCGCCATCATGATCACCAATCCCGGCAATCCCACCGGCGCCGTGCTCACGCCGCAGGAGCTCAAGCTCATGCTGGACGTCGCCAAAAAGCACAAGCTCTTCCTGATCTGCGACGAGGTCTACCGCGAGTTCACCTATAACGGCGAGCCGCTGATGAGCGCCCTGCAGTACGAGGGCTACGAGGACAACGTCGTCGTCATCGACTCGGTCTCCAAGCGCTTTTCCGCCTGCGGCGCGCGCATCGGCATGCTCATCTCCCGCAACCGCGCCCTGATGGGCCACGCGCTCAAGTGGTGCCAGACCCGCCTGAGCTCCACGATGGCCGATCAGCTGGCCTCCGCCGCGCTCTACTCCGTGGGCAGCGAATACTTCGTCGCCATGCGCAAGCTCTACCGTGAGCGGCGCGACACGATGCTCCGGAAGCTGCGCGAGATCCCGGGCGTCGTCTGCGAAGAGCCGAAGGGCGCCTTCTACGTGATGGCGGCCCTGCCGGTGGACGACGCGGAGAAATTCCAGCACTGGCTGCTGACCGAATTTGAGGATCGGGGCGAGACGCTGATGTTCGCCTTCGGCGCGCCCTTCTACGCCACGCCCGGCAAGGGGATCAACGAGGTGCGCATGGCCTACGTGCTGGACGTGCCGCAGCTCGAGCGGGCGATGGACGTCCTCGCCAAAGCGATCAAACAATACAACGAACAGAAATAAGGGGCAGCAAAACGCCGCCGGTCAACATGACCGGCGGCATTTTCGTATACAGACGAGGACACAAAGGAAATCGTAGGGGCGCTTCACGAAGCGCCAGGGGGGACAGCGGTGCGGGATCGGCTGCGGGCGATTCATGAATCGCCCCTACACTCCTTTGTCCCGGTCAGAATAACAGATGCCGTGCAAGAAGCCGCCTGTCAACATGACCGGCGGCATTTTCGCATACAGACGAAGCCACAAAGGAAATCGTAGGGGCGCTTCACGAAGCGCCGGGGGGGACAGCGGCGCGGGATCGGCTGCGGGCGATTCATGAATCGCCCCTACAGTCCTTTGCCCCGGTCAGAATAACAGATGCCGTGCAAGAAGCCGCCGGTCAACATGACCGGCGGCTTCTTTGTACGGAGTTATTCCTCGACGGGCTCGATAGGCTCGTCCTTGTGCTTCTTCCCGCGGATCAGCTTGCCGAGGATGGCCAGCACCAGACCGACGCCAAGGATGATCAGGCTGACAAGGATGTTGTGGATCAGCACCCCGCCGCCCAGGATGGCCGCCAGCTCCTGGCCGCCGCAGAGCTTCTGCCACAGGCCGGGCAGGATCTTCGCAAAGCCTGCGGCCAGCGTCAGGAGCAGACCGACGGCGAGCGCCGTGCCGCCGACGTCGCCGAAGCTCAGACCGATGCGGCCGCGGTTGACGATGAAGATCAGCACGATCATCGCCAGCGCGAGCACCAGCAGCGCAATGATCAGCACCCAGCTCAGTCCGATGTTCATCGCGCGGTTGACGGCGGGCATGTCGTCCTTGATCGTGTCGCGGCTGAGCGCGTCGGCGATGCCGTAGCCGGTCAGCAGATCCACGACCTTGTCGGCCTCGGCCGCCGTCAGCTCCACCTTCTCCTTCTGGAGAACGCGGGCGGTCTTGCCCTCCAGCAGCTCGTCCTTCAGGGTCTGGGGATCGAACTCAAAGCGCGTGCGGCCGCGGTAGATGTCCGCGCAGACCTGCGCGGCCTGGGAGGACAGATAGCCCTTCATGCCGCTGCTGTTGAGGATCTTGGCCACGGACGATTCGCCGATCTTCAGTCCAACGCCCGCGAGGTCCTCGCTCAACAGTTCGCTCAGCGTCAGCTCCTCGGTCACGTCGTCGAAGAAGGGCGCGGCCTGCAGCCCGGCGAGGTTCACGTCCTCCAGGATGGCGTTCAGGCCCTGCTCGGTCGTCGCGCGGCGGACGGCGTAGCCCAGGGTGCCGGTCGTCAGAAAGACGAACAGCAGCAGGCACAGCAGCACGGCCAGCAGCCTTCTGCCGAAGCCGACCTTCTTTTTATCCTGCGGCTTTTTTTCTTTTTTGTCGTTCTTCTTGCCCGTTTCCTCCGGCTCGGCCGGCTGTTCCTCGGGCAGAGGCTCCTCCGCGGCGGGCGCGGGCTCCTCGACGGCGGGCGCGGCTTCTTTGACCGGCGCGGTCTCTTCGACGGGCACGGGAGGCTCCGCGGGCTTCTCCGGCTCGGCCGGTGTTTCCTCGGGCGCGGCCTGCAGCAGCGTTCCGCAGTTGCTGCAGAATTTATGCGTATCGTCAAAGCCTGCGCCGCAGTTCGGACAGATTTTCATAGTGACACACCCTTTCTGTATATCGGCTGCGTTATGTGATTACAGAATAGCACAGTTCTTGCCCGGGTGCAAGAAGTTTAACCGGCCACCAGGTTGTTGACCCACTTGCGGCTGCGCACCAGGAAAAAGCCCACCGCGCACTTGATGAGGTCGAGGGCGTTGACGATGATGACCATCGGCAGGATGGGGATGCTCGTCAGGCGCGAGAGCACGAAGGCCACCGGCATGCACACGGCCCAGACGAAGGCGCTGTCGAACAGGAAGGTGATGAGCGTCTTGCCGCCGCAGCGCAGCGTGAAATAGCAGGCGTTGGTGTAGGCGTTGACGGGCATCATCGCCGCGCTTACCCACAGCAGGCGCACGGCCAGGGCCTTGACGGCGGGCGTGGTGTTGTAAAGCTCCGGCAGCAGCGGCGCGGCGAAGACCATCCCCACGCCCACGACCGCGCACAGCGCCACGGAGAAGGCGATCAGCTTGCGGTCCTCGTCCACGGCGCGCTCCAGCTCGCCCGCGCCGAGCAGCTGGCCGATCATGATCGCCACTGTGCTGCCCATCGAAAGGAAGGCGCAGAAGAAGAGGTTGGAGGCCGTGGAGGAGATGTTCATCGCGGAGACCACCTCCAGCCCGCGCAGGGAGTAGCTCTGGTTGAGGGCGGTCATGCCCGAAGACCACAGCACCTCATTCAGCAGCAGCGGCGCGCCCATCAGGGCGATCTGCTTCATCAGCGGCCCGGGCACGCGCAGGGAGCGCAGCGCGCCCTGCAGGAAGGGCGCCCGATCGCGGTGCCGCGCCGTCCAGCCCAGGATGACGCCCAGCTCCACCACGCGGGAGATGAGCGTGGCGACGGCCGCGCCCGTCACGCCCATGGCCGGGGCGCCGAGCTTGCCGAAGATGAGGATGTAGTTGAAGACCAGATTGACGAACACCGCGAGGATGCCCGCCTTCATCGGCAGCAGGGTCTCGCCGGTCTCGCGCAGGGTGCTGGCATAGACCTGCTGCAGCATGAACAGCGGCATCTGCAGCAGCATCACGCGCAGGTAGCCGAGGCCGCTGTCAAGCGTCCGGCCGAGGTCGAGCGCCTCGCCGCCCTCGTGCAGAAACAGGCCGATCAGCTCCGTCCCGCCGAACAGAAAGGCCAGCGAAAAGACCGCCCAGGCGCCCAGCCCCACCAGGAGCTTGGCGCGTACGGTGTGGCGGATGCCGTCCCCATCGCCGCGGCCGTAGAACTGGGCGGTGAAGATACCGGGCCCGGCCATGCCGCCGAAGAGGCTGAGGTTGTAGACAAAGAGCAGCTGGTTGACGATGGCCACGCCCGACATCTGCTCCGTGCCCACCTGGCCGACCATGAGATTATCGAGCAGGGAGACGAAATTCGTAATAACGTTTTGGATCAAAATCGGCGTCATCACCGCCAGCACGCGGCGGTAGAAGTTGCGGTCGCCGATCAGGGAAGATTGTTTCATAGCGCACCTCGCTTGGAGTTCGCGCCTATCTTATGCGAAAACCCGCCCAAATGCAATCTTTATTTTCCTTTTGCGGTATGATATGATGGAAAAAAAGGCCTTCCCCTTGAGGGGAAGGTGGCCGAGCGCAGCGAGGCCGGATGAGGTGGCGTTTGCATCGGCAGGTTTTCCACCTCATCAGTCAGCCTTGCGGCTGACAGCTTCCCCTCAAGGGGAAGCCTTTGGGATTGCGCGTTCCTCAAGGGGAAGGCTTTGGGCTTTCATCCAAGTATCAGCGCACCCAATACGATCAGCCAGTCCGTGTCGCCGCTCTCGCGGTAGAGCAGCCAGCACAGCAGCAGCAGGATGAAGTCCTCGGTCTCGAGCTCTCCCAGGAGCTTCGGCAGCAGCTGCAGGCCCAGCGCCCCGGAGGGCGCGGGCGGCGGCCCCGCAGGCGGCGGAGGCGGCTCAAACGGCGGCGGCGCGCCGGGCGTGCTCCCGGGCGGCGGCCCGACCCAGTCATAGCGTCCGCTGTTGCCCTGCCAGCGTTTCGGCATGCTCCGATCCCCCCAGTCCCTGCATGGCCGCCTTCGCCAGATGCGCCATGCGCGTGATCTGCAGCGCGCGGTCGACTTTCTGCTGCCGCTTTTCGGACAGATAGGGCCGGATGGCCTGCAGCAGCGCCTGCTGGCTGCCGCCGCCGGAAGCGGCCGGCTTTCCTGTCAGCGCGCCCAGTTTCCCCAGCAGCCCGCCGTCAGCGGGCGGCGGGGGAGCAGCGCTGTCGGAGCCCCCGCCCATCAGCGACTGCGCCAGGCCCATGATCTGCGCCATCTGCGCCGGATCGTTCAGCACCTGCCGGATCTGGCCCTCCAGATCATCCATGGCCCTGCCCCTGCAGCAGCTTCTGCACCTCGGCGCTCATCCGCCGCCCCTCGGCGGTGGACAGCAGCCCGGCCATGATGCTCTTCAGCGCGGCTGCGTCGCCTGTTTTCAGCGCCTCGGCCAGTGCCGCCCGGTCGACCATCCCGCCGAGCTTTTGCCCGTCGGCGGAGGCGGCCAGCTGCCGCAGCTCCTGCCCCTGACCGCCGCGCTGCAGCTCCCGCGCCAGCTTTTCCAGATCCTGCATGTTCCACCACGCTCCTTTGTTCCATTCTATTCGCCCGCCCGGGCGATGATACCGCATTTTTCAACAGGAGGTGCGCCATGAGAGCCGCCGTCTTTTCCGATACCCACCACAACACCGCTCCGATGCTGGAGGCCGTACGCCGCTGCCGCCCGGATCTGATCATCCATCTGGGCGACCACGACCGCGACACGATCCGGCTCGAGGGGGAATTTCCCAACATCCCGCTCTACCGCGTCTGCGGCAACTGCGACTTCGCGCCCATCGCGCCGCTGACGGACATCGTGCCGCTCGGCCCGGTGAAGGCGCTCATCTGCCACGGCCACAGCTACGGCGTGGACTGGGGGCTCGACCGCCTGGCCTATGCCGCCGAGGAGCGCGGCTGCGCGCTCGCCCTCTTTGGCCACACGCATCATGCCGAGCAGCAGCAGATCGGCGGCGTGCAGCTGGTCAATCCCGGCACGGCCGGGAAGGGCAGCCGCCTGACCTGGGCGCTCGTGGAGGTGCTCGATAACGGCGGCGTCGCCGTGAGCATCAACGAGATGGAAGAATAAAAAAGCGCCCCTACGGTCTTCGCTTTTCCATTCCGAATTCCGAATTCCGCATTCCGCATTGACCATGATGGGAGGTCTGCCCGATGAAAAAACATCTGCGCCTGATGGCGCTGCTGCTCTGCCTTGCGCTGCTGCTGTCCGCCTGCGGCGGACGGGCGGCGGAGGACGAGGAGGCCGCCTCGCCCGCCGAGCGCCACCGCACCGAGCGCGCCGAGACTCCTGCGCCCGCGCCCGAAACGCCCGCCCTCACCGAAGAGCCGCAGCCTGATACCGAGCCGCCGGTCACGCCCGCTCCCGCGCCCGCCATGCAGGTCGTCATGGAGCGGCAGGACGGCAACGACATCGAAAAGGTGCTCATCTCCGGCCTGACGGAGACCGGCGAGACGGCCTGGCAGAAGGAATACGCCACCGAATACCGCACCGAGCTGACGCTGATCGAGGAGATCGGCCTTTGGAACGACCGTTACTACTTCAACCGCAGCGGCACGGTCGTCTGCCTGCGCCTGTCCGACGGCGAGGAGCTGTGGCGCAACGCGGACTTCGGCGGCGCGAGCATCTCGAGCCTGATCGACAGGCGAAACGGCAACGTCTACCTCTGCGGCTGGTACGGGCCGGACTTCTTCGCCTGCGACAGCGAGGGCAGGACCCTCAGCTTCTACGGCAGCGCGACCGAAAGCTGCTGGTGGCCCTCGGACATGGCCTGGAACGGCCCGGACGAGCTGGTGATCTGGTACCACAGCGTCGAGCCCGCGCTGCCTTACTACGTCGACCTGAACGATTTCTCGATCTCCTGGACCTTCGACGTCAGGGAGCTTCGCGGCGCGAGCCTCTACTGGGCCAACATCTTCGTCAGCGACTTTGTCGAGCAGGGGATGACGAGCTTCCCGCGCGACGGGGGCTCGGATTTCGAGCTGGCGCACTTTGCGCGCCGCTTCTGCAAGATCAACCGCCAGAGCGCCATCCGCTATATCGACGGTTATGAGACCGTCGGCATCGACACGGTCAACGAGCTCTGCCGCCATTTCTTCGGCCACGAGATCTACCCCTCCGACAGCACGCAGACGAGCGAGCTGTGGCACATGGAGTGGCGGCCCGAAACCGGACGCTTCTATGCCCCGGCGGCCGACGGCGAGGCCTGGAACGCCTTTGCCGTGGTGCGCGACTGCCTGCAGCTGCCGGGCGGTAACGTACGCCTGAACTACGACGTGTATACGCTGAACCTGGACGAATACTGGCAAAGCGGCATGGACGGCGCGCTCTATTATCTCAGCGCCTCGGAGGCCGAGGCCATGGCGAAGACCGGCCGCATCACGAAGATCTCCAGCGGCTGGGCCGAGGCCACGCCCGTCCAGCAGGAGGGGCATGACGGCTACTACCTGATCCGGATGGAGCCCGACGCGTCTTGACAATCGGCGCATCTTTCAGTAAACTGAAAGATGCGCTGATTTCTTTTTGAAAACAACAGAAAGGATCGTCATTCGAATGAAAAAGATCACCAACAAGCTCCTGTGGATCTTCGCGGTCGGTCAGTTCGGCTGGAGCCTGCTGTCCGGCATCGTGACCAACTGGATGGTGTACTACTACACCGGCACTCCCGACGCGCAAAACCCCAACACCGGCATCTTTGCCTCCGGCATCACGCAGAATCCCATCCTCTTCAAGCTGACGCTCTTCGGCCTCGTGATGGCCGTCGGCCGCATCTTCGACGCGATCACCGACCCGCTGATCGCCGGCTGGTCCGACCGCAGCAGCTACAAGGGCGGCCGCCGCATCCCCTTCATGCGCGCCATCGCCATCCCCTTCGCGCTGATCACCATCGCGCTCTTCACCGTGCCCCAGACCGCCAGCAACGCCCTCAACGACGTGCTGCTGTTCGTGATCCTGATGTGCTTCTACCTGTTCATGACCATCTTCTGCACGCCGTATAACGCGCTGATCGCGGAGCTGGGCGACACGCAGGAGCACCGCATCAACGTCTCCACCTACATCTCCTTTACCTTCATCGCCGGCCAGAGCATCTCCTTCATGCTCCCCAACCTCGCCGGCATGCTCGAGGGCTCCTTCGGCCAGGCGGGCTCCATCCGCATGGCGGTCGCCATCATGAGCACGATCGCCTGCATCGCGATGCTGGTGCCCTCCTTCTACATCAAGGAGCGCGAATACATCGACTCCCGCCCGAGCGAGACCCCGGCCTTCAGCTCCCTGCTGAAGACCTTCAAAAACGGGCAGTTCCGCCGCTTCGTGTACTCCGACGTGATCTATTTCTTCGCCCTGACCCTGTTCCAGACCGGCCTTGCCTTCTATGAGACCAAGCTCATGGGCATCGAGGACACCTGGACCTTCCCGCTGACCGCCACGATGACCGCCATCAGCGTGGCGCTCTACCCGGTGGTCAACAAGCTGGCCCCGAAGATCGGCAAGAAAAAGCTGATCGTCACCGGCTTCTTCACCTATTCGCTGGTCTTTCTGATCACCTCCATCTGCGGCCAGGGCCTCTACTGGGGCTTCATCGTCGCCGTCTGCGCCGCCGTGCCGATGGCCATCCTCGGCATCCTGCCGCAGGCCTGCGTGGCCGACGTGGCGGAGCTGAGCCGCCTCGAGACTGGCGAGGACCGCAGCGGCATGTTCTTCGCCGCGCGCACCTTCGCCTTCAAGATGGGCCAGGCCATCGCGATGGTCGTGTTCACCTCGATGACCGTCGCCCAGGTCGTGGGCGGCGAATCCGTCGTCCTGCCCGGCCAGTACCGCGCCACCGCCGTCGTCGCCACCGTGACCTGCCTGATCGGCGCGCTGCTGTTCCTGCTGTACAACGAGAAGATGATCCTCAGCCGCATCCGCGAGCTGCGCGGCACGGACAACATTTAAGTTTTCAGTTCTTAGTTTTTAGTTTTTAGCTTTTGAAAAAAGACGGCCGCCTGGCCGTCTTTTTTTATGTATCCAATGAAGGCCCCCTTGCCTAAAGGGGGCTGTCGCGTCGAGCGAAGCGAGACGTGACTGGGGGATATATCCCGATTTCTGTTCAACGCAAAAAAAGAATCCCCCAGCCTCGCTTCGCTCGGCCACCTTCCACCTCGCAATCACAGATTGCTCGGCGCTTTGGCTGCAAACGCGCCACCGGCGCGTTTGCTTAACGCGTCGCGCCCCTCGAGGGGAAGGCTTGAGAACGGCTTCCCCTTGAGGGGAAGCTGTCAGCCGCAAGGCTGACTGATGAGGTGTCGTTCCCCTCCGTCTTTTTTCTTTTCGTGATTGCCTTTTTGCCGCCGGTGATTTATGATAAGACTATCTTCAATATAGAAAAGAGAGTGAACCATGGAAGACAAACGCATCACCAGGCGAAACCTCATCCTCTTCCCGCTCGGCACGATCGGGCGCGACATGATGTACACCCTTGTCACCAGCTACCTCTATTCCTTCGTGCTCTTCACCCGCCAGCTCACGGCGGCGCAGCTGTCCGCCATCGCGGCCATCATGGTCGCCGCGCGCGTGTTCGACGCGCTCAACGACCCCGTCATGGGCAATATCATCGAGCGCACCCGCGGCAAATGGGGCAAGTTCAAGCCCTGGCTCGCCATCGGCATCGTGACGACCTCCCTGGTCATCTACGCCGCCTTCAACACGAAGCTCCAGGGCTGGCCCTTCGTGTGGTTCTTCGGGCTGATCTATTTCCTCTATTCCATCACCTACACGATGCATGACATCGCCTTCTGGGGCATGGTGCCCGCGCTCAGTTCCGACGCCAACACCCGCAACCAGTTCACCTCCCGCGCCACGCTCTTCGCCGGCATCGGCGGCATGACCGCCGCGGCCTTCATCCCGATGCTCACCGCCGGCGACCAGGCCATCGGCGGCAACGCCGTCACGGCCTACGGCATCGTCGCCCTAGTGATCGCGATCCTCGGCCCGGCCTTCCTCTCCATCACGATCTTCGGCACCAAGGAGCAGCGCGACTACAACGCCGACCCCGTCCCGCCCGTCAGCTTCAAGAAGATCTGGACCACCATCACCGGCAACGACCAGCTGCTGTGGATCGCACTGATCTTCCTGATCCAGCAGATCGGCAACGGCATCGTCATGGCCGGCGTCGGCTCGACCTACATCTACGTCGACTTCGGCTACCAGGGCGGCTTCTTCACGGTGTTCCAGATGCTGGGCATGTTCGTGACGGGCTTCCTGATGATCTTCTACCCCGCCATCTCCCGCCACATGCGCCGCAAAAAGCTGATGGACCTGCTGATGCTCGTGTCCGCCGTCGGCTACGCGATGATGCTGCTGGCCGGTCTCTTCATGCCGAAGGGCCTCGCCGCCGTCGCGGGCTTCGACCTCAAGTTCATCGTCGTCACCCTCGGCTACATGCTGGCCAATTTCGGCCAGTACGGCTTCTACCTCATCATGATGATCTCCATCATGAACACCGTGGAGTATAACGAGCTTCGCTTCGGCACGCGCGACGAGGGCATCATCTCCTCGCTGCGCCCCTTCTTCACGAAGCTCGCCTCCGCGCTGACCATCGCCATCGCCAGCGGCACCTACATCGTCTTCGGCCTCTTGAAGTACACCAACGGCATCGCCGAGCAGGAGCAGCTGGCCAACCAGGGCCTCATCTCCGGCGAGCAGAAGGCCGAGGCCATCGACGCCCTGCTCCAGGGCGTGCAGCCGGGCCAGACCAACGGCCTGATGCTCGTGATGACCGTGCTGCCCTGCGTGCTGATGTTCCTGTCCTACGTCCTCTATAAGAAGCACTATACCCTCGACGAGGACGAGTACGACGACATCTGCCGCCAGCTCGCCGAGCGCAAGGGGAAATAGTTTTCAGTTTTCAGTTTTTAGTTTTTAGCTTTTGGCGTGCGGATGGTTTTGCCGTCCGCACGCTTTTTTCAGTCAGGCGTAGGGGAGGGGCAAGCCCCTCCCCTACGTCATGATGTCAGGAGCCACCGTGATTTGAGACAAGCTTGTTTTGTTCCGATTTTAACGCTGAATCTGGCAAAAGAGAGAACTTTTCGCGGGCGATTCTACGCCGCGTAGAGCGCCGGGGCGCTGCTTCTACCGGGCGGGACGGGGGAGTAGCTTGCCTTTTTTGCGGCCCTCGGCTATGATGAGGACAGTAAAATGGCGGACCGCCGCGGGGCGGCCGCAAGCGTCAGTCCAAGGAGGATGATCCCATGTCTTTTGCCGTATTGACCGACACCTCGGGCAACCTGCCCAAGAAACTCACCGACGAAAACAACATCGGCGTGATCCCCTTTACCTATACCGTCAACGGGGAAGATCACGTCTGCCTGGATATTGAAAACTTCAACGGCGCGGACTTTTACCGCGAGATGAAGGCGGGCCAGATCGTCACCACCACCCAGATCAGCCCGCAGCAGTACGCCGATTTCTTCGAGCCGTACCTGCGCGAGGGACTGGACGTGATCTTCATCAGCATGTCCTCCGGCATCAGCGGCAGCTACAACTCCGCGAACATCGCCGCCGACATGCTGCGCGAGACTTACCCGGAGCGCTCCGTCCGCCCGATCGACACCCGCGGCGCCGCTCTGGGCGAGGGCCTGGTGGCGCTGGAGGCGGCCGCCTGCCGCGACCGCGGCATGAGCTTTGAAGAGACCGTGGCGGCCATGGAGCTTTTGAGCAAGCGCATGTGCAACGTCTTCACCGTGGACGACCTGATGTTCCTGCGCCGCGGCGGCAGACTGAGCAACCTCTCGGCCATCGTCGGCACCGTGCTGAACATCAAGCCTCTGCTCAAGGGCGACGTGGACGGCAAGATCGTGGCCTTCGCCAAGCTGCGCGGCCGCAAGCGCTCGATCGAGGCCCTGGCCGAGAAGTACGAGACCCTGGCCGTTGCGCCCGAGACGCAGACCATCGGCGTGGTCAACGCCGCCTGCCGCGCGGACGCGGACCGGCTCATTGAGCTGCTCAAGCGCAAATGCCCGCCGAAGGAGATCATCGACGTCGACTACGAGCCCGTCACCGGCTGCCACGTCGGCCCGGGCGCGCTGGCGCTGTTCTTCGTGGGGCCGGACGACGTGCGCACCGCCGTCGACGGCGAGAGCGTCACCGAGCGCATCGGCGGCCTGATCCACAGCGTGCGCGAGCGCGTGCAGGGCAGGGAATGAGCCGCACAGCTTGATATTAGGTTTTGAGCAGCGGGAGGGACCGTGACGAACGGCCCCTCCTGTTTTTTGTATTCCGAAAATCACAGGCTGGACCTGTGATTCAAAAGAGCTTAAGCGATGAGAAAAGAGGATCACGGAATCACCCCCAAAGCCTTCCCCTAGAGGGGAAGGTGCCCCAGTGCGCACACTGGGGCGGATGAGGTGGGAGACAAGCTGAGGGAAAACACCTCATCACCGCTGCGCGGAGCTTCCCCTCAAGGGGAAGCCACTGAATTTCACAGCATTCGGCATTTTTCCACAGCCTTTTCCACAATCCCGGCGCTTTTCCACAGGGATCCGGCACTTTTTGCCCGCCTGAGATTCAGACTGGATCTCTCATTCTGTTTTTCTTTGTTTTTCTTTTTATCTTTGATATTGGTCACGGCCGTCGACGCCCGTCACAGTTTCCTCAGCTTCCGCAGGATCGCCGCCGCTTTCAAAGTGCCGCCCTCGCTCAGCTCAAACCAGCTGTCATAGTCCGGCACGCTCTCGGCGGGCAGCATCCGCCGCGCCGTGCCCAGAAAGCGGTTATACCGGTTCGTCAGGCAGGTCTGCGCATAGCTCTCCCGGTCGTGATCCAGCCGCTCGCGCATCGCCGCCCAGGCCAGCCGCAGCAGCGGATCCTCCGTGTCCGGGCCGTTCGTGCCGTCATAATCGAGGATCGCCAGCATCAGCGCCTTGACGCTCTCCGGCGGAAGCTGCGCGATCAGCTCCCGGCTGCCTCGGTAGATCATCACGCCCGGCGGCGAAGGGTTTTCCTTCATGCTTACCACCTCCACGCCCTGAGCTTAGCGACGTCCGGCGCAGAAAACAATGACATCCTCTCCGGCTTGATTTCCCATAAAAAACATGCTATGATTTGCTTAATCAGACCGCATACCGGTCACGATCGGAGGCTTTTTTATGGATCAAAACATCGTCAAAAGAAACGAACTGCTCGCGCAGAAGGTCATCAAGGGTCTCGAATCCCGCAACATGAGCGGCTACTACGCCTCCGGCCGTGAAGAGGCGAAGAAGATCGCCCTGTCACTGATCCCGGAAGGCAGCCTCGTCACGATGGGCGGCGGCCAGAGCGTCTGGGACATCGGCCTGCCGCAGGCGCTGAAGGAAGGCAATTACAATTTCCTGGACCGCAACCTCGTCGAGGATAAGCGCGCCGCGATGCTCGCCGCCTACGACGCGGACGTGTTCCTCGCCAGCGCCAACGCCATCACCGAGGACGGCGTCATGGTCAACATCGACGGCAACGC
>CAMNOV010000031.1 GCA_946547105.1 uncultured Clostridia bacterium | reverse complement strand
GCGAGAGCTTCTGGACCGAGAGCCAGCTGGTCGACGGCAAGTGCCCCGACTGCGGCCGCGAGGTGCACGACGCGGAGGAGGAGGCCTACTTCTTCCGCCTCTCCAAGTACGCCAAGCCCGTCCAGGAGCTGCTGGAGACCGGCACCTTCCTGGAGCCCGCCAGCCGCGTCAATGAGATGATCAACAACTTCATCAAGCCCGGTCTGGAGGACCTCTGCGTCTCCCGCACCAGCTTCACCTGGGGCATCCCGGTGGACTTCGATCCGGGCCACGTCGTCTACGTCTGGGTCGACGCGCTGTTCAACTACTGCACCGCGCTGGGCTTCCTGAACGACCGCTATGACGACTACGACAAGTACTGGCCCGCCGACGTGCATATCGTCGGCAAGGAGATCGTCCGCTTCCACTCGATCATCTGGCCCGCCATGCTGATGAGCATGGAGCTGCCGCTGCCGAAGAAGGTCTACGGCCACGGCTGGCTGAACTTCAACGGCGACAAGATGTCCAAGTCCAAGGGCAACGTGGTGGATCCCTACATCCTGGCGGACAAGTTCGGCGTGGACGCGCTGCGCTTCTTTCTGCTGCGCACCTTCCCCTTCGGCTCCGACGGCAACTTTACCAACGAGCTGCTGATCTCCACGATCAACACCGATCTGGCCAACGACCTCGGCAACCTTGTCTCCCGCACGACGGCCATGGCCGAAAAGTACTTCGGCGGCACGCTGCCGGAAGAGCGCGAGGCGGATCCCCTCGACGACGAGCTGATCTCCATGATCCGCGAGACCGCCGGGCGCTATGCCGCGCAGATGGACAAGTTTCAGCTGCACCTCGGCCTGGAGGAGGTCTTCAAGCTCATCCAGCGCGCCAACAAGTACATCGACGAGACCGCCCCCTGGGTGCTGGCCCGCGACGAGGCGAAGAAGCCGCGCCTGGCGACGGTGCTGTACAATCTGCTCGAGGCGCTGCGCGTGTCGCTGACGATGCTGACGCCCTTCATGCCCGAAAGCTGCGACAAGGCCTTTGCGCAGATCGGCGCGGATGAGAGCGCCCGCAGCTGGGACAAGGCGAGCGAATACGGCGTGCTGCCCGCGACCATCAGCGTCCACAAGGGCGAGACGCTCTTCCCGCGTATCGACATGAACAAGGCGCTCGAGGAGCTCGAGGCCATGAAAGCGCCGCAGGGCCCGCAGGTCAAGATCGAGCCGGTGCTGCCGGACGTGACGATCGACGACTTTGCCAAATGCGACATGCGCGTGTGCAAGGTGCTCGCCTGCGAGAACGTCAAGAAGAGCGAGAAGCTGCTGAAGTTCACGCTCGACGACGGCAGCGGCACGGAGCGCCAGATCCTCTCCGGCATTGCGAAGTTCTACAAGCCCGAGGAGCTGGTCGGCAAGACGGTCGTTGCGATCCTGAACCTGCCGCCGCGCAAGATGATGGGCCAGATGTCCAACGGCATGCTGCTGAGCGCCGTGCGCGAGGTCGACGGCAAGGAGGAGCTGCATCTGCTGATGCTGGACGACTCCGTCCCCGCCGGCAGCCGGCTCTGCTGATTCAGTTTTTAGTTTTCAGTTTTTGGTTTTTAGAAATAACGTGCCCGGGGTGACCCGGGCACGAGTTTTTTTGATCTCTCTGGGCGGCGGATGACATCAAGCTACAGGCCGTCGCTCCTCTTCTTTGCTTGATTTTGTAACAAATAGCGTGTATCATACGGTTTGATCCTTTTTTCCGGAGGCAAGCATGTCCGAACATAAAGGCCAAAACTATCTCCACGGCGCGGCGATCCTCACCGCGGGCGTGATCATCATGAAGATTCTGGGCTTCCTGTACAAGATGCCCATCGGGAATATCCTCGGCGACGATGGCTATTCCATGTTCCTCGCCACCTATAACGTCTATAACGTGTTTCTGACGCTGTCGACGGCGGGCCTGCCGATCGCGCTGGCGCGCATGGTGTCCGAGGCCAACGCCCAGGGCCGCCCCAATCAGCTGCGCCGCACCTTCTCGGTCGCCTGGCGCAGCTTCTTCTGGATCGGCCTGTTCTGCTCGCTGATCATGGCGCTCTTCCCGCACCAGATCGCGGGCGGGATCCTGCGCAACCCCGACGCCGCGCTGAGCATCCGCGTGATGAGCCCCTCGGTGCTGCTGGTCTGCCTGGTGTCCGCCTACCGCGGCTACTGCCAGGGCTTCGGCGACATGATCCCCACCACCGTCGGCCAGGTGCTGGAGGTGCTGGTGAAGGTCATCGTCGGGCTGGCGCTGGCCTGGTTCTTGATGCACGGGCACTACGGCAAGCCCCTCGGCTCGGCGGGCGCGATCTTCGGCGTGACGGCGGGTTCGGCGGCGGCGCTGCTGTATATGTGGCTGTACAAGCAGCGGCACTACCGCGACGACGGAGCCGGGACCGACGAGGCCGATCCCGACGGAAAGATCTTCCGGCGCTTTTTGCGCATCGGCATCCCGATCGCACTGGGCAGCAGCGTGCTCGCGCTGCTGAATCTGATCGACTCCAGCCTCTGCATGGGGCGGCTGCAGGACGCGGCGCGCTTCAGCTATCAGCAGGCCAAGGAGCTCACCGGCGTTTACGGCAAGGCGCAGACCATCTTTAACCTGCCCGCCGCCATCATCACGCCGCTGACGATCTCGGTCGTGCCGGCCGTCACCGCCGCCATCGTCAAAAAGGAAAACGACGAGGCGACCAAGATCTCCGAGGACTCGATGCGCATCGCCGCCGTGCTGAGCCTGCCGATGGGCGTAGGTCTGACGGTGCTGGCCCGGCCGATCATGAACCTGATCTACCCCGACGCCAATCCCGTCGGCTCCGGTCTGCTGGCGATCCTCGGCATCGCCTCGGTCTTCGTGTGCATCGTGCTGATGGAAAACGCGATCCTGCAGGCCACGGGCCACGAGCTGCTGCCGATGTACACGCTGTTTGCCGGCGGCGTGCTCAAGGTCGTCATCAACTACTTCCTGGTGGCCCAACGCGGCATCAACATCCTCGGCGCGCCGATCGGCACGCTGGCGAGCTATGCGCTGATGGCGGTCATCAACTTCGTCATGATGTGCTACGTGCTGGATAAGAATCCCCGCCTGCGCGTGATCCTGCTCAAGCCGCTTTTCTGCACGCTGGTGATGGGCGCGGCCGCCTGGGCCGTGTTCGGACTGATGGGCCGCTTCGCCGCGGGCGGCAGGCTCGGCCTGCTGATTGGCACCGCCGCCGCCATCCTGGCGGCCGTGGCCGTCTACCTGCTGCTGAGCATCCTGCTGCGCACCGTGACGAGGGAGGATATGACGCTGATCCCTGGCGGCGCAAAAATCGCCCGCCTGCTCCATATGAAGTGAAAAAAGCCCGGTTTTCCTTTGAATTTTTTAAATAGGGCTTGATTCTTCCGCGCGAATATGATAGATTTGATTTGCTGGTAACGCCAGTAGAGAAAAAATGAGTAATTTGCCCGTTTTTCGGGCAAACTCATCATAACCAAGGCCGGAATGGCCATTACTTAGGAGGATTATTATGAACAAAACCGAACTGGTCGCCGCTGTTGCGGAGAAGACCGGCGCTTCCAAGAAGGACAGCGAAAAGCTCGTCAGCGCCGTTTTTGAAACCATTACCGATGCCCTCGTTGCCGGCGACAAAGTCGCTCTGGTCGGCTTCGGCGCTTTCGAAGTGAAAGAGCGCCCCGCCCGCACCGGCCGCAACCCCCGCACCAAGGAAACGATCGAGATCCCCGCTTCCCGCTCCGCTTCCTTCAAGCCCGGCAAGGCCCTCAAGGACGCCGTCAGCAAGTAATGATATAAAAATGAGCAGCTGTCCGAAAGGGCGGCTGCTTTTTTATCAATGATGAAACAAAGAATCATCATTGAAGACTCGCGGCACTCGCCTCAGGGTGTTTCTGCCGTGGCAAAGCTGCGGCAGAAACGATTGGATGATCCTGTCAAAGGCAGGCGTCCGCGTGAATGATCATGCGATCAGCAAGGAGTATGTCATGCGTCTGGATAAATACTTAAAAGTCTCTCGCCTCATCAAGCGCCGCACCGTCGCCAACGACGCCTGCGACGGCGAGCGCGTCAGCGTCAACGGCCGCCCCGTCAGGGCCAGCTATCAGGTCAAGGTCGGCGACGTGATCGAGATCGCCTTCGGGCAGCGCACGCTGAAGGTGGAGGTCACCGAGATCAGCGAGACCGCCAACAAGGCCAGCGCCCCGGCCATGTACCGGGAGCTGCCGTAAATTTCTGCGAATTGACCAAAAATTTCCGCCCAGATTTGTGGAAATGCCGATTTCAGTCTCTTCGCTCATTTTTTCGCCAAACCCTTCACAATCTATGGTATAATAACTGTGTCCCCGATGGGACAGCATCAATCTGCAGCAGCAGAACGAAAGAAAGGAGCAGGCAGTATGAAGTTCACGTTTACCGAGAAGAAGATGGACTCGTCCGAGGAGCTGCGCGCGTATTCCGAAAAGAAGATCGGCAAGCTTGACCGGTTCTTCAAGACGGAGGCCGAGGCTTTCGTCACCTACAGCATCGAGCGCGGCCGTTTCCGGGCTGAGATCACCATCAAAAACGGCGGTCTGTTTTACCGGGCCAGCGAACTGACCTCGGATATGTACGCATCGGTCGATTCCGGTGTGGCCTCGATCGAGCGCCAGATCCGCCGGAACAAGACCCGTCTGGCAAAGCGCCTGAGAGAGGGCGTTATGGAGCGTGACGTCGTGCCTGCCTATGCCGCCGCCGCGGAAGAAGACGAGGCGGCTGATGAGTTCAAAATCGTCCGCAGCAAGCGCTTCTCCATCAAGCCCATGTCCCCGGAGGAGGCGATCCTGCAAATGAATCTGCTGGATCACGAGTTCTTCGTGTTCCGCAACATGGACGAAAACGACAACATCGCCATCGTCTACAAGCGTAATCAGGGCGGCTACGGCCTGATCAGCGACGAAAGAGAATAAATCAAAAAAAGCCCTGTGACCGAAGTCACAGGGCTTTTTAGTTTTTAGTTTTCAGTTCTTAGTTTTTAGAAGAAAGCGGTTTTCCGTCCAAAACTCAATCACCGGTGATAGATGCGGCGGACTTCTGCACTCTCGCCGCCGTCGGGCGCCGTCAGGACGAGCGGCGGCTCGATTTTAAGGCCCGGTCTTCCGCCGCGGCGCGCCTCCAGGAGCACGAGGCTGGGTGCGCTGTCCGCCCGGTGGCAGACGAGGCGCAGGCGCTTCGGCTCCAGGCAGCGTTCGCTGAGGCAGACGCAGAGCTCGCTGAGCCGCTCCGGCCGGTGCACGAGAAAGAAGCTCCCGCCGGTGCGCAGCAGAAAGGCCGCCGCCTCGCAGAGCTCGGCCAGGCTGCAGCTTGTCTCCGTTCGCGCCGCCGCCCGGTCGGCCCGCGGCGCGACCGCTCCCCGATCTGCCGGAAAATAGGGCGGGTTGGAGACGGCGAGGTCAAAGCTGCCCGCGCGAAAGAGCGCGCGGTGCTGCCGGATATCGCCCTCGAGCAGCTCGACGCGGCCTTCCAGGCCGTTGAGCACGGCGTTTTCCCGCGCGGCGGCCGCCGCCTCCGGCTGAAGCTCCAGGCCGGTCATCGAAAGGCCCTCGTCCCTCTGGGCCAGCAGCAGTGAGAGGATGCCCGAGCCGCAGCCGAGGTCGATCCCCCGCTTTGCGCCGCGCAGCTGCGTAAAATCCGCCAGCAGCACGCTGTCCGTGCTCAGTCTGAAGTGCTCCGACTGCCGAAAAAGCGGCCCGCCGGGCCAAAGCTCTTGAATGTCCATACGCTTTTCTCCCCTTATGAAAAAAATCGGGGCGGTCTGAAAAGACCGTCCCGATTTTTTCACTCTTCAACTCACTCGAGAGAAATGGCCTCGGCAGGGCACTGAGCCGCGCAGGAACCGCACTCCAGGCAGGCGTCGGCGTCGATCTCGTAGTGGAACTCACCCATGCTGATGGCTTCGGCAGGGCACTGAGCCGCGCAGGAACCGCAGGACAGGCACTCGTCGCTGATAACGTAAGGCATATTCTTTAACCCCCTGTAAATATGTCAGACCTCTTGTCTGTGAGGTCATTGTAGCACATCTCCCGTAAAAATCAATCGTCAAATTCAAACAAATTGTTAAAACGTGGGCCTTCTGGCGATAATTTTTCCGTCTGCGGGCGCTTTCGCCGCATTCGGCGGAGGGAGCAGAGGATAATACAGCCTGCATGGAGGGAAGCGCAATGAAAAGCAATGAAAAGTTCACCCGGCGCAGCGAGGACGCCATCGAAAAGGCGCGGCGGGCGGCCGGCGATCTGGGCCACAGCTTTGTGGGCACGGAGCATCTGCTGCTGGGCATCCTGCGCGAGGAGGACAGTCTCGGCAGCCGGGTGCTGCGGCGGCGGGGCCTCTTTGAGGAGGCGCTGATCGGTGAGATCTGCGGCAATCTGGGCGCGGGCTCGCCCGGCTGCCCCTGCCAGGGGCTCTCGATCCGCGCGCAGCTGGCCGTGGAGGGCGCCGCCCGCGAGGCGCTGGCGCTCGGACAGAGCATCATCGGCACCGAGCACCTGCTGCTGGGCATCCTGCGGCAGCCGGACTGCGGCGGCTGCCGCGCGCTGAAGGCGCTCGGCCAGGAGCCGGACCTGCTGATGACCGATATCCTGGCCATTTTCGGCCGCGGCGTACCGCGCGACAAGAGCACGCAGACCGGCACGGCGCGCAGCGTCCTGCACCGGGCGGACACCCGCACGCTCGACCAGTACAGCCGCGATCTGACGGAGCTGGCGGCCGCCGGGAAGATCGACCCGGTCGTCGGCCGCAGCCGCGAGATCCGCCGCGCCGTGCAGATCCTCTCCCGGCGCAGCAAAAACAATCCCGTCCTCATCGGCGAGCCCGGCGTCGGGAAAACCGCCGTGGCCGAGGGGCTGGCCCTGGCGATCAGCCGCGGGCAGGGCTGCGGGGAGCTGAAAAACAAACGCCTCGTGTCGCTGGATCTGCCGGCGCTGCTGGCCGGCACCAAGTACCGGGGCGATTTTGAGGAGCGTGTGAAATCGGTGCTGCACGACGTGCGCCGCGCCGGCGACGTGATCCTCTTTGTCGACGAGCTGCACACCATCATCGGCGCGGGCAGCGCCGAGGGCGCGATCGACGCGGCCAACATCCTCAAGCCGGCGCTCGGGCGCGGCGAGGTGCAGATCATCGGCGCCACGACCCCGGAGGAATACCGCAGGCACATTGAAAAGGACCCGGCGCTGGAGCGGCGCTTCCAGCCGGTGCGCATCGAGGAACCAGACCGGGAGGGGACGCTGGCGATGCTGGGCAGCCTGCGCCCGGCGCTGGAGCAGCACCACCGCGTGCGCATCGGCGATGACGCGATCTGTGCCGCGCACGATCTCTCCGTGCGCTATCTCAGCGAGCGCTGTCTGCCGGACAAGGCCATCGACCTGCTGGACGAGGCCGCCGCCTCCGTACACCTCGACGGCGGGCGGCCGCTGGTGGACGCGGAGGCTGTGGCGAAGGTGCTGTCGCTCTGGACGGACATCCCGGTGGACGGGCTGACCGAGGACGAATCGGCGCGGCTGCGGGATCTGGAGCAGGCGCTGCACCGGCGCATCGTCGGACAGGAGGAGGCGGTGTCCGCCGTCGCGCGGGCGATCCGCCGCGGCCGCATGGGGCTGCGGGACGCAAGGCGCCCGATCGGCTGCTTCCTCTTTCTCGGGCCGAGCGGCGTGGGCAAGACGGAGCTCTGCCGCGCGCTGGCCGCGACCGTCTACGGCGACGAGAAGGCCATGCTGCGGCTGGACATGTCCGAATACATGGAAAAGCACGCGGTCAGCCGTCTGATCGGTTCGCCCCCGGGCTATGTGGGCTACGGGGAGGGCGGACAGCTGACCGAACCGGTGCGGCGCAAGCCCTGGTCGGTGGTGCTGTTCGACGAGATCGAGAAGGCGCACGAGGACGTGTGGAGCATCCTGCTGCAGATCATGGACGACGGGCATCTGACGGACGCCGCCGGGCGAAAGGTGGACTTCCGAAACACCCTCATCGTCATGACCTCCAACATCGGCGCGCGGGCCGTCAACGAGCGCCGCCCGCCCCTGGGCTTTGCCGGGAGCGAGAGCGCGGAGGACACGGTAAAACGCCAGGTGATGGCCGAGCTGAAACGCACCTTCCGACCGGAATTTCTCAACCGCATCGACGAGACGCTGATCTTCCGCCGCCTGGGCGACGGGGAGATGCTGGCCGTCGCGCGGCTGCTGGCCGGGCAGTTGGAGGAGCGCTTCCACGCCCTGGGCGTGACGCTCACGGTGACGGAGGAGGCGCTGGCGCTGATCGCGCGGCAGGGAAGCGACGAGAAAAGCGGCGCGCGCCCGCTGCGGCGGCTGCTGCAGCGGGAGATCGAGGACCCGGCGGCGGAGCTGCTGCTGGGCGGCGCGCTGCCGGAGGGCGCTTCCCTGCTCGCCGATGTTCATGACGGGCAGATCACCCTGCACCGGGAAGCGGAAGCTCCTCCGCTGCCCAGGGAGGCGTAAATCCTTCTCTAAGAACTAAAAACTAAGAACTAAAAACTAAAACAGGGAGAGGAATGGTTTCCTCTCCCTGTTTCTTTACTGTTCCTGTCTGGGTTTCTTTTTGCGGCGGCGCTGGCGGACGATCAGCATGACCGCCGTGGTGATGCCGACGACGACGCAAATGACGATATAGATCTTCGACACCGTGCTGGTGAGCCATTTCATATAGGGGTTATAGCCGTCGAGCACCATGAAGACCGCCAGGCAGATCAGCAGGCAGATCGACAGATGCGGAATGAATTCGCCCAGTTTTTTCATCTCAGCTCTCCCCTTCCTCGATCTCGCGGATCAGCAGGATGTCTCCGGCGTTGCGCCCGTTCAGATAGGGCTGGTTGAAGAAGCTCCCCTGGAAGACCATCACCGAGGAACGCCCGCCGTCCAGGTTATAGGCCGCCTTGCAGCCAAGGTCGGCAAAGAGCTGGGCAAAGCGGCCGATGCGCATGCCGGCCGAATAGCCGCCCTGCCGCCCGTCCACCACGACGAAGCAGTAGTGGCCCGGCTCGTAGTAGCCGAGGCCGGTGCGGGGGTTGACGTCGGAGATCGGGCCGGTGGCGTTGAAGCTCTCGCGGGGCTGGCCGTTTTCGTCCAGCAGCGCCGGGCCGAATTTCCAGATCTGGTAGGGTTCGCGGTCGAGCACGTCCTCCACCTTGTATTCGTCCGCGCCGTAGGTCACCATCGTGCCGTCATAGTAGAGCGCGCAGATATCGTAGATGGTCTGCTCCTCCATATACAGCTCTCCGTTTCGCACCAGCAGGCCGAAGTCCTGGCTGTCGGCATAGTCGCCGTTGACGGCGAGGATCGCCCCGGCGTTGTTGGCGCACTGGATCGGGTCCTCCTCCATCCACTTGCGGAAGCTGCCGCCGGCCCAGTAGGTCTGGAAGTTTTCCAGACTCGCCACGTAGATATCCGCCACGAAATAGGTGCTCGGCGCGATATCGTCCGTCACGTATTTCTGGATGTCGATGGCAATGTTGGGGCTGGTGTAGCTGTGGTCGGTGACGACGACCTCATCGGTGAAGTGATCGGCAAACTTCGTGCGCCAGTCCATCGGGTCGGGCGTCGGCTCCGGCGTGGGCTCCGGCGTCTGCTCCGGCTCCGACGGGTCGGCGGACGGCGTTTCCTCCGCGGGCGCGCTCGTTGCCTCCGGCACGGCGGTCACGGCGGCCGCGGGGCGGATGTCCCGCGCCTCGGGCGGCTCATAGCTGCCCTTCATCATGCGCGGGATCACGTGGTGCACCAGCGCAAAGCTCAGAAGGATGAAGGCGATGAGCAGCAGGTCCTGAAGGATCAGCTCGCCCACGCTTTTTCTTTTTTTCCGGTGGCGGGGCGTCTGGGATGGCAGCTGCTCTTCCCGCAGCTCCTGCCGCGTTTTGTTCTCTTCCATGGAAAGTCTCTCTTTCTCGGGAAAAATACGTACAAAATATTATAATTCATCTGCCTGCTTCTGTCAATCGCCGCGCCCGGCGCACTTGACAAAGGCGGGAAATGGCATATAATATGCTTTCAGTAAAATTTGGAGGTAAGTTATGAATAAGTATCTGGATATATCCCCCGAGGTGCAGGCGGCTCTGGCCGCAGGCAAGCCCGTCGTCGCCCTGGAGAGCACCATCATTTCCCACGGCATGCCCTATCCCAAAAACGTGCAGACCGCGCTGAAGGTCGAGCAGACCATCCGCGAAAACGGCGCCGTGCCCGCCACGATCGCCGTCATCGGCGGCCGCCTGAAGGCCGGCCTGAGCGCCGATGAGATCGAATACCTCGGCAAGGCCGGGCGCAAGGTCGCCAAGGCCAGCCGCCGCGACCTGCCCGCGCTGGTCGCCCGCAAGGCCGACGGCGCCACCACCGTCACCACCACGATGATGATCGCCCACATGGCCGGCATCCGCATCTTCGCCACCGGCGGCATCGGCGGCGTGCACCGCGGCGCCGAGACCACGATGGATATCTCCGCCGATCTCGAAGAGCTGGCCCAGACCCCGGTGATGGTCGTCTGCGCCGGCGCCAAGTCCATCCTGGACCTGGGTCTGACGCTGGAGTACCTCGAAACCAAGGGCGTGCCCGTGATCGGTTACGGCACCGAGGAGCTGCCTGCCTTTTATACGCGCAAGAGCGGCTTCGGCGTGGATTACCGCGTCGATTCCCCGGAGGAGCTGGCCGCCATGTTCCGCGCCCAGCGCGATATGAACTACAAGGGCGGCATGCTGGTCACCAACCCCATCCCCGAAGAATACGCGATGGACAAGACCGTCATCGACGCCGCCATCGAGCAGGCGCTGAAGGAAGCGAGCGAGCAGGGCGTGCACGGCAAGGAGACCACTCCCTTCCTGCTGGCCCGCGTGGTCGAGCTGACCGGCGGCGAAAGCCTGGAGTCCAACATCCAGCTCGTGCTCAACAACGCCCGCCTCGCGGCCAGGACCGCCGCGCTGCTGTAAGCGGAAGAAAAACGAAAAAACTCCGTGAAACTTTCACGGAGTTTTTTATTTTGCCTCGCAGAGTTTTTTCGCCGCAGCGAAAAAAGAAGTTGAATCGTGTTTTCCGGGGACATGCGCCTCGGAAAACACACATTGCGCCCTGCCAGTGTGCGAGCGTCTCCCGCAAGCGAGTGCATGCAGCAGGGCGAAGCCCCTCAACGGGAAGCCCAGCGCAGCGGGTTCCCGTTGATCACTTGCTTCGCACGATGTCCTTCCAGAAGCGGTTGAGCGCCTCTTTGGTGGGGACGGTGGCCAGGAAGGCCCGGTTGCCCATCGCGCCGGAGAGCGCGTCGGGCATGCGCTCGACCATGCAGAGGTTGTTGCGGTACTTCTCCTCGATCTCCTCGTCGCTGAGCGCGAACTTCTTGCCGTCGCGCCGGCCGGCGAAGACGCAGTAATTGTGGTCGCCGCAGGGCATGTCGCTGCGGTCAAAGGCCACCATGTCTGCCCAGATCTTGTAGACGTTCGTGCTGTGGGCAAAGTTGATCATATCGGGCGAATAGCCGCCGCTGGGGCGCATGTTGACCTCCAGCGCCACGACCTGGCCCTTCTTGCCGATGTACTGGTCCTCCAGCAGGCGGAAGAACTCAAAGTGGATGAAGCGGCTGCGCACGCCGAAGCTCTTGGCCGTGGCCCGGCCGGCAGCGCGGGTATCGTCCGGCAGGTCGCGCAGGATATAGAAGATGCAGTTGTCGTTGTTGTTGACGATGTCCATGACCGGGATCGGCGAGACGTTGCCGGTCTCGAAGATCGGCTGGCCCTTGGAGTCGTAGATCGCGTCGTAGGAGATGATCTCGCCGCGGATGAACTCCTCCATGATGTAGGGGCTGCCGTCCCACTCAAGAAGGAAGCGCTGCAGATCCTCGTCGCTCTTGATCTTCCAGGTGCCGTTGGCGCCGACGCCGTTGTCGGGCTTGGCGATGACCGGGTAGCCGACCTCTTTGATGAAGGCGCGGCAGCCCTCGAGGTTGTCGGCCATGTGGAAGCGCGCCGTGGGGATGCCCGCGCGGCGGTAATATTCCTTCATGCCGGATTTGAACTTGATGCGCTCCATATCCTCGTTGTGGAAGCCGGGAATATTGAAATCCGTGCGCAGCGCCGCGTCCTGCTCCAGCCAGTACTCGTTGTTGGATTCCAGGAAGTCGATGCGGCCGTATTTGAAGGCAAAGAAGGCCACGGCGCGGTAGACCTCGTCGTAGTTTTCCATGCTGTCGACCCGGTAATACTCGGTCAGGCAGTCCCGCAGCTCCGGCAGGAGGCGGTCGTAGGCCTCGTCGCCGATGCCGAGGACGTTGATGCCGTTGTGGTGCAGCTCATGGCAGAAATGCCAGTAGTTTTCGGGGAAGTTCGGGGACATGAAGATCGCGTTTTTCATTGGGATTCCTTCTTTCGGGAGGGATTAGTTTTCCAGGAGCTTGGGAACAAAATAGGCCACCTGCTTGAACCACCAGGACCAGTCGTGCTGGACGTCGTAGCCCCAGTAATCGACCGTGGCGGGGATGCCCTTCTCCTTCAGCACCCGGTCGAGATCGCGGGTGGATTCCGGGATCTCCCAGGGGCCCTGCCCCACGCAGATGACCGCCTTGTTGCGGCGGTATTTTTCCATGTAGGGGTGGTCGAGCGTCATGTTGGGCAGATAGTGCAGGGGCGAATTCAGATAGACCTTATCGTCCATATAGCCGTCGAAGCCGTAGGACGCGTCGTAAATGCCGCTGAGGGCCAGCAGCTCGTCAAACATGTCGGGGAAGCGGAAATAGAGGTTGGCGGCGTGGGTCGCGCCGAGACTTGCGCCGAAGGCCATCACGCCGGGGTTGGTCTTCCAGCCGTACTCACGGCAGATCATGCGGATAAAGGGCACCACCTCGTCCGTGAGGTAGCGCATCCAGTCCTCGTGGCGGCGGATGCGCCAGTAGGGATTGCCGTTTTTATAGGACCAGGTCTCGGTGTCGAGCGTGTCCACCGAAAAGACCGTCACCTGCCCCGCGTCCAGGAAGGGACGCCAGGCGTCGAGCATGCCGAAGTTTTCAAAGTCGTAGAAGCGCCCATCCTGGCAGGGGATGTACAGCACCGGCTTGCCGCCGCGGCCGTAGGTCTTGATCTCCATATCCCGCCCCAGCGCAGGACTGTACCATTTGTCATAGCGGATCTCCATCGCTCAATCCTCCAATCCGTACAGCAAAGTTGAAATGAAGAAGGGGTTCTGCTTTTCCCAGCTGGCCTCGTTGTGCTCGCCGCCGGGGACCAGGCGCGCCGTGAGCAGCACGTCCTTTTGCATCAGAAGCCGGCACACGCTGCGCCATCGGCTCTGCGCGCGGCGAGACCGCAGCTCCGTTTCGCCCATGTCCATGTACAGCACCGTATCCGGTGCAAAGTCCGCGTTTTTCAGCAGCTCGTCGAGCTGTTGCGGGCCGAACTCGATCGAGGGCGAGAGCGCGGCCGCGCGGGAAAACACCTGATTATACTCTGCCAGGGCGTACAGGCTCATCAGCCCGCCCATGGAGGAGCCGGCGATGAAGCTATGCTCCCGGTCCGGCAGCGTGGGGAAGCGCGCGTCGATCATGGGCTTGAATTCGTTCACAAACCAGTCCATGGTCTCCCGCCCGTGCCCGTCAAAGGTCCCGTAGCGGGCCGATGTGACGTCGTAGGGCAGGTACTCGTGGATGCGGGCGTGATCCGGCCCGTGGTTGCACTCCACCGCCGCCACGATCAGCGGCACGTCGCAGTAATCGAGGTATTCCTTCATGCCCCAGCTTTTGCCGTAGGTCGCGTCCTCGTCATAAAAGACGTTGTGCCCGTCGAACATATACAGCACGGGGAAACGGCGCTCCGGGTCGCGCCTCGCCTCCGTCGGGAGATAGACATAGGCCCAGCGCCGGTCATAGCCCTTTTGCGCGGGAAACTTCACTCGCCACTTTTTGATCATGTTTTCTGTCTCCGGCCAAACAATTTGCTATGTTACAGTTTAGCACGCGCCCTGCCAAATTGCAACAGAAAGCCGTGTGCGGATGATCTTGTCGAGATTTCGTATTGAGCCGGGCACAAATTTGTGATAATATAGTTTTATTCCGATTTTGGTCCGAAAAGAGTGGTTTTCCCTTGAGACAGAGAGTAACATCCGCAATCGTTCTGCTGATCGTCACCTTCGGCTGCATCCTCGCCTCCGAGATCAGCCGCGTGCTGTTTTTCGCCGCGGCGGGCGTGATCTGCTGCTATGAGCTCAGCCGCAACCTGGAGAAGCTGGACATTGCCTGCTGCGCCTGGGTGATGTACAGCCATATGGTGCTTCAGGCCATCCTGACCCTGCTGCACGCGCCGCTCGAGTACTGCGTCGCCGCGCTGACGCTGGCCATCTTCCTGGCCATGTTCTCCGGCATCCTGCATCCGCGCGTGTCCGGCCCCGGCGCCTTCTATACCGAGGCGGGCGTGTCCTATCCCGGCTTCCTGTTCGTGCTGCTGATGCGCATCAGCATCTCCGACATCTGGGCCGAGACACTGATCCTCGCGGCCGCGGCCTCCATGATCTGCGACGCCTTTGCCCTTTTCGGCGGCATGCGCTTCGGCAGGCACAAGCTCGCCCCGCTGGTCTCCCCGCACAAGACCTGGGAGGGCAGTATCTCCGGGGCGCTTGCCTCCGTCGCCGCGGGCGCGGCGCTGTACTTCCTGCTGCCGCTGATCCCCGGCCTCGTCTACCGGAACATCCCGCTCTGGGTCTGCGTCGTGACCGCCCTGCTGGCCTCCAGCATGGGGCAGATCGGCGATCTGGCCGAGTCGCTCGTCAAGCGCATGATCGGCGTGAAGGACTTTTCCAACCTCATCCCCGGCCACGGCGGCCTGATGGACCGCGCCGACAGCCTGCTCTTCGCGATCCCCACCGCCTATCTCTGCCTGCTGCTGGCCCAGCGCTTCGTCGTCTGAGATGGACGGAGCTGCCGAACGAAGCCTGCTGCGCCGCTGCGCCGGGCGGCTGATCCCCTGGTATCGGTCCGTGCGGCGGGCGCTGCCCTGGCGGGATCATCCGACGCCCTACCAGGTCTGGATCTCGGAAATCATGCTGCAGCAGACGCGCATTGAGACCGTGATCCCCTACTACGCGCGCTTTCTCGCGGAGCTGCCGGACGTTGCGGCCCTGGCCGCCGTGCCGGAGGACCGGCTGCTGAAGCTCTGGGAGGGTCTGGGCTATTACAGCCGCGCGCGCAATCTGAAAAAGGCCGCGCAGCTCGTGATGGACGAATACGGCGGCGAGCTTCCCCGCACGGCCGCCGAACTTCGCAGGCTCCCCGGCATCGGGGACTACACCGCCGGGGCCGTCGCCTCCATCGCCTGCGGCGAGCCGGAGCCCGCCGTGGACGGCAACGTCCTGCGCGTCATCATGCGCGTGACCGCCTGCGGCGACGACGTTTTGAGCCAGAAGACCAAAAGCCGCGTGGCCGACGCGCTGCGCGGCATCTATGCCTCCGGAGAGGACGCGGGGCTGCTGACTGAGGGCCTGATGGAGCTCGGCGAAACGGTCTGCCTGCCGAACGGCGAGCCGCGCTGTGAGGCCTGCCCGCTGCACGAGCTGTGTCTGGCGCGGGAACAGGGTCTGACCGCGGAGCTTCCCCGCCGCAGCCCGAAAAAGGAGCGGCGCATCGAGGAAAAAACCGTGCTGCTGCTGCGCTGTGACGGACGCTGTGCCCTGCGGCGGCGCGGGGAGACGGGTCTTCTTGCCGGGATGTGGGAGTTCCCCTCCCTGCCCGGAAAGCGCTCCGCAGGAGAAGTCCGCACCGCACTCGAAGAAGCCGGGCTTTCGCCCGATAAAATCCGCCCGTGTGGGGAAGCAAGACATATTTTTACCCACGTCGAGTGGCATATGAGCGGCTTTTTCGTCGATTGTTCCGGGCAAAGTGGGGAATATGTGTGGAAACGCCCGGACGAGATCCGCGCCGGCTTCGCCGTTCCCACGGCTTTCAAGGCCTATCTCAAGCTGCTGAAATGACAAAACCGCCCATCCGAAACGGATGGGCGGTTATTTGTTCGTTTTTCAGGCCTTTTTCAGGTCTTCGCCGTGGATGAAGCGCTTGAGCGGATTGTAGATCGCCATGGCGACGATGACCGTCAGCACGATCTCGGCCAGCATGTACCAGCCGTTATACAGGATCGAGTAGATCCAGGGGCTGGTCATGGCCATGTTCATGAATTCCTCGGGCATCCATTCGCCCCAGATCCACGCGCCGGTGATGACGTGGCAGACCAGGCGCAGGACGAAGGAGACGACGATGCCGAGCACGAGCGCCTTGCGGGTGTTCGTGGGCTTGCCGCCGAAGAGGGAGGCAAAGCCGATCACGGTGTAGGGCAGGATGTAGTCGAGAAGGATGATGCCGCCGGCCATCACGGCGGAGCTGGCATACTGGACGTTGTCCAGGCCGAGCATCAGCTGGATCACGCTGTAGACGAAGCCGGCCAGGCCGCCCCATTTCCAGCCGTAGCGGAAGCTGATGATGACCAGGGGCAGCATGCTGCAGATCGTCACGCCGCCGCCGAAGGGCAGGTCGATCTTGAACAGGCTCAGCACGGTGCCGAGCGCGATCAGGATGGCGGTATCGGTCAGTCTTCTGGTGCTGTTTTTCATGAGAGTTCCTCCTTTTCCGATTCGGAAATGAAAATAAAAACCGCGGGTCCACAAACATGAACCCGCGGAAATGCACGAATCTGGTTTCCTACGCCGGCATTACCCGGATCAGGTTCACGGGTTTAGGCGCTCTGTTACGCCTTCTCAGCCGGGACAAACCCAGCTCCCCTCTTTGCGATTGTGATTGTAGTCCTTCCGTGCGCTTTTGTCAAGCCTCGAAGGATTTTGCCTTATCGATGATGAACTGGCGCAGCCAGTCCCCGGCCTCCTTGTTCTTGAGCGCGAAGTCGATGATGGCCTCGAGATAGCCCTTGAGGTTGCCGGTGTCGTAGCGGCGGCCCTCAAAGTCCACGGCACACATGGGCTCGCGATGGCAGAGCGTTTTCATGCCGTCGGTGAGCTGGATCTCGTTGTTGCGGCCGGGCGCGGTGTGCTCCAGGATATCGAAGATGCCGGGCGTCAGCACATAGCGGCCGAGGATCGCGTAGTCCGAGAGCTTCTCGGCCAGGGTCGGCTTCTCGTTCATGTCGCTGATGCGGTAGACCCGCTCCGAGAGCTGCTCCTCGAGCTTGACGGAGGAGTACTTCACGATCAGCTCGTCCGGCACCTGGCGCACCGCGATGGCGCTGCATTCATTGGCCTCGGCAGCCTCCACCAGCTGCTTGAGCACCGGCTTTTCGCTGAGCATGATATCGTCGCCCAGCAGCACGCCGAAGGGCTCGTTGCCCACGAAGCTGCGGGCGCGCCAGATCGCGTGGCCCAGGCCCTTGGTCTCCTTCTGCCGCACGAAATACACGTCCGCCATGTCGGCCACCTCGCGCACGATGCGGGCTTCGTCGGCCTTGCCGTCGGCAATCAGGCGCTCCTCCAGGTCGGGCGCATAGTCAAAGTAATCCTCGATGGGGCTCTTGCCGCGGTTGGTGATGATCAGGATCTCCTCCACGCCGGCGGCGACCGCCTCCTCCACGATGTACTGGATGACGGGCTTGTCCACCAGGGGCAGCATCTCCTTGGGGATGCTTTTGGTGTTGGGCAGCAGGCGCGTGCCGAGACCGGCTGCCGGGATGACCGCTTTTCTGACTTTCATACAAAGCTCCTTTCGCCCCGGGCGCCGGGGCCTTATGAACGCTTGACTTTATCGAAAAACTCGCGGAGACTTTTGACTTTCGGAAGCTGGCTGAGCAGGGGGTAACCGATCAGATAGAGTACGGCCGCCTCGCCCAGGCCGACGGTCAGGGCGTTGAAGCCGTAGGAGGCCAGCGCACTGTTGGGAAATTCCTGAAACTTGTAGCCCCAGGTGAGCACCGCGCCGACGATGACGGCGTTGAACACGACCGGCATCAGGCAGCCGAGCAGACGGTTTTTCACGGTGTTGCCCCGTTTGCCGAACCAGGCGGTGCAGAGACCGGCCAGCAGCGTGGCCAGCGACCCGAACACGATGTCGAGAACGCTGCCGGTGTAAAGGTTGGCGAGGACGCAGCCGATGAAAATGCCCCAGACGGTGCCGGGCATCAGGAAGGGCAGCGCAGTGAGCGCCTCGCTCACGCGAAACTGCACGGGGCCGTAGCTGATGGGGGCGAGGACGATCGTCAGGGCCGCATAGACGGCGGCGATGACGGCCGAGACGGCAAGCTTGAGGAGTTTGCTGTGGTTTTGCTTGTTCATTTTTTGGGAAACCTCCATTTTTTATGATCGGCAAAATGGAGGCGCACAAAAACTACAACCGGGGTCTCCCCCCGGAGTCCATTTTTTGTCCGGCCCCATTCGGCCCAAGCAGGGTGTGGAAACCTGCTTTTTGATGAAATCAGTCCGCTGCGTGTTCTTCCCGCTTGCGCAGGGAATACTCGCAGCCGCAGTAGAGCTGACGGTAGAGGCCGTAAGCATCGGCCAGCTCCGTCGCGCGCATTTCGCGCCCCTGTTTTTTGAAGTCCGAGGGCAGCCAGGCCACGCCCGCCTCCCGGCCAAGCTCTTCGCCGAGCGCGTTGATACGGACGGCGTCCTTGTGGCGCGAGACCGTCAGCGTGGTGCAGAAATAATCAAAGCCCCGCTCCGCCGCGATCCGCGCCGTTTCCTTCAGGCGCAGGCGAAAGCACTCCGTGCAGCGTTTGCCGCCCTCGGGCTCGTCCTCGAGTCCGGCGGCGACAGCGCGGTAGTCCTCCGGCCGCCAGGGCTCCGCCAGGACCGCGACGCACTCCTGCAGGCCCATTTTTTCCAGCAACTCGAGCAGAGTGCTGTAGCGCCGGTCGAATTCCTCCTGCGGATAGAGGTTGGGATTGTACCAGAGGATCGTGATGTCGAAAAACTGCGTCAGGTATTCCAGCACGGCGCTGGAGCAGACGCCGCAGCAGGCGTGCAGCAGCACGCGCGGGCGTTTTTCTCCCTGTTTCTGGATGATCCGGTCCAGTTCTTTCTGATAATTTCTGTTCATGGGATTTATTCTAACACTTTCCTCCGAAAAAAGCTACTCATTCTTGAAATATTCCGTAAAATAGGCTATGATGAAGGCGATCAAGAAAACGCCCGGAGGTGCCCTATGGATAACCGTACCAGCAAGCAGAACTATTATCTGGACATTGCCGATTCCGTGCTCGAGCGCTCCACCTGCCTCAGGCGCAAATACGGCGCGATCATCGTGCGCAACGACGAGATCATCTCCACCGGCTA
>CAMNOV010000030.1 GCA_946547105.1 uncultured Clostridia bacterium | reverse complement strand
AAATCGTGTAAGGGTCAAAAGCTCTTCGAGAGTTCGAATCTCTCCATCTCCGCCATAAAAAAATCCCCCACCATTCGGTGGGGGATTTTTTTATCAGCGGTAGGGGGAGATTCGAAAAGGGCACGAGCGAAGCGAGAGAAACAGACCGGGGGCCTGTTTCGATGCCCGTGTGCGTGCCGGCGCGGTGCCCGCGCCGGGCGAATCTCTCCATCTCCGCCAAAACAAAAACCACCCGAACAGGGTGGTTTTCTTGTTATTTCCGGTTTTCCATGCCCCAGTCGCAGAGCTTGTCAAGCACTTTGACCAGCGAATGGCCGCGCTCGGTCAGAGAATACTCCACCTTCGGCGGGATCTGCGGATAGACCGTCCGCACGATCAGCTCGTCGGCCTCCAGCTCTTTCAGATTCTGGCTCAACGTCTTGTCCGCCACCGTTTTCAGATACCGCTGCATCTCGTTGAAACGGACAGGCTCATATTCCATCAGGCAGTAGAGGATGATGGGCTTGTACTTTCCGGCGATCAGCGAGAGCGTATAGCTGTAGCCGGTCTCGCTGAAATCCGCGGTCTCGATGCGCTTGCGATCCATACTTTCCTCCGGGTAAGTACCTTACAAGAATGTAGGTACTTGATTCAAATGCGGCTTTATGATAGCATTTTCACAGCAGAAATGCAAGGGGCGATATGGGACGGAAACCCGGACCCGCAGCCCGAATGAAAAAATAAGGAGAAGCACGATGAAAGATTTTGGAGTACAGCCCTTTCTGTTCCCGATGCCCGTCTACATGATCGGCACCTACAACGAGGACGACAGCGTCGACGTCATGGCGATGGCCTGGGGCGGCATCTGCGCGGAGAACATGGTCGCCCTCAATCTGGAGGAGGATCACAAGACCGTTGCCAACCTCAAGGCCCGCAGCGCCTTCACGCTCTCCGTGCCCGGCCGTGACACCCTTGTGGAGTCCGATTTCATGGGCACCGCCAGCGCCAACAAGTTTCCCGACAAGTTCGCGCGCACTGGTCTCCATGCGGAAAAGAGCAGCCGCGTGGATGCGCCCGTCATCAAGGAGTATCCGCTGACGCTCGAATGCAGGGTCGTCGAGATCCAGGAGCAGCCCTACGGTCTGCGCGTGCTGGGCGAGATCGTCAATGTGATGGCCGATGAAAAGGTGCTGGACGAAAACGGCAAGATCGACGCCGCCAAGCTCGACACCTTCCTCTTTGACCAGATGCGCTTCGATTACTACGCCGTCGGCGAGATCTGCGGCAAGGCCTGGCACTCCGGCGCCCCGCTGATCAAGGCAAAATAAGCGACTGCCGAAGAATCAAGCATTATAATATAACCAAAAGCCTCTTTTGCCCAAATGGACAGAAGGGGCTTTTGGTTTGTTTCCGCGACAGCAACAGCGCGTTGCTTGCAATATCGCCTCCTCCACATTATGATAAAGAAAAAGGAGGCGATTCGATGAATACAAAGGACGTAATCTTTGAGCTGCGGACGAAGCGTGGCCTTTCGCAGGACGAGCTGGCGGAAAAGGTCTATGTGACCCGACAGGCTGTATCCCGCTGGGAAAACGGGGAGACGGTGCCGAACACCGAGACCCTCAAGCTCCTTTCGGAGCTGTTCGGCGTATCCATCAACACGCTGCTCGGCTCACCGCGCAAGCTGATCTGCCAGTGCTGCGGCATGCCGCTGGACGACGCGATCATCGGACATAACCGCGACGGGAGCCTCAACGAAGACTACTGCCAGTGGTGCTATGCCGACGGGACCTACACCTACAGCGACATGGACGATTTGATCGAGGTCTGCGTCCGCAACATGGCGAACGAATCCTGTCCCGAAGAGCAGGCCCGCGCCTACTTGAAGCAGGTCCTGCCCACGCTGGATTACTGGAAGCGTCACGGAGAGCTGGGCGACGGCGGGCAGTTCGAAGCCCTCAAAAAGCAGCTGATCGACGAGATCAACGCCCTGCATATCGAGGGCATGCCAAAACTGGAAAAGCTGAACGCTCTCGTCGGAAGTTATGTCAACCTGACGTATCCGCTCCCCGGCGGCCAGACGGCGAGATTCCTGAACGACCGGACGACGTACCTCGGCAATCAGCTGGAACCGGAGGACGGCGGAGACCGCTGCTTCGGCGTACTGGCCAACGCAGATTTTATCCTGGTCTGCACCTACGGCTGTGACGGCGCCGATCCCGAACTGCTGCTCTACAAGAAAAGATAGACTGCCTTCCGGCCCTGCGATTTGAATCGAATCGCAGGGCCGTTCTTTTTTGCGCCGGTCGGCGTGAAAAAACACAAAGAATCCGGCGCGTATCTTGCAGGATCACAGAAAGATGAGTATAATAGCATAATGGAATGATGGCGAGCGGGGGAGGGCCCGCTCCGCCATATTTGTGGGAGAGAGAATAGAAAATGAGACTCAACGAACTGAAAACAGGGGAGTCTGCCCGCATCGAGCGCGTCGGAGGAGAGGGCGCGCTGCGGCAGCACTTCCTCGATATGGGCGTGATCCCTGGCGCCGAGGTCACGCTGGTCAAGCTCGCGCCGATGGGCGACCCGATGGAGCTGCGCATCCACGGCTATGAGCTGACGCTGCGTCTGGCGGATGCGGAAAAGATCGAGATTACGGGCATCGAAAGCGCCTCCGAGCACAGGGAGCGGGCAGAGCGGAAACGGACGCCGCACCCCGGTCTCGGCGAGGAAGGAAAGTTCCATCCGAAGGGCAGCGGCGATCCGCTGCCGGACGGAACGGTGCTGAGCTTCGCGCTCGTCGGCAACCAGAACAGCGGCAAAACGACGCTCTTCAACCAGCTGACCGGCTCCAACCAGCACGTCGGCAACTTCCCGGGCGTGACGGTGGACCGCAAGGACGGCGTGATCCGCGGCCACAGCGACACCTCCATCACCGACCTGCCGGGCATCTACTCCATGTCGCCCTATTCCAGCGAGGAGCTGGTCTCGCGCGACTTCGTGCTGCAGCAGAAGCCGAAGGCGATCATTAATATCGTGGACGCCACCAACATCGAGCGAAATCTCTATCTGACGATGCAGCTGCTGGAGATGAAGGTGCCGATGGTGGTTGCGCTGAACATGATGGACGAGCTGACCGGAAACGGCGGCACCGTGGACGTCAACGCCATGGAATCCATGCTGGGCGTGCCTGTGGTGCCGATTTCGGCGGCCAAAAACCAGGGCGTGGACGAACTGGTGCGCCACGCCGTGCATATCGCCAAATACCAGGAAAAGCCGCTGCGGCAGGATTTCTGCGGCGCGGAGGATCACGGCGGCGCGGTGCACCGCTGTCTGCACGCCGTCGTCCATCTGATCGAGGACCATGCCATCCGCGCGGGCATTCCCGTGCGCTTCGCGGCCAGCAAGCTCGTCGAGGGCGACAGCCGGATCGCCGAGCAGCTGGAGCTGGATCAGAACGAGACGGAGATGCTGGAGCACATCGTGCTGCAGATGGAGAAGGAGCGCGGGCTCGACCGCAGCGCCGCCATCGCGGACATGCGCTTTGAGTATATCAAAAAGGTCTGCGACCGCTGCGTCATCAAGCCCCGCGTGAGCCGCGAGCACAAGCGCAGCGAGCGCCTGGACCGTGTCCTCACCGGCAAATATACGGCCATCCCGATGTTCGTCGTCATCATGGCCCTGGTATTCTTCCTGACCTTCTTCCTCATCGGCCCCTTCCTGCAGGATCTGCTGGCCGAGGGGATCGACGCCCTGGCCGGGCTGACGGAGCGGGCCATGCAGGCCGGGCACGTCAACCAGGCCGTCCAGAGCCTCGTACTCAAGGGCCTGTTCGAAGGCGTCGGCAGCGTGGTGAGCTTCCTGCCGCTGATCGTGATCCTGTTCCTGTTCCTCTCTTTGCTGGAGGACAGCGGCTATATCGCCCGCGTCGCCTTTTTTATGGACAAGATCCTGCGCAAGATCGGCCTTTCTGGCCGCAGCATCGTGCCGATGCTGATCGGCTTCGGCTGCACGGTGCCCGCCGTCATGTCCACCCGCACCCTGCCGAGCGACCGCGACCGCCGCATGACCATTCTGCTCACGCCCTTCATGTCTTGCACGGCGAAGCTGCCGATCTACAGCTTCTTTGTCAGCGTGTTCTTCCCAAGAAACGGCTGGCTGATCATCACGGGGCTGTATCTGCTGGGCATCGTGACCGGCATCCTGGTCGCGCTGCTGTATAAAAAGACGCTCTTCAAGGGCGAGGCCGTGCCCTTCGTGATGGAACTGCCGAACTACCGCCTGCCCAGTGCGCGAAACGTCCTGCAACTGCTGTGGGAAAAGGCCAAGGACTTCCTGCAGCGCGCCTTTTCCGTCATTTTGATCGCCACGATCGTCGTCTGGTTCCTGCAGAGCTTCGACTTCGGCTTCAACCTGGTGGAGGATTCGCATGAGAGCATCCTCGCCGCCGTGTCCGGCTTGCTGGTGCCGCTGTTCCGGCCCGTCGGGCTCGGCGACTGGCGGATCGTTACCTCGCTCATCAGCGGCTTTATGGCCAAGGAGAGTGTGGTGTCCGTGATGGAGATCCTCTTTTCCGCCGAGGGCGTCAGTGCCGCGCTCAGCACGCTTACGGCGGCGTCGCTGCTGGTCTTCAGCCTGCTCTATACGCCCTGCGTGGCAGCCATCGCCTCCATCAAGCGCGAGCTCGGCGGCCGCTGGGCGCTCTATGTGGTGCTGTGGCAGTGCGCGATCGCCTGGATCGCGGCGCTGCTGGTGCGCCTGATCGGGCTGCTGCTGGGAATGGGGTGAGCGGATGAACGTCTGGGATATCCTGATCCTGCTCGCCGTCGGCGTGATGGTCTATTTCGCCGTGCGCGCGATCCGCGGCGGCAAGGCGGGCTCCTGCCATAAGGGCGTGAGCTGCTCTGGCTGCTGCGAGAACTGTGCCATGGCCTGCGATCATTGTGAAAAAAAGACTGCCCGCACCAAAGGCGCGGACAGATAGGGAAGATAAAGATAAATCCGAATTCCGAATTACGAATTACGAATTCCGAATTTCCCCCGGATTGACGTGCACCATGATGTGCTTGACAGCGGGGAACTCTGCCTCGATCCGGTCGTGCACCTGCTCGGCAATGTCATGCGCCTCGACGAGCGGGAGGCTGCCGTCGACCCGGATCTCCAGGTCTACGTAGATCTTGCTGCCGAACTCCCGGGTCTGCAGGCGGTCGATGCCGAGCACTTCTGCCTGCGACAGTACGCAGTCGGCGATGCGCTGTTCCGTCTCCGCGTCGCAGGCGCGGTCCACCATTTTCCCGGTGGCGTCCTTGAAAATGTCATAGGCCGCCTTGAGGATGAACAGGCAGATCAGCAGGCTCGCGATCGGCTCCATGATCGGGTAGCCGAGGCGCGCGCCCGCGATGCCGATCAGCGCGCCGACGGAAGAGAGCGCGTCGCTGCGGTGGTGCCAGGCGTTGGCCATCAGCGCGGCGGAATTGAGGCGCCTGGCGTAATGGCGCGTGTACCAGTACATGGCCTCCTTGCAGGCGATGGACACCACCGCCGCGATGAGCGCCAGCAGTCCGGGGATCACCGCCGCCTTTTCACCGGCACCGATGCTTTCCACCGCCCCGTAGCCGATCAGCAGACCGGTGACGGCGAGCACCACGGCCAGGACGATCGCCGCGACGCATTCGAAGCGCTCGTGCCCGTAGGGGTGGTCGCGGTCGGCTTCGCGGGCGGAGAGCTTCACGCCGATGATGACGATGAAACTGCTCAGCACGTCCGAGGCCGAGTGCACCGCGTCGCTGATCATCGCGCCGGAGTGCGCCAGGATGCCGGCCAGCAGCTTGAACACGGAGAGCGCCGCGTTGCCGGCCACGCTCACCAGCGAGACCCGCGTGGCCGTTTTTTCGAAATCGAGTGTCTGCGTCATGGAAAAGCCTCCTTTTCCGGGTAAAAAAAGAACCCCGGGATTCAGATCCTTCTGTCCCGTGGGCGATCCACTGTCACAACTGTGACCCGGCTCCGAGCGCGTGCGCTCCGGCCTGTTCAGCATATTCTATGCGGCCCCTCGGCCGCTGATGATAAAATAAGTATTATCAGACGGGCGCCCGTTTGTCAAGCGGCCGCCGAAAAATCAGGAGGAACGAAGATGGATATTTACCAAGAGCTGGAACTGCAGGACTGCCCCTATTGCGGAGGAGTGGGTCTTCTGGAAGAGGAAAACGGCTGGTGCTGGTATGTGATGTGCGTGGACTGCGGCTCGCATACGGCACATTTTGAATACAAAAACCCCGATGACCGCTTTGACGCGGCCCGTAAGGCGGCGCACCTTTGGAATATCGGAAAGGTCGTGCGCAGCGACCTCAGCGAGTAAGAAAGGAGCCGGGCATGGCCGTCGTAGGATTTATCGGAACGGGAAATATGGGCTCCGCTTTGGCGAGAGGCGCGGCAAAATCCGGCTGCGCGGAGCGGCTGCTGCTGGCTAACCGCAGCCCGGAGAAGGCGCAGCGCCTGGCGGAGGAAATCGGCGGAGAGGCTGTGGACAACCGGCGCGCGGCGGCGGAATCCGATCTGCTCTTTCTCGGCGTCAAGCCGCAGATGCTCGCCGGGATGATCGACGGCATCCGCGACGTGCTGGACGCGCGGCGGGACCGCTTTGTGATCGTCTCCATGTGCGCGGGCAAGGATCTGCAAACGCTCGCTTCGCTGCTCGGGGAGCGGCCGATCATCCGAATCATGCCGAATATCCCCGTCGCCGTCGGCAGCGGCGTGACGCTGATGACGGCGTCTCCGCTCGTGACGGAGGAGGAAAAGGCGCTGCTGAAGAAGTTGCTCGGCGCTACGGGCCTGGTCTCGGAGCTGGACGAGCATCTGATGGACGCCGCCGGCTTTACCGGCTGCGGCCCGGCCTTCGCGGCGATGTTCGTCGAAGCGCTCGCTGACGGCGCCGTGGCCTGCGGACTGCCGCGCCGCTTGGCGCTGGACTACGCCGCACAGATGCTCAAGGGCACGGCGGAGCTGCTGCTCGAGACCGGGGAGCACCCCGGCTCGCTGAAGGACCGCGTCTGCTCACCGGCGGGCAGCACGATCCAGGGCGTGCGCCGTCTGGAAGAAAGCGGCTTTCGCGCGGCGGTGATGAACGCCGTCATCGCCTGCTACGAAAAGGAATTTTAATAAGCGGTGGGTCGGTCAGAAAACCGGCCCACCTTTTTAGCCTGTAACAGGGAAGAGGGGCACCAATGAAGAGAAAAACCAAACAGACCCTGCTCGCCCTCACGCTGATCGTCGGCGGCGTCGCGCTGTTCGTTCTCAGCGCCTCGCTGCACCAGAAGATGAACGAGCCTCCCGCGCCGACGCATCCGCCCCAGCAAGCGGCAAGCGCCGCTCCCGTCCTGACGCCCGCGCCGAGCCCCAGCCCGGAGCCGACGCCGGAACCCGCGCCGCTGATCGTTATCGATCCCGGCCATCAGGCGCAGGGAGACAGTACGCCGGAGCCGATCGGCCCGGGCGCGAGCGAGATGAAGGCACGGGTCACGGACGGCACGCAGGGCGTTGTGACGGGGATCCCGGAGTATGAGCTCAACCTCACGGTGTCGCTGATGCTGCGCGACGAGCTGCTTTCGCGCGGCTACCGCGTCGTCCTGACGCGCGAGACGAATGAGGTTTCACTCTCGAACGCCGAACGTGCAGCGATCGCCAATGCCCTGCAGGCGGACGCCTTCGTCCGCATCCACGCCAACGCCGACGAGGATCCCTCTGTGCGCGGTGTGATGACCATCTGCATCACGCCGCAAAACCCATACAACAGCGCGCTTTATCCGTCCTGCCGTTCGCTGGCCGATGCGCTGCTGCAAAGCCTCGGCGAAGCCGTCGGCTGCGAGGAAGGGCGGCGAACACTCTGGGAGACTGACACGATGAGCGGCCTCAATTACAGCCTGGTCCCGGCCTGCATCGTGGAGATGGGCTATATGTCCAATCCCGAGGAGGATCTGCTGCTGGCGGACGACGCGTACCGGCATCAGATCGTCCTGGGCCTGGCCGACGGGCTGGACGCCTGGCTGGCCGGGCAAAGTGAATCAACGACACAGGGCCGCCCCTGAGGGGCGGCCCTGCGGCATGTTGTATAAAAGAGAGGAGAAGAGAGGATCACAAGTTTTCCGCCGGCAGCGACAGCTCCGCCTCGAAGCGTGCGCCGTCGTTGTGCACGGCGAACTGACCGCCCATGTGCTTCATGATCTTTTCACAGGTGCGGATGCCGATCTTGGTGCTCTCCACGCGGCTGAGCCCGTGGGCGACGGCGTTGGAGAAGCGGACGCGCAGCGTCCCGTCGCTGTGTTCGGACAGCAGCAGCACGGGCTCGGCGCGGTCGGCGTATTTTTTGATGTTGGAAATCAGGTTATCCAGCACGCGCTTGAGGTACATGGGATCGGCCTTCACGCTGCATTCGCCCTCAAATTCCACGCGCTGCACCTCAAAGCCGCTGTCGCGCAGGTCGAATTCCGCCTCGCCCAGCAGCTGCTCAAGCAGGAGTCTCGCGTCGAGTGTTTCCAGATTCATCTCCAGATCCGCCCGGCCGAAAACCAGGAAGTAGCGGAACAGCTCGTCGGTCAGCACCTTGAGCTCCATGGCCTTGTCGTAGGCGGAATTGGTGAACTGACTGCGCTGCTCCTCCGGCAGGTTCTGCTCCTTGAGCAGGCCCAAATAGCCGATCAGACTGGTCATCGGGGTGCGGATATCGTGCGAGACGGCGGTGATGAGCTCGGAGTTTGCCTCCCAGGCCCGTCGCTCGTTGCCCATGCGCTCAATGACCGAGCGCCGCATGGTGTCCATGTCGCTCGCCAGGGCGGCGATCTCGTCCTCGCCCTTGGCGGAGATCGGATTTTCCAGATCCCCGGCGCTCACCTCGGCGGCCTCGCGCGAGAGGGAGACGATGCGACGCGTCAGCTTGCCGGTATAGCGCAGCTGGATGGCGATGAAGGCGATGAAGGCCAGCGTAACGGCCAGGATGCTGTTGACGAACAGCTCCCGGTTCTGGGAGCTGTCGCCGATGGCAATCTGATAGACGCCATCGGCAAAGCGCATGGGATAGAGCTTGCCGTACTGGCTCTCCGGCATGGGGGAGAGGCTGTTGGCGGCGACGCGCCCGCCGCTGAAGCGGGCGGAGACGTTCTCACCCTGATAGATCTGGATCGTCACGTAGTCGTGCTGCCGCGTCCAGCGGGCGATGGCCGCCGTATCGCTGCCGGCGACCATATTGGCCGTGACGTAGGAGCTGAACTGCGAATAGATGGACGCCTTGCGCGCGGCCACGGATTCGGGGCTCATGTAGATGTGCTCCACGGCGTAGCGCCCGGAGCCGCTGACTGCGAAGAAGACCAGCGCGGCGACGGCCAGGGCGAACAGCTGGGAGATGATCATCCGCACGTTGAGCGAGCGGCGCACCGGCTCCAGAAGCTTTTTAATCAATTTGGTAGCCCTTTCCCCAAACGGTGCGGATGATCTTGGGCGAGGAGGGGTTCTCTTCGATCTTGCGGCGCAGGTTCAGCACGTGCACCATGACCGTATTGCCGGAGCCGGGCAAAAATTTTTCCTTCCACACGCCCTCGTAGAGCTCGGGCGCGGTGACGGTGGTGCCGCGATTGCGCAGCAGATGCTCCAGGATGGAGAATTCCGTATCGGTCAGGGAAACGGGATGGCCGTTGCTGACGACGGTGCGCGCGGAGAAGTCCACCTCCAGGTTCTCAATGGCCAGCGCCGCGTCCGGCTTGCCGCGGTATTCCTTATAGCGGCGCAGCAGACTCGTTACCTTGGCCAGCAGCTCGTCCTGGGAGAAGGGCTTGGACAGAAAATCGTCGCCGCCGCTGCGGTAGGCGCTGATGCGGTCCGCCTCGGCGGATTTGGCCGTGAGAAAGAGCACCGGTGCGTTCGAATAGGCGCGCAGCGCGTCGCAGGTCGCGTAGCCGTCCATCCCGGGCATCATCACGTCGAGGATGATAAGGTCGGTGTCCTTCTGCTCCTGGATGAGCCGGACGGCCTCGGCGCCGTCGGCGGCCTCGGTCACGCTGTAGAGCCCCTGCAGCAGCAGGCGCAGAACCTGGCGGATATCGGGATCGTCGTCAACGATCAGAATTTTCGATTGTGCGGACATACAATCACCTCATTCCGCATTGTACCACAAAACGGCCGCTTCTCAAGCGGGTTTCAACAGTTTTAATACTTCTTAAGAGAAACGGGGCCGGTTCGGCGGGCATTTTTTCGTCCGCTCTTTACATTTTCTGCCGGGTTGTGATATGATGTCGGCCATAACACGACGAAAGGCCAAACGGCGCATGGAAGCGAGAAAGAAAGACGCATTTTATCTCACCTGCGAAAAATACTATATTTTTGAGCTGCTGATCTTCGCGGCCGGCATGATGGGCTCCTATACCTATAATCTTCGCGGCGGCGTGTTCTGCAACGCACAGACGGCGAACGTCGTGCTGATGGCGCTGGCCTTCGGCCACGGCCAGTGGCAGAAGGGCCTGTACTACCTGATCCCGATCTCGGCCTATTTCGCCGGCACGATGGTTTCGGAGGCGCTGCCCTCCGGCATCCGGCACCAGCACTTCCTGCGCTGGGACACCTGGCTGATCGGGTTTGAGATCCTGGTGCTGTTCATCGTCGGCTTTCTGCCGCTCAGTCTGCCGGCGCAGATCGTGCAGGTGACGATCAACTTCATCTGCTCCATGCAGTACAACACCTTCCGCCAGGCGGAGGGCATCCCCATGGCCACCACCTTCATCACTAACCATATCCGCCAGGCCGGCATTTGGGCCGTCCACGCCGTCAAGCGCCGCGACCGTGCGGCCGGCTCCCGGGCTTGGAAGCATTTCCGCATGATCGCCATGTTCTTCCTCGGCGCGCTGACGCTCACGCCGCTGTGCACGCTGATCGGCGCGCGGGCGATCTGGTTTGCCATGGTGCCGCTGCTCGTCAGCTTCGCTCTGATGCTGAACGCGGACCTCGTGGTGGAGCGGATGATGTTCGACCAGAAGCCGCACGGACACTGATTTTTGCGCACTTTAAACGCAAATTTAAGAAACCTTAAGACACAAGCACAGATGCCTGTGATAGAATCACACATGAAGACCGCCCGGTTCGGCCGGACGGTCTTTTTTGATGAAACGATTTTGCCTCGCGCCGCAGCGCGGGGCACTTTCCGAGGAGGAACGATATGAAACACACCAAACAGATCCTGGCGCTCCTTCTGGCCGCAGCCATGCTGCTGTGCCTGGCCGCCTGCGGCCGTACGAATTCGGACGGCAGCGAGGATGGGAAGAGCGGCGGCAGAAAGAAGCCGAACGAGACCCCGGTCCCCGAGTTCGTCTACAAGGCCAGCTTCGCGCCGATCGACACGGGCAGCGATCAGATGCGGGATTTCTATCCGCGCCTGACGACCGAGGACGCCTTCTACGGCTTCGTCAATGAAAAAACCGGTCAGCGCGAGCTGTATGAGGGCGAGGTCCTGCAGTGGGAAGGCCAGCTGGATGTCTATGAAAACCGCCTGTACCGCCTTGGCATCGACGGCAGCTTCACCAGACTGGAAAACTACGCGCCCGTGGCGGTCGAGGCCGAAGAAGGCCATCAGACCAGCAGCAACACCAGCTATATGGCCATGCTGCCGGACGGCGGCTTCCTCACGCTGGAGGAGACCTATGATTCCTGGAGCAACGCCGGCGAAGGCGTTGAGATGTACACCGACGAATGGTACATGTCCATGCAGTCCGAGGAGCACCAGTATATCCGCCGCCTGGACGAGACCGGCAAGGAGCTGTCCTGCGTGGAGCTTGATCTCGAGCAACTCCTGCAGCAGAGCGATTATGTCTATTTCGCCGCTATCGCTGCGCTCAGCGACAGCGAGGCGCTGCTGTCCGGTGACGGCGGCCTGTATATTTTCAATGTCGAGACCGGCAAAATGACCGGCCAGATCGGCGGCATCGACTGGGCGCAGGCTCTGCTGACCCTGAAGGACGGCCGCGTGGCCGTGGTCTATTACGGCGAAAACGGCCAGAAACTGTCCGTCGTCGACGCGGAGACAAAGGCGCTCGGCGAAGCTTATCCGATCCAGGGCGAACTTGGACAGGCGACCGTGGGCGGCGGAGACTATGACTTCTATTACACCAACGGCGTCAACTTCTTCGGCTATAAAATTGAGACCGGCGAGTCCGAAAAGCTCTTCAACTGGATCAACTGCGATGTGGACAACAGCAACATCAGCGGTTATCTCGTGATGGATGACGGCAAGGTCATCGCCGTCAGCAGTGAGTGGGACGACAACTATGAGCATATGAACAATACGCTCATCACCATGGAAAAGGTGCCCAGCAGCACGCTGCCCCAGAAGGAGGTCCTCACGCTCGCCGTGCAGTATCTGGACTGGGAGGCCCGCCGCCAGATCATCAACTTCAACCGCAAGCATGACAGCGTCCGCATCGAGGTGCAGGATTATTCCGAGTATAACACCGAGGACGATTACGAGGCCGGCCTGACCAAGCTGCGCACGGAGATGCTGGCCGGCAACTGCCCGGATATCATCTTCCTCAACGGCCTGCCCGCCAAGCAGCTGGCCGCCAAGGGCCTGCTGGCCGACCTTTATCCGCTCATCGACGCCGATCCCGAGCTCAGCCGGGAGGATTTCTTCCCCACGGTCCTTGCGGCCATGGAGAATAACGGCAAGCTCTATTCCACCTGCTCCAGCTTCGAGATCATCAGCGCGGTCGGCGCGTCCCGCGTCGTCGGCAGCGAGCCCGGCTGGACCTATGCCGATCTGATGGCCGCCCTGCAGGAAATGCCCGAGGGCTGCACCGTCTTCTCCACCGGCGAGACCCGCTATGACATCCTCCAGCTGTGCATGATGCTGGACATGGATCACTTCGTCGACTGGAACACCGGCAAGGTCAGCTTTGACAGCCAGGAGTTCATCGACCTGCTGAACTTCGCCAAGAACTTCCCGGCGGATTTCGACTGGGAGAACTACGAGTGGTCCGAAGAGGACAACGACGACTTCCGCATCCGCGAGGGCAGGCAGCTTCTGATGTACGGCGATCTCTACGACTTTACTTCGATCAGCCAGTATGAAAGCATCTTCGGCGGCCTGGACGCCTTTACCTTCATCGGCTTCCCCACCAGCGAGGGCGTCGGCAGCATGATCAGGACAGAATCCGGTTACGGCATCAGCGAAAAGTGCCAGAACAAGGAAGCCGCCTGGGAATTCGTCCGCACCTTCATGACCGAGGAGTATCAGGAGAATAACGCCTGGAACTTCCCCAGCAATATCCACAGCTATGAAAAGAAGCGCGCGGAGGCCATGAACCCGACCTACGTCAAGGATGAAAACGGCAACATCATGCTCGATCCCGAGACCGGCGAAAAGCTGATGGAGCAGAAGGGCGGCTACTGGGACAACGCCACGCAGGAATATGTCCCCACCTACTTCTACACGGAAGAGGAGATCGACAAGATCGAGTCCGTCATCAAAAACACCGACCGGGTCTATGCGGTCGACGAGTCGATCAACGAGATCGTGCGCGAGCAGGTGGAGGCCTTCTTCGCCGGCCAGCGCAGCGCGGAGGACGTGGCAAAGCTCATCCAGAGCAAGGCCATGATCTATGTCAACGAACAGAGATAAGCAATCATACCCCCCCTTGTGTGCCCGCGGTTTTCGTGGGCACACAAGTCTGTTTGACACTTCAAAATAGTTTACATAATTTTTTACAAGTTTACATAATATTTTTCGCTTGCGGTCGATCGGCATATCGTGTATAATCCAAATGATAAGGATCAAGCGATGCCGGATTTGGGTCTGCCTATGAAAAATCACGAGCAAAAAGTGAATAAGCGCAGGGATTTTCTGAAAAGTCTCTGCTTTCTGTTTCCCAGCCTTCTGGGTGTGGGCGTGTTCTTCATCGTGCCCTTCGGCGTGGTGATCTATTACTCGCTGATCGACGGGCCTGCGACCAGGAATTTCGTTTTCTTAGAGAACTTCGTCAAGCTCTTCCAGAACTCGGCCTTCCGGCTGGCGGCGAAGAACACGCTGACCTTCTCGCTGATGGCGGTGCCGCTGGCGGTGGTGCTGGCGGTGGCGCTGGCGCTGATGCTGGAGGCGCGCATCCCGATGAAATCGGAATTCCGCACCTTTTTCCTCAGCCCGATGATGGTCCCGGTGGCCTCCGTTGTGCTGATCTGGCAGGTGCTGTTCAACTATAACGGCACGATCAACGAGTTCCTGCTCCTTTTCGGGCGCGACAAGATCGACTGGCTGCAGTCCGATTACGCGCAGATCGTGGTGCTGCTGCTGTTTTTGTGGAAGAACCTCGGCTACAACATGATCCTCTTCATGGCAGGCCTGGCCAACATCCCGAAGGAGCTGCTGGAGGTGGCCGATGTGGAGGGTGCGAGCGAGGCCTACAAGTTTTTCTCCATCAAGCTGCGCTACCTCTCGCCGACGGTGCTTTTCGTCACGATCCTCTCGCTCATCAATTCCTTCAAGGTCTTCCGCGAGGTGTATCTGCTGGCCGGCTCCTATCCCTATGACCCGTTGTATACGCTGCAGCACTTCATGAACAACACCTTCGGCTCCATGGATTATCAGAAGCTGTCCGCCGCGGCGGTGATCATGGCCATCGTCATGGTCGTCATCATCGCGCTGCTGTTCAAGGCGGAGGACTGGTTCGGAAAGGACGTGGAGGGATGAAGAAAAAGCATTATTTCGGCCGGGGCGTCATGTTCCTTCTCTGCGCGATCTTCGCGCTGATGTTCCTGCTGCCGACGGTACTCACCATCACCAACTCCTTTATGGCCGAGAGCGAGATCGTCTCGAACTACGGCATGATCTTTTCCACCACCACGGGCGGCTACGTTTCCAAGACCGTCAATCTGAAGTTCATCCCCGACAAGGTCACGCTGGATCAGTATGTCACCGGCCTCATCAAGTCGCCGGAGTATCTGATCAAGTACTGGAACAGCATCCTGCTGGTGCTGCCGATCGTGGTCTTCCAGGTGGCGATCGCCTCCGTGGCGGCCTACAGCTTCACCCGCTGGCGCGGAAAAGTCCGCAGCGGCATCTTCTTCTTTTACGTGATCCTGATGCTGATGCCCTACCAGGTCACGCTGGTGCCGAACTACCTGGTCAGCCAGTGGCTTGGCATCATCAACACCCGCTGGTCGATCATTCTGCCCGGCATTTTCGCGCCCTTCTCGGTTTTTTTGCTAACCAAATTCATGCGGCGCATCCCCTATTCGCTCATCGAGGCCGCCAAGGTCGACGGGGCGGGGGAGTGGCAGATCTTCACGCGCGTGTGCCTGCCGCAGTGCCGCTCGGCGATCTTCTCGATCGCGATCCTGGTCTTCATCGACTACTGGAACATGGTCGAGCAGCCGCTGGTCCTGCTCAAGGACGCGGATTCCCAGCCGCTGAGCGTGTTCCTCTCGAGCATCAACTCCGGAGAGATCGGCTTGGCCTTCGCCATGGCCACGGTCTATATGATCCCCTCGCTGCTGATCTTCCTCTACGGCGAAGCCTATCTGGTGGAAGGCATTGCGAATTCGGGGTCGGTTAAAGGCTGAAAAACATCAAAAATTCCGCTTTTTTAGTTTACATAATTTCCTTGCCCGCAGGGGCAGAGAGGACGGAAAGTCATGGAAATGAAAGTAAAGGACAGGGCCTGGGTCAAGAACGCGGTCATCGTGTTCCTGGTGATTCTTCTGATCCTGACCTTTTTCTCCAACACGATCATGAACCGCTCCCTGGCCGAGGTGGCCACGCAGAGCGTGACGAGCGGCTCGATCACGGCGCGCGTGCGCGGCAGCGGCACGGTCTCCGCCGCAGGCGCCTATGAGGTCAAGGCCGAGCAGACGCGCGAGATCCGCGCGGTGCGCGTCAAGGCCGGCCAGGAGGTCAGCGAGGGCGACGTGCTCTTTATCTTCGGCGAGGGCAGCAGCGAGGAGCTGGAGCAGGCGCAGGAGGCGCTGCGTCAGCTGCAGCTGTCGCGCCAGCGCACGGCCGCCTCTTACCCGAGCTTTGATTATTCGCTCGACGAGCGCAAGATCGAGAATCTGCAGGAGCAGCTGGACGCGGCCCTGGAGACCGAGGCGCTGGCTTACCTGGCGCTGGAGAACAACGGCAACATCCCTGCCAGCGTCCTCAACGAGGCCAACGCCAAGGTGGAGGCCATGCAAAAGCGCGTGGACGAGGCGCGCAGCGCCCTGACCGATGCGCAGGCCGTCTTCTCCGCAAAGCAGGACGAAGCGCAGGCGCGCGTGGACGAGGCGCTCGCGCATCTCAACGAGCTGCTGGACAATCCCCCGGAGGACGAGCCGACGCCCGGCGAAGAGGGCGGCGAAAAGACCGAGTACCAGAAGAAGCTCGACGAGGCCGAGGCGGCCCTGCAGGCGGCGCAGCTGGCGCTGAGCGTGCTGGATCCGGCGACGGATCCCGGCATCGTCGATGCGCAGAGCAATCTGGAGACCGCGCAGAGCGACCTAGAGGCTGCCGAAAAGGAACTGAGCGATCTGGTGAGCTCGGCCGGCGCCTATGCCGACGCCTACGCCGAGGCTCAGAGCGCCCGCAAGGCGATCGAGGACGAGCTGTTTACCGCCGAGTATACGCTCAACCAGCAGAAGATCGCCAACGGCAAGAGCGCGGCCAGCAGCTCCATCGAGCTGCAGGATCTGGACTATCAGATCAAAAAAGCGCAGGAAAAGCTGGACAAGCTCAGCGGGGAAGAGGGCGAGGAGGTGCTCGCCAAGGTCTCCGGCATCATTGAAAACATCTACTATACCGCCGGCAATACCGCCGCCAAGGGCGATACCCTCTGCACCATCCAGGTGCCCGATCTCGGCTATACGCTGTCCTTCTCCGTGACGAACGACCAGGCGCGGCGCGTGCGCCCGGGCGACGAGGCGACGATCTCCAACTACTGGTGGGGCCGCGAGATCCATGCTGTGCTCAGCGGGATCCGCACCGATCCGCAGAATCCGCAGAGCAACAAGATCCTGACCTTCGAGGTCAGCGGCGACGTCAATCCCGGCATGGAGCTGACGCTGGCCGTCGGTTCCAAGAGCCAGAACTACGACACCATCGTGCCCAATTCCTCGATCCGCTCGGACACCAACGGCAGCTTCGTGCTGGCCGTCGAGGCCAAGAATTCGCCTCTGGGCAACCGCTACTACGCCAAGCGCGTCGAGGTGACGGTATTGGCCAGCGACGATATGAACTCCGCCGTGACGGCCGATCTGGGTTACGGCGATTTCGTCATCACCACCAGCAGCCTGCCCGTCAAGAGCGGCGATATGGTGCGCATGCCCGGCTGATATGAAAGAACTGTTCCGAAAACATAAAAAGCTCCTGTGGCTGATCCTCTGCCTGCTGATGACGCTGGGGGCGCTCTTCTGCCTGTGGCGCATCCACAGCCTGAGCCGTTCGATGAGCGCGCAGCAGGCGGCGGAGCGCTGGCAGGGAGAGAGTGGGCAGAGCTTTACCCAGGTCTCCTGCTTCGTACCGGTGGACGAGGCGCTCAGCCTCAACCAGATCTACGCCTTTCGCTCCAAAATGCTGCAGGAGCTCAACAAGGCGGCGCTGGACAGCGAGGGCAGCGACGGCCTCTGGCGCGACGCCTGGTGCGCCGTCGACAAGCTGAGCGTATCCAGCGAGAAGGCCGCGGGCGAGGCCTCGGTCATCGCGGTCGGCGGCGATTTCTTCAGCTTTCATCCGCTGCGTCTCCTCAGCGGCGATTACCTGCGCGAGGACGACCTGATGCACGACCGGGTGCTGCTCGATCCGGAACTGGCCTGGATGCTCTTTGGCGGCACGGATCTGGCTGGGATGGAAATGAAGATCAAGGACCGGATCTTCCTGATCGCCGGCGTCGTGGAGCGCGAGTCGGACCAGGCCAGCCGCATGGCTTATACCGCCGGACAGGGCCTGTATATGAGCTATGAGGCCTACAAGGAGCTGACCGAGAGCGACAATATTACAGCCTACGAATATGTGCTGGCCGACCCCGTCAAGAACTTTGCCGTGAACATCGCGAAGGACAATTTCCCGATCGGCCGCGGCGAAGTGCTGCAAAACAGCGGCCGCTTTTCCTACGGGCGGCTGTTCGGGCTGATCCGCAAGCTCGACGAGCGGGCCATGCAGGGCATGGGCATGATCTATCCCTACTGGGAAAACGCCGCGCGCGTGACGGAAAACCGCTGTGCAAGGCTGCTGCTGACGGCGATGCTGCTGGCTGTTCTGCCGCTCGTGAGCCTGATCGTACTCATCCAGCACGGGCTCAAGCGCGGCGCGGAGGGCTTTTCCGAGAAGCTGTTCCCGCGCATCAAGGACGGCGTGGAGGAAGCGATCCGACGTCCGGCCCGCCGACGCTGGGAAAAGAAACACCCAGGGGAGAAATGATTCAAAAAAGGGATGCCATCGGCATCCCTTTTTTATTTTCCCTCTTTAATTCCTATTAAAACTGTGGTATATTAACTGCGACAAGAGGTGATCAGAATGAACGTGACCAGCAAAGGGCGCTACGCCCTGCGCGTGATGATCGATCTGGCGCAGCACCCGGACGAGGGCTTCGTGTCGCTCAAGACCGTGGCCGAGCGGCAGGGGATCTCAATGAAATACCTGGAGATGATCGTCAGCTGCCTGAAAAAGGCGGAGCTCGTGGAGAGCACCCGCGGCAAGGAGGGCGGCTACCGTCTCAGCCGCAGCCCGGCGGATTACAGCGTGGGGGAGATCCTGCGCTGCCTGGAGGACAATCTCGCGCCGGTCTCCTGCATCAAGGACGGCGAGATCCAGTGCGATAAGGCCGCCGCCTGCGTGACGCTGCCCATGTGGAAGGAACTCGACGAGCTGACCAATACCTATCTCGACGGCGTTTCCCTGCAGGATCTGCTGACGGGGGAGAAATGGAGCGGCAAGGCTTGACTTTTTCCGGGCATATGATATAATTCCTACCGAAACAATAGGTAATAAACCGTGAAAGGAAGAAACACCATGTTTGTATACGCCGACAACGCAGCCACCACCAGCGTCAGCAAGACGGCGCTGGAGGCCATGCTGCCTTTTCTGACGGAGGATTACGGCAATCCCTCCAGTCTGTATGCCTTCGGGCAGCGCTCGGCCGAGGCGCTGGCCCGGGCGAGAGAGGACGTCGCCGCCTGCCTCAACGCCGATCCGAAGGAGATCTATTTCACCTCCGGCGGCAGCGAGGCGGACAACCAGGCGATCATCTCCGCTGCCCGCAACGGCGCGAAGAAGGGCAAAAAGCACCTGATCTCCACGAAGTTTGAGCATCATGCTGTGCTGCACACGCTCAAGCGTCTGGAGAAGGAGGGCTTTGAGGTCACGCTGGTGGACGTGCACGAGGACGGCGTCGTCCGCGTGGAGGACGTCGAGGCCGCGATCCGGCCGGATACGGCGCTCGTGACGGTGATGTTTGCCAACAATGAGATCGGCACCGTACAGCCCATCACCGAGATCGGCGCGCTCTGCCGCGAGAAGAAGATCCCCTTCCACACTGACGCCGTGCAGGCTGCCGGCCATATGCCCATCGACGTGAAGGCCATGAACATCGACATGCTCTCGATCTCCGGCCACAAGTTCCACGCGCCGAAGGGCGTGGGCGCGCTGTACGCCAGAAAGGGCGTGCTGATCAGCAATATCATCGACGGCGGCGCCCAGGAGCGCGGCAAGCGCGCCGGCACCGAGAACGTGGCCGGCATCGTGGCGATGGCCGCGGCGCTCAAGGAGAGTGTGGCGCATATGGAGGAGAACACCGCGAAGATCATCCCGATGCGCGACAAGCTCTTTGCCGAGCTCTCGAAGATCCCGCACAGCAAGATCAACG
>CAMNOV010000029.1 GCA_946547105.1 uncultured Clostridia bacterium | reverse complement strand
CGCAGGAAGGGACGGGTGGTCTTTTCCCAGCGGATGACGGAGCACCACTGGTTATAGAGCATGGGCAGCTCGCGGTAGGAGTGCAACACGCGGGACCAGTGGTCGCAGAACATGGTCTCGGACGTCGGACGGAAGGCCAGGCGCTCCTCGAGCTCCTCGCTGCCGCCCATCGTGACCCAGGCCACTTCCGGCGCAAAGCCGTTGACCAGCTCTCCCTCTTTTTTCAGAAGGCTCTCCGGGATCAGGACGGGCATCGCTACGTTCTCGTGGCCGGTCTTTTTAAACTCCGCGTCCATGATGCGCTGCATATTTTCCCAGATCGCATAGCCGTAGGGCCGCAGGATCGTAAAGCCCTTGACGGACGCGTACTCCACCAGCTCCGCCTTGCGGCAGATATCGGTGTACCACTGGGCGAAATCGACCTCCATATCGGTGATCTGTTCCACTTTCTTTTCTTTTGCCATCTTGCGTATTAACTCCTTTAATCGGCAGGGGCAGTCCCCGCCTCTCATTCAATGCGGTATTTTATGCCCCTGCCGAGCGCTTGTCAAGGCTCAGGCGTTGGGCGAAACGGAATAGTTGGCCGGATCCTTCAGCAGATTTGCCCAGATGGCGGCGTCGTCGATGCGCAGATGTGCAAAGCCGTCGCGGCAGTGCTCATAGGGCAGCAGGCCTCTGGCGTCCTTGAAGTGCTCGCCGATCTCCACGTAGGTGCAGTCGTTTTCGGCGGCAAAGTCCTTCAGGCGCGCGTTGTAGTCGTTGACCATCTGGTTGGTCAGCCTGGGAGAATCCCCGGCCAGCGGCGTGCAGGACTGGATGAAGATCCGGATCTCGGGATTCTTCTCGCGGATGTTGGCGATCATCGTCGCCCAGTTTTCCATGGTCTTGTCGATGCCGTAGTTGCCGATATCGCCCATGGCGCCGAGCATGATGAACACCTTGTTCACGCCGGCAGCGGCCAGCGCGTTCTCCGGCGTATAATCCCGGCCGCGGTAGCGAACGAGCGTGCTGCCGTCCACCGCCGCCTGCACGGAGTAATCGACCGTGACGAGGAAGGTCGGCTTGCCGAGGCCGTCGTTATTCAGGCCGTAAAACTCCAGCACACCGGAGATCGAATCGCCCAGGAAGGCGGCGTCGTCAAAGAAGGAGGGATCCAGCATCGGCTCGGGCGTGGGCTCCGGCGTGGGTTCTGGCGTCGGCTCGGGCGTGGGCTCCGGGGTCGCTTCCGGCTCAGGCTCAGCCGTGGGTTCCGGCGCAGGCTCGGGCGTGGGCTCCGGGGACGGCGTCACCACAGGGATCGGCGTCGCAGGGGCCGGCGTGGCCGGCGCGGCGTTCGGCGCGGCTTCCCAGGGGTCGCTGTACGGCGCAGGGGACGGGAAGGACGACAGGATATAGCCGCCGACAAGGATCAGCAGCGCAAGAACAACAGCAAGAATTCTGGTCGCAGTTTTCATAGGATCAAGCCTCCGCGTTCCGTGATTCGATCAAGGGAATACTTCTTTAATTATATATAATAATTTTTTTAGGAGGATTTGTCAATGCTTGTCATTTGTAACTATTTTGTCGCCAGTTTTTTCACAAAATTTCATTTTTCCCCTTGACATTTTGGGAAGCAGCAGATATGATGAACTCGATCACGGTTCAATGCGGGCGTTTCCGGTGGAAACGCCGTTTCGTTCTGTGCAGGAGGTGTCAACGATCAACAAGCAAAAATTTTTGGCCGAGCTGGCAAAGCTGCTGACCTTCATGTATGAAGAGGACCGGCAGAAAGCCCTCGGAGCCTATAATGAGATGTTCGAAGAAGCCGAGGATGAACAGATGCTGCTGCAGGCGCTGGTTTCCCCGCTGCGCCAGGCCGTTGAGGTTGCGCGCGCCTATAACGCCGGCAAGCAGAGTCTGCGCACCGCGCCCAAGCCCAGAGAGGGCGAAGAGGCGAACGACGCCTTTATGGATACCATCCATCGCATCCGCGCCGAAGCGCTGGAGAAGCAGCCGGCCGTCCAGGTCGTCAGCGAAGATCAGATCTCTCTGTTCGACGCGCCGCAGGAGCCGGAGGCTCCGGAAGCGGAAGCTGCGCCTGTGCAGCCCGCCGCGCCCGCAGAGGATGCTGAAGGCGAGGCGCCCGCGGAAAACGCGGAGGAAGCCGCGCCCGCCGAAGAGGAAACGCCCGACGCGGCCGACGAGGAAGCCGAAGAGGATTCGGACGACGACGAGGTCGCGGACGCTCCCCTGCCGGAGATCAAGGCCATGCCCGCAGCGCAGACCGCGGAGCTGGACCCCAGCCAGCCGCCGCGCAAAACGGTCCGCAAGGCCCGCGTCCCGCTGCTGATCCTGTATATCCTGCTGGCGATCCCCCTGGGCCTGATCGCCCTGGTCATCCTGCTGATCCCGGCTCTCGTCAGCCTGGCGGCGGCGATCGTGTGCATCACAGTCGCCGTGCTCGCCGTGACCTCCGCCCTCGGCTCTTTCCCGAAGATCGCCAATCTTCTGGTAGCCCTCGGCGCGGCGCTGATCCTGCTGGCCGTCGGTCTGGTATTCCTGATGCTGTTCGTCTGGTTCCTCGGCGGTGCCATCGGCGGCATGATCAACGGCCTGATCACTCTGGGCGGCAAATGGTGCTATAAGGAGGTGCCTGCGGAATGAAAAAAGCATGGAGCGTTGTTCTGGTAATCGTTTTCGTCGCCATTTTGCTCGGCGCTACGGCCATTGGCGTGGGCTATCTCACCGGTGCGGATCTGGAGCAGGTCTATCTGACGCTCGAGAGCAGCCCGGTGGCGACCTTCATTATGCGGCTGGTGTCCTACTGGGAACAGGGCTATGCCTACGCCCAGCAGCTGATCGCCGCGCTGCCCGGATTTTTCGCCAGTCTGTTCTGATCCTGATCAAAAACGCAACTCCCTGTTCTGCGGAACAGGGAGTTTTTTTCGTTTACAGGCCTCTCCGGATCTGCCGCAGCCGGACGGCCAGCGCCGTCAGGACCAGCAGAACGCCCGTGTACAGCAGCAGACCCGTCAGCTCCGCGCCGTTCCAGACCGCCCGCAGCAGCCAGGTCGGCGGCAGCAGGAGGCGGAGCGGCGGCAGCAGCTTCAGATCCAGAAACACCGGGCAGAGCACCAGCATCGCCGCCGTCAGCACGGGGATCAGCGCGCCGTAATGCTCCTGGCGCGGGCAGAGGCAGCGCAGAAGCTCGCAGAAAAGCGCCGCGGCCGGGACGTAAAGCAGCAGCAGAAGCAGCTCACGCCCGAGGCCGACCGTGACCCCGGCGAGCGCCATGGCGAGCAGCGCCGCCAGCGCGGCCGGAAGGATCGCGATCAGATGGCTCAGCAGCGGCAGCCAGCGGCGCGCACGCTCCGGCAGCCAGGTGTAGCTCCCGTTCTGCTCCTCCTGGTAGCAGTAGAGCCCGGAGGCCATGCCGCACAGCACCAGCAGCAGCGCCATCACGCCGCGCAGCGGCGCGGTCAGATAGCTCTCCCCGGTGTCGACCGCCTCGCCCGCCACCGTCTCGAAGCGCAGGATCTCCTCCGCCATCGTGCCGCTGGCATAATAGCGCCGCAGCGTGGCGCGGTCGGTTTCCGCTGCGCCGAGCTCCGAGGCCAGGAAATCCTGAAAGAGCGCGAAAGAGGTCTCCGGATAGATCGCCGCAAACAGCTTTTCCCGTGCGAGACGCAGGAGGACGTTGTCCTCCCGCTGCACCACGGTGACTGCGGCGGCGTGGCCGCGCTGCGCGAAGCGCTCGAGCTTGCGCTGCAGATCCGCGCGGAAGATCCACGCGGCGTCCGCCCGGCCGCGGCTCACGGCCTCCCGGGCGGATCCCTCATCCTCATAGGTATCGAAGAGCAGGATGCTCCTCTCCCCCGTCAGACGATCGATGGCGGCCAGGGCGGCCGCATCGTCCGGGTCCTCCAGCGCCAGCGCGATGGTCAGCACGCCGCTCTCCTGCCGGGAAAACAGCGTGAGCGCCAAGGCAAACAGCGGCACCAGCAGCAAGACGGCCAGATAGGACGGGCGGCGCAGCAGGCGCTTGAGCAGCAGGCCGCACCAGAGGAAAAAGCGCCGACATGTTTTCATCGCTCCGCCTCCCCTCAGCTCCGGTTCTGCCGGCGGCGCAGCAGCGCAGCGGCCGTCAGCAGCAGCGCAAGCCACAGCCATACGACGCCGATCCCGGCGGGATCATGCAGCAGCAGCGCCTGCAGCCGCGCCATGCCAGCCCCGGCGGGCAGCGCCGCGCCAAAGCGCCGCAGGCCCTCCGGGAACATGCTCGTCGGATAAAAGCAGCCGGCCAGATAGCCCTGCAGCACCGCGCTCAGAAACTGCAGCAGCACGCCGCCGACCGTGCCGCCGGCGAGCTCAAACAGCAGAAACTGCAGCGCGCAGAGCATCAGCGCCGTCGGCAGCGCGCCGAGGACGAAGTGCGGCAGGCCGACCTCCAGCTCCGGGATGCGCAGGCCGAAGCGGCCGAGCAGCAGCCCGGCCAGGATCCCCGCGGCCAGCAGACCGCAGAGCATCAGAAGCACGTAGCTCAAAAATTCCGCCAGCACCTGGCCGGCGGCGCCCAGGCCGTCCGCCTGCAGCAGCCGCCCGAGTTCGCGGGAGCGCCCGGAGAACAGCGGCGCGCAGCTGATGGCCCAAAGCATCAGAAACAGCAGCGACAGGCCGCACAGATAATAGCCCGGCAGGCTCAGCGCGCCGTCTGGATCGGCTGTTTCCAGATCATACAGGCGCTCGCGGTCCATCAGGCGCAGCGCATAGCGGAACACCAGCATGTCGCCCGCCCAATAGGGATTGATCTCCGGTATCTTCTCGGCAACGTAGTCCTGCGCGCCGTAGACCGCGTTTTCGGTCTCCAGCACCAGGCGGGAGATCGTCTCGGCCAGCTCGCGCATCAGCTGCGCGCCGAGATCCGCGCCGCCGGAGGCGGACACATAGCGGATCGGGCGGTGCTCGCCGCGCATCATGGCCTCGGCAAAGCCCGCAGGGATCACGGCGTAGCCGTCGATCCGGCCGCGGCGAAGCGCGGCGGCCGCCTCCGTCTCGTCCATCGGCTCAAAGCGGATCGAAAAGCGCGAGGAATCCATGCTCTCAAGCATCTGCAGCCCTTCGGCCAGCATGTTTTCCTCCAGATCGCCCACCAGGCCGATGCGGACCGGCTCCGCGGCGGCCTTATCCCCGGCGTGCAGCCCGGCGATCAGCAGCGCAGAAAGCGCCGTCAGTACCGCCAGCAGCAGCGTGACGGCGAGCATGCGCGGCAGCAGCCGCGCCGCGCGGCGCAGCTGCAGGCGAACATACGTCAGAAACCGCTTCATGGCTGCTCCAGGTCGCGGATCAGGCGGCTGCGCTCGCCCGTATAGGCATAGGGCTCCAGCACGCCGCCGCGCAGCAGCCGCCACTCGTCGCACAGCTCCAGCTCCCAGGGATCGTGGGAGGCCATGATCAGAAGGCCGCCGCTCTGCCGGAAGTTTTCAAAGCAGCGCAGGATGCGCTCCTTGGCCACCAGGTCCAGCGCGGCCGTCGGCTCGTCGAGCAGGAGGATCACGGGGTCGTTGGCCAGCGCGCAGCCGATGCTCAGGCGCTTGCGCATGCCGCCCGACAGCTGATTGGCCGGCGTCCGCAGGAATTCATCCAGCCCCAGCTGCCGCAGCACGCCCCCGTCCAGAGAGCGCGCAAGCGCCTCCGGTTCATACCAGAGGCGCAGATTGTCCCTTGCGCTCAGCTCCTCGATCAGCGGCGTGCCCTGGGGCACGTAGGCGACCTGGGAGGCGCGCAGGCGCGGATGGCGCAGCAGATCCTCGCCCTGCCACAGGAAGCGCCCCGCGTTCGGGCGCAGGACGCCGGCCAGGATCTTCAGCAGCGTGGATTTGCCGCTGCCGTTGGCACCGAGGATGCCCAGGCAGCTGCCCGGCGCAATACGAAAGGAGGTCCCGCGAAGGACCTCTTTTCTTCCGTATTTCTTTTGAATATCAAGGATCTCCGCTTCCATGGATCAGAAAGCGTCGCTGACGCTGCCGAGCACGGAGGCGGGCATACCGGCGTCCATCAGATCCTGCAGGATGCCCTGCAGCTTGCCGAAGTCCAGACCGGCGGCCCAGGAGTAGGGATCCACCGTGTCGGTCGGGCGGCTGACGGCGAATTCCTCCACGCGGTAGACGTCTACGCTCATGCCGGCCAGATCCTTCTTGCCGGTCTTGAGCGTCATCACCACGCTGCCGCCGTCCTTTTTGACCTCGCCCCTGCAGATGCCGCTCAGGCTGCGCAGCAGTTCTTCCACGCCGTCAGGCATAGCGCCGATCTTTTCGACCAGGCGGTTGAGCATGTCCTTCTGCGGCGTTGCGCTGATCTCGTAGCTAAAGCCGTTGTTCGTCGCTTCGGCCTCCAGGCTGATCTTGACGAGCTTCATGTCGTTCTTCGTCTCGTCGTCCTCGCTGCCGTAATGCGTTTTATAGTGCATATCGAAGCTGCCGGTGATCTCCTTGTTCAGGCTGAGCTTGCCGTCGCCGTCGAACACCACGGTCTTCTCGTTTTTATAGCCTTCCCAGCCCTGATCCGCGAACACTTCCGCATGGACGCCGTAGCTGAGGCCCTTGAGCACCAGCGCGTACCTGACTTCATAGAGCAGGTCCTTGTCCTCGCGGAGCTTGACGTCACGGCCGATAATCCGGCCCTGTCCGTCCACGTAAACGGTCATCAGGATGTTCCGGGTGATCTCCTTCGGATCCATTTCCTCGAGCTCGGCGCGCTTTTCTTCCAGCTTGTCGAGGAAGCTGTCATAATACTGCTCGATCTCCGCCTCGCTCAGACCCTGGCTCTTGGCATACGCGCAGAACACGGTCTTGATCTCGGCGTCGTTCTGGGCTTTTTTCAGTACGTCCTTGCCGATCTTCAGCATCACCTTGCCGTCGATCTTGACCTCGAGCGCGGTGTATTTGCCGCTCAGGCCGCCGGCGGAAAGCTTCTCCGTGCCCTTTTCCACCTTGGTCAGATCGCCGATGACGATCTCGGAATAGCGGTCGATCAGCGTGGTGATGAGCTTCTCGTCCGTCAGCGTATCGATCAGCTCCTGCGCCGCGGCCTGATCCTCGGCGTCGAGGCCGGAGGCATAGGCCATCTCCTCCGGATCGATCCGGACCGTCTGGTCAGAGAGCCTGGGCACGGCGAAGAAGGCCTCGCCGGAGGCGGTGTCGAAGGTAAAGTCGGCGTCGATGATGTCCTTGTCGTTCAGAAAGGCCGTCATGGTGCCGCCGAGCAGCTCGTCCTGCGCGCCCACCGACACGTACATGCCGAGATTGTTGAGCCAGGCGAGGTCCATGCCGAGCTCATCCTCGATCAGATCGGCGACTTCCTCGCTGAGCGCGCTCTCGTCAAAGCTCAGCTGCAGCTTCTCTTCCGCGAAGAGCTCCTGCTTTCCTTCTCTGGTCTGCGCCGCTTCCTGATAGAGTGCGAAGACGCCCTCGCCCGCTTCCGCGGCGTCCAGCCCGCGGCGGACGTTGTTCTTCTCCACGCGCTGATAGTATTCCTCCGGGGAGGAGAAGGTCTTGGCCGCGAGGTTGGCCGCATAGGCGCTGACCGTGTTCCAGCGGAAGATCGCCAGCGCGGCCGCGGCCGCGACGACCACGAGCAGGATCCCGAGGATCCAGCCCTTGGCCTTGCCCTTTTTCTCTTTTTTCGGCTTCTCCGGCTTCACGGGCGGCTCCACGGGAGGCGTGGACGGCTCCGTGAAAGAGGGCGCCTGCACCGGCTGCTGTTCCGGCTCCGGCTTGGCCTCCGCCGGGGTGAAAATCTCGACCGGCGCGCCGCAGTTGCCGCAGAAGCGCTGGCCCTCGGCCATCTGCGCGCCGCATTTTGTACAGAACATATGGATTCTCCTCTCGTTTTCAGTCCTTTTTCTGTTTTGCCCGAGACGTATCAATGAAAAAAGTATAGCACAGTCCGCCGCCGCACACAAGGAAGAATCTGCCGCCGCCGCGCATTTTTCACGGCTTTTTCCACAGATGCAGCAGGCCGCGGTCGTTGAGCTGGCGGAGCGTGACCAGCAGCAGCGGGAACAGCAGCAGACCAAGCACGCCGCAGAGCTTCCAGCCGACGTAGACCGCCAGCAGGGACGACAGGGGATCCAGCCCGATCTGGTCGCCCAGGAGTTTGGCCTGCAGCAGCTCGCGCATCAGGCTGACGCCGGCGAAGGCGAGCGCCAGGCCGATCCCCAGGCGCAGCTCCCCGCGCAGCAGCGCGGCCGCCGCCCAGGGCAGCAGCACCACGCCCACGCCGAATACCGGCAGCGCGTCCACGAGCGCCGTCAGCGCGGCGATCGGCAGCGCAGCACGCACGCGCAGGAGCAGCAGCGCCGCCAGAAGTTCGGCGAAGGTGATGAGCATCAGCAGCAGCTGCGCCCGCAGCCAGCCGCCGAAGCTCTGCTTCAGATCCTGCCGGACCAGCTCGAAATGCCGGAGCCATTCGCCCGGCAGCTGCGCCAGCAGAAAGGCCTTGACCTGAGGAAAGGCCGCCGAGAGGAAGAAGCTGCCAAGCCCGGCGGTGACGAGGAAAAGCAGCGCGTCGGGGCTTTTCTGCGCGGCGGCGGCCGCCGCGTCCAGCAGACGCCGGGAAAGCCCCGCCGGGACGTCCGTGAGCGTCCGTCCCAGGGCGTCCAGGGCGAGCTTCAGATAATCCGCGCCGCCGGGGATCTCCTGCGCCAGAGCGAGCAGCCGCCGCTCGAGCGCCGCCAGACGCTGCTCCCAGGCGGAGAGCAGGCCGGGCAGCTCAGATGCCAAAGCGTTGAGCGCGGCAAAGCCGCGCACCAGCAGCCGCCCCGACAAAAACAGCAGCAGTGCGAGCAGACCCAGCGTGACGACGGCGGCCGCCGCCGGGCGCGAAATCCGCAGCCGCCGCAGCAAGTGCACCGCCGGTTCCATCAGTGCAGCCAGCACATAGGCCAGCAGAAAGGGCGCCAGCCCCGGCAGCACGAAGCGCAGCGCCAGCCACGCGCCGCCTGCCAGCGCGGCCGCGGCGATCAGCCGTTCCAGCCAGCGCAGCGCCCGGTTTTGCATCGCCCCGCCCCCCTTTTCCGATCAAAAACTGAGATATGGAAAAGTCTGCCCAGCGGCGGGCAAAAATATCAGCCGAAAAAAAGATGGCGGACCGGAAACCGGTCCGCCCAAGGGAATTGTGGGATAAAGATATGAGCCGCGTCCTTCCGCTCGGATTTGAAGGACCCATTGGATAAGCTGTGCTTATACGTTAGCGCAAACGATTCCATTTGTAAAGAGCGAAGGAGCACCAGTTTTGTCGAATGCATATTTTTTTGAAATCCGGCCACAATAGTTCCGAATCCATATGAGAGGAGTCTGGAACATGATCATGGATCGTATCGCGCTTGTGCTTGCCATCATCGGCGGCATCAACTGGGGCAGCATCGGGCTGTTCCGTTTCGATCTCGTCGCATGGCTCTTCGGCGGCCAGACCGCCACCGTCAGCCGGGTGATCTATACGCTGGTGGGCCTGGCGGCCCTGTGGTGCATTTCGCTGCTGTTTCGCAGCGACGCCATCACCGACGACGAGATTTAAAAAATAAGGAGAAGGCCGGAAAGCCTTCTCCTTATTTTTATGCTTTGGCCTCGTCCAGCTTCAGCAGCGGCCTGAGTCGGGCCGACAGCAGCAGCGCCAGCACCAGCTTGAGCCCGTCCGGCACCAGAAACGGCAGCACGCACCAGGAAAGCGCCGTCATCACGGACAGCGGGCCGTTGGCGCGGCTGTAGACCTCGATGAACCACAGCGTTCCGAAGGCATAGCAGAGAGCCAGGCCGAGCAGCAGCGCGGCCACGCGCAGCCAGAGCGAGCGGCCCAGGCGCTCAAACAGCCAGTAGACCAGCCCCGTCAGCAAAAAGCCCAGCAGATAGCCGCCGGTCGAGCCGAGCAGGATGCCGAGGCCGCCGGTAAAGCCGGCGAATACCGGCACGCCCACCGCGCCGAGCAGCAGATAGACCGCCACGGCGATCGTGCCGCGCGCGCCGCCCAGCAGCTCCAGCGCGCAGAAGACCGCGAAGGTCTGCAGTGTAAAGGGGACGACGGTCTGGATGGAGATCCAGGAGCAGACGGCGATCAGCACCGCCATCAGCGCCATGTAGCAAAGGTCCTTGGTACGGAATTTCAAGTGTTTTGTCCTTCTTTCTTCTCGCCGGTGAGGCGGGCGCACAGCGGATACCACTCGCAGTCGCCGCAGATCTCCCGAAGGCGATGTTTTTCAAAAATTTCCTCGCACACGCGCTTTTCCAGCGCAGCGGCGGAATAACGTTTTCCCGGCTCGAGGCCGAGCAGCCGCCGGGCAGCGGCGTCATAGCGCGATACCTTGTCCTGTGTCTCGCAGGCCTCGCCCCGGAGGTTTGGGCAGGCCGCGCAGATGTCGTCCGCGCCCGCGGCCAGCGTGAAGCCGCCCTCCGCGGCAAGCTGCCGTTTCCGGGCGGCCATGTTGACCGTGAACGCGTCGCTGTAGCCCTCGCCGATGAAATTCGGCAGGCAGAGCAGATGATGGGCGCGCAGCTTCATGCGCCGCCTCTTTTCAGAAACAGCCAGAAGCAGAGCGCCAGCTGCAGCAGCGCCAGGATCGGAAAGCCCCAGGCAAAGTACCAGTGCTTTGTCTTGTGCCGGAAAACGCGCATGCCGAGCACGCCGCCGATCGCGCCGCCCAGCAGCGCAAGCAGGAACAGCGTTTTCTCCGGCACGCGCCAGGCGCCCTTTTTCGCGCGGCGCTTGTCCGCGCCCATCACGGCAAACAGCACCAAGCTCATCAGCATGAGCCACAGCGGCAGCAGCCGCCGCGGATCGCTGACGAACAGTTCAATGATCTCATTCATAGCAGTTCTCCGTAATACCAGCCGGACGTGCCCCTGTGCTTGACGAAATAACCCCGGCTTGTCTCCTCCACCACGCTCACCGCGTCGCCCGGCTCCAGCGGCAGCACATAGTCCGTGCAGTCGTTGCAGTCGGTGAACTCTTCGCCGGTGAAAAGGTACTTGGTGAGGATGTCCATCTCATAGCCGGTGCGCACGTGGCGGCAGCGGGAAAATTCCTCGCCGCGCTGCAGCACCTGCACCCGGCTGTCGCCCCAGCGGATGTAATAGGAGCGCTCCCCCGCCGCCTGCGCAGATTTCACCGTGCGCACGGGGAAGGGGTCATAGACGACGAAGCCGAAGTCCTCGCTGCCCTCGAAGGGGATGACGAGGGCGTTGAGCTGCCCGTCATCCTTGAGCACGCAGCCGCCGTCGATGGAGATGATACGGCTGTCCCGGTCGATGATGGGATTGGCGCAGACGATATCGCTGCCGTAGAGCACCACCGGCCAGTGGCCGACGATCACCCATTTGTCAAAGCGCCAGCCCTGATTCATAAAGGCGTCGCAGCGCGTCAGCTCGTCGGCCGTATGCGCGCGCAGGGCCTTGCCGGGGCGAACAGCAGCGTGCGCGAAGATATAGTGCTCGGTTTCGATGGCGTGCGGCAGGCTCTCCAGAAAGGCCCACTCCGCCGCAAAGCGCTTGCGCAGCAGCTGCTTGACCGCGCCGAAATCCTCCAGGTCGAAGGGATCGATGCCGGCGGCGTTGCACATCTCCCACAGCAGCCCGACTTTTTTGTACAGGATATAGTGGACGATATGCTCGTCGGCCTCCTCGGGATAGAGGAAGATATCGTTCCAGCTGTCACAGTTGCCCAGCAGCAGATGGCAGTTGCCGCGCTTCGTCAGCTCCATCAGAAAATGCAGGGTATTCAGGCTCTCCGGGCCTTTTTCGAGGAAATCCCCGTCGACGATCAGCTCGTCGTCGGCGCCGAAGGCCGCCTTTTCCAGCAGGCCGCGCAGATAGGGCAGGTTGCCGTGGATATCCGACACGACCAGGATGCGCCGCCCGGACGGGATGTGCAGGCGCTGCACGCGGGCCGGATAATCATACATAGCCCGCACCTCCGATCTTCTTCTCCAGCACCCAGACCCGGCCGAAGCTCCCCTGCTCCGCGGCGATCTTCTCAAAGCCCCAGTGCCGGTAAAAGGCCATGGCCGCGCGGTTATCCTCCGCCGCGTACAGCCGCAGCGAGCGCCGCCCCAGAGCGCGATAGTGCATGATCACGCGCCCGAGCAGCTGGATGCCCATGCCCTGGTTTCGGAATTCCGGCCGCAGGTAGATGAGGCTCAGCCAGCCGTAGCCTTCTTTTTCGCCGCGCCCGGGATCCATATCGATCAGGCCGGCCGGCTCGTCCTCCGCCAGGATGCGAAGCACTGCGCCGGGATCGGCCTTGTGGTGCTCCGCCGCGGCCAGCAAATAGCCCTCCGGCGAAAAGCCGCGCGTCGTGCCGTGCGCCGCGCGCCAGGCGTCCTCATAGCAGGCGGTATAATAGGCTGCCTCCTGCATTGGGTCGATGGCCTCGGCCCGCAGGTCGGGCGTCTGCTCCCAGACCGGGATATTCAGGACCTTGAGATGCTCACAGTCGCCGATGTACTCCGGGATAAAGTCGCCGTTTTCACAGCGCAGGCAGGAGATCGCCGTATTGCCGCCGAGCGGCAGGCTGTCCGGATCGCCGGGCCGGATGCCCAGCATTTTGGCGAGCAGGCAGCGGATCGTGACCCCATGGCTGACCACGGCGACGGACTTTCCCTCGTTGTCGCGCAGGATCTCCTCGATCGCCGGCCAGGCGCGCGCCGTCACCTCGGCATAGCCCTCCGCGCCCGCTTCCTTCCAGCCGTCCTCCCGCTGCAGAAAGCGCTTGACCTCGCCGGGCGCATCATGCTTCAGGTCGCCGAAAAAGCGGCCCTCCCAGGGGCCCATGTTGATCTCCCGCAGGCGCGGATCGATGCGCAGCGGCAGCGGATGGTGCTTCTGCAGCGCCTCGGCGGTGTGGATGGCGCGGCTGAGGTCGCTGACGTAGATCGCGTCGAGCGGCGTATCCTTCATCCGCTCGCCCAGCAGCTCCGCCTGGCGCAGGCCGAGGGCGGTGGCTTCGCCGTCCCAGTGGCCCTGCATCATGCGATATAGATTTCCCTCCGCCTGGATGTGACGGATCAAATAAATTTTCGTCATTGTGACACCCGAATCTTGACCGAATGGCCGGGATGAAGTATAATTAAGCATTATGAAAGGGAACGCTGCTTCCTGGCAGGTCGACGATCCTATTATAGCGTGCCCGGCCGTTTTGTACAAGTCCAAAAAGAGGGGTGTATGCCATGCCGCAGGTTGCGGGTAACAGGGGGAAGGTGCGGGCCGCGGCTCTTGTCGCGGGCGACGGCGCTATGCTCCAGGCCATCCTGGACTCCATGTATTTCAAAGAGCTGCCGAATTTTGAGCTGGTGGCCGTGATCTCGCCGGAAAAGGGCGTTTACGCCATGCAGCGCGCGCTCAACGCGGGCGTGCCGGCCTATGTGGTCGACCCGGAGCTCTTCCCCACCATGACCAGCCACAGCATGGCCGTGGCCAACAAGCTGCGCGACATGGACATTGAGCTCGTGATCCTCGCCGGCTACGATCTGCCCCTCGGCGTGATCCCCTATCAGTTCAAAAACGCCATCATCGGCACCTATCCCGCCCTTTACCCCGCCTTTGAGGACGAGGAGGGCGACATCCAGCGCGCCGTGCTCGAGCGCGGCGTCAAGGTCACCGGCGCCACCGCCTATTTCTGCGACCAGGACGGCCGCGTGGGCGGCATCATCCTGCAGAAGGCCGTGGACGTGCTGCCGGGCGACGATCCGGAGTCGCTGCGCCGCCGGGTGACGGAGGAGGCCGAATGGAAGATCCTCAGTCAGGCCGTCGCGCTCTACTGCGCGGGCAAGCTGAAGATCCACGGCAAGCGCGTCGTCATCGGAGACTAGTTTTCAGTTTTTAGAAAAGAGCGGAGGCTGTACAGCCTCCGCTCTTTTTCTCGTTTCTTCAAAAACTAAAAACTAAGCGCTAAAAACTAATTTTTCCTCCAGGTGGAGGGCAGAAACAGGATCAAAATCGCGTAGATCTCCAGACGGCCGCAGAGCATCGTGATCGTCATGACGATCTTGGAGAAATCGGAGAAGATCCCGAAATTCCCGGCCGGGCCGATCAGCGACAGGCCGGGCCCGATGTTCGACATGCACGAGAGCGCCGCCGTGAAGTTGGTGGCGAAATCGTAGCCGTCAAAGGAGATCAGAAAAGCGCAGCCGAGCAGGATCAGCATGTACAGGGCAAAATAGGTGTACACGGCGCTGGTGGTCTCGCGGCTGACGCGCTGCCCGTCCATCGACACGCGGCTGACGCTGCGCGGGCGGACCATCTTCCGCACGTCCGCCAGCGCGGTCTTCACCAGCAGCATCACGCGCGAGAGCTTCAGTCCGCCGCCGGTGCTGCCGGCACAGCCGCCGATGAACATCAGCCCGACCAGCAGGGTCTGGATATAGCCCGGCCACCGGGTGAAGTCCTCGGTGCCGAAGCCCGCTGTGCTGATGATGGTGGTCACGTTGAAGAAGGCATGGCGGAAGGAGGTCGCAAGGCTGCCGTAGATCGGCCGGATGCCGACCGTGATCGCCGCCATGGAGGCGATCAGAATGCCCCAGTACCAGTGCAGCTCCTCACTCTTGAGCGCATCCTTCGTCCGGCCGATCAGCACCAGATAATAGAGGTTGAAGTTCGTGCCGAAGAGGATCAGAAATACGCCGATCACGCCCTCGATATAGGCGCTGTCGAAGGCGCCGATGCTGGCCGCGCGGGTCGAAAAGCCGCCCGTGCCGGCCGAAGCGAAGGCGTGCAGCAGCGCCTCGTAAAAGCTCATGCCGCCGAAGAGCAGCAGCACTGTCTCCGCCAGCGTCAGACCGAGGTAGATCAGATACAGGATCATCGCGGTCTTTCTCGCGCGCGGCACCAGCTTGCCCACCGTCGGGCCGGGGATCTCGGCGCGCATGATGTGCATCGAGCGATCGCCGCCGAGGGGCATGACCGCCATCACGAACACCAGCACGCCCATGCCGCCCAGCCAGTGGGTGAAGATGCGCCAGAACTGGCCGGAGCGCGAGAGCGCCTCCACGTCGGGCAGGACCGAGGCGCCGGTCGTCGTAAAGCCGGAGGCAACCTCAAACACCGCGTCGATATAGCTCGGGATATCGCCGCTGAGCACCAGCGGCAGCGCGCCGACAAGGCTGAGCACGATCCACACGAGACCGACCGCCGCAAAGCCCTCGCGGGCGTAGATGGCGGTGCTCTCCGGCTTGAGGCACAGCAGCAGCACCAGACCAAGCGCGCCGGACAAAGCGATCGTCAGCCCAAAGCCGAGCACATTTTCCCCGCAGATCAGCCCCACGATCAGCGGCAGCAGCAGAAAGGCTGCCAGGAGCAGCAGCACCGTGCCGAGGATCCTTGCGATCATGCGGCCGTTCATTTCCCGCCCTCCAGGATCTGGTCAAGGCCGGTCAACCGCCCCGCCGCCGTGACGATCACAGCGTGGTCTCCGGGCTGCAGCACGGTCAGGCCGTTGGGGATCACGTTCCTGCCGCCGCGGATCACCGCGCCGATCAGCACGTTTTTCTTCAGCTTCAGATCCTTGAGCTGCACGCCGGCAAGCTTCGAGTCCTCGCCGACGCGGAACTCCAGCGCCTCCGCCTTGCCGTCGGCCAGGCGGTGCAGGGTCTCCATGCCGCCGCCGCGGCTGTTGTCCAGCGCGCGGACGTAGCGCGTCAGCTGCTGGGCGACCAGCTCCTTCGGCGTGACGACGCTGTCGAGCCCCGCGCTCTCGAGGATCCCGGAAAAATGCTCGCGGTTGACCTTGGTGACGATCTTGGGCACGCCGCTGCTGCGGGCATACATGGAGATGATGATATTGTCGCCGTCTTCGCCCGTCAGCGCAGCAAAGGCGTCGGCCCGGGCGATGCCCTCCTCGGCCAGCACGTCGCTGCGCGTGGCGTCGCCGCAGACGATGGAGGCGTGCGGGATCAGATCGCAAAGCGCTTCGCAGCGCTCCTCGTCCCGCTCGACCACGGTGACGGAAATGCCGCTGTCCTCCATCATGCGCGTGAGGTACACGGCAATGCGCCCGCCGCCCATGATCATCAGGTTCTTCACCGGGCGGCGGTACTGCCCGATGGCCTCGAAGAACTTCCGCAGCTCATGGCCGGAGCCGCTGAGGGAGAGCACATCTCCGCTTTGAAGGACAAAATTGCCGTTCGGGATCAGCGCCTCGCCGCCGCGCTCGACCACGACGACGAGCACGCGGGCGCCGAAGGCGTGCGGCAGCTCCTTGAGGCTCATGCCGTGCAGGCCGCTGCCCTCCGGCACGCGGTATTCGACGATCTCAACGCTGCCCTTGGAGAAGGTGTCCACGCGAGAGGCGCTCGGGAAGCGCAGGATGCGGGAGATCTCGCGCGCACATTCATATTCGGGATTGATGATCAGCGACAGGCCCAACGCGTCCTGCAGAAAGCCCGTCTGATGCAGGTACTCCGGGTCGCGCACGCGGGCCGCCACGTGGCGGGTGCCAAGCTTGCGGGCGGTAATGCCGCAGACCATATTCACCTCGTCCTGCTCGGTCGCAGCCAGCAGAAGATCCGCCTGTGCCGCGCCCGCCTCGCGCAGGGTCTCGTGGTTGGTGGCGGCGCCCAGCACGCAGATCACGTCCAGCGTGTTGGAAATGCGGTCGATGACCTCCGGGTCGCGGTCGATGACGGTGATGTCGTGCCCTTCGGCCGAGAGCGTCTCCGCAACGGAAAAGCCTACCTTGCCGCCGCCGGCGATTAAAATTTTCATATATAAAACCTCTTTCGGGTAATTCAGTTGGATTCACAGAGGCGGTTGACCCGCTCCGTCATGCCGGCCAGCAGCGCCAGCATCAGCAGCAGCCAGAGCGGATACAGACGGATGGACACCGCATTGGCCAGCAGGCCGAACAGCGTCGGCATCAGCGTGCTGCCCACATAGGCGCCGGCCATCTGGATGCCGATGACCGCCTGCGAGTTTTCCTTGCCGAAGTGCGCGGGCGTGGAGTGGATGATGGAGGGATAGACCGGCGCACAGCCGAGGCCGAAGAGCAGCTGGCCCGCCAGTGCCGGCGTCCTCGCCTCCGTCGGCAGCAGGATCAGCAGCGCAGCCGCTCCCATGACCGCCGCGCCGACACGGATCATGCGACGGTCGCCCATTTTGTCTGCGACAAAGCCGTTGAGAAAGCGCCCGGCGGTGATGCCCAGATAAAACAGGGAGGCAAAGCGCGCGGCCGTCTCGGGATCGACGCCACGGGCCGTCACCAGATAGCTGCTGGCCCATAGACCCGCACTGGTCTCCGCGCCGCAGTAGGCGAAAAAGGCCAGCAGGATCTCCGGCACGCCGCGGAGCTTCAGCGCACCGCGCAGCCCCAGCGGCCGGCCGTCCGCCGCGCCAGGTTTCTGCGCCCTTTCCCTGCCCTGCCAGAGCGGCAGCGACAGGAAGAGCGCCGCCGTCAGCACGATCTGGATCGCACCCACCGTGCGATAGCCGGTCTGCCAGCGTCCCGTGGCCGTCAGGCAAAAGCCCATGATATACGGACTGATCGAGGCGCCGAGGCCCCAGAAGCAGTGCAGCCAGCTCATCTGGCGCGAGTTGTAGTGCAGCGCGACGTAATTGTTGAGCGCAGCGTCGATCGCGCCGGCGCCGAGGCCGTAGGGGATCGCCCAGAGGCAGAGCATCCATACGGAGGACGAAGCGGAAAAGCCAAACAGGGCCGCCGCGGTCATCGCCGTGCTGACGGCCGTCACCGGCCCAGGCCCGAAGCGCCGGGTCAGCCGGTCGGACAGGAGGCTGGAGAGGATGGTTCCCCCGGAGATGATCATGGAGATCGCGCCCGCGAAGGACAGTGGCGCCGCGAGCTGCACATGCATCACCGGCCAGGCCGCGCCGAGCAGCGAGTCCGGCAGGCCGAGGCCGATAAAAGCCAGATAAATGACGGCAAGCAGAAGAGAGACCATCGTGTTTTCCCTCTCTTACAGCGCTTCGATCAGCGCCTGCAGGCGCTCGGCAAAGCGGCCGATATGCAGTCCGTCGATGAAGCGGTGGTTGACCTCGACCGAATAACCGAGCTCGCGCCGCCCGTCACGCAGGACGTATTTGCCCCAGGCCAGGCGCGGGATCGCATCGTCCGGGTCAAAATCGCGCTCGTTCGTGAGCGCGGTGAGGTCCAGCCAGGGCAGGCAGGAGAGAAAGATCAGGTCGTCGCCCTCCTGGCTCATGTCGATAAAGGCCGTCTGCGCCGCGCTTTTCTCGCGGGCGGCGCGGCAGAAATCCTCCATCGTCCCGTCCGCGGCCATCGTGACGATGTGAAAGCGCTCCTCGCCCTTTTGGAGATCGGTAAAGCTCGGCCGGCGCTCCTTGATGCGCACGAGCTTGCCGCCGCGCAGGGCGTAGGAAAAGGCCGGAATTTCATTCATCGCCTTTGTCGACAGCCAGACCAGCGCACAGTAAAACGACAGGCCGTTCGCCTTGCAGAAGTCGTACAGCCGCGTCACATCGAGGCGGAAGCTCACACTGTAAAAGGGATCGGACACGCCGGAAAAAAAGTCGAAGAGCTCCTTCCGCTCCCAGCGCTCGTAGACTTCCCCCTTCATCCCTGCTGCTCCCGGATCTTCTTTTTCCAGCACTTGTGGCACATGGCCACATAGCTGTCGTTGCCGCCGAGCAGCACCTGCGCGCCCTCGGTGACGATACGGCCGCTGCCGTCGATGCGGGCGTTGACCGTAGCCTTGCGGCCGCAGGCGCAGACGGTCTTGATCTCGGTGAGCGAATCGGCCAGCTCCATCAGGCGCTGCGCGCCCGGGAAGAAATGGGTCAGAAAGTCGGTGCGCAGGCCGAAGCACAGCACCGGCAGGTCTTCGTCGTCCACCAGCTCGCGCAGCTGGTCGATCTGCTCGGGCGTGAAGAACTGCGCCTCGTCGGCGATGATCACGTCGTGCATGCCGGCGGCGTGATAGGCCTCGATGATGTTCTGCTCCGGCGTGATAATCTCGGCGTGGCGCGCAAGGCCGATGCGGCTGCGGATGATGTCCGCGCCGTCGCGGGTGTCGGTGCTGGGCTTGATGAGCCAGACCGTCATGCCGAGCTCCTCGTAGTTGAACTGCGTGATCAGCGCCTGGGCGGATTTGGACGAGCCCATCGCGCCGTATTTGAAGTACAGCTTAGCCATGCGGATTCTCCTTCGTGTTGTTAAGGTGGGCTCTGACGCGCTCCATCACCATTTCGAGCGCGACGCGGTTGTGCCCGCCCTCGGGGATGATGATGTCGGCCCGGCGCTTGCTGGGCTCGACGAACTGCTCGTGCATGGGCTTGACCGTGTTCAGATACTGGTTGATGACGCTCTCCAGGCTGCGGCCGCGGTCGCGCACGTCGCGCACGATGCGGCGCAGGATGCGCACGTCCGCGTCGGTATCGACGTAGAGCTTGATGTCCATCTGGTCGCAGAGCTCGCGGTTTTCGTAGATCAGGATGCCCTCGACCACGATGACCCGCGTGGGCTTGATGGTGACGGTCTTGTCCGTGCGGTCGTGGATCGCGTAGTCGTAGACCGGGCAGGTGACGGTCTTGCCCTGCTTGAGATCCTTGAGCGCCTGCACCAGCAGATCAGTGTCGAAGGCGTTGGGGTGGTCGTAATTGAGCCTGGCGCGCTCCTCGTAGGGCATGTTGTGGTGCGCCTTGTAGTAGTTGTCGTGGTGGATGACGGACACCTCGCCGCCGAAGTTCTGGATCAGCCGACGGGTGATGGTGGTCTTGCCGCTGCCGGTGCCGCCGGCAATGCCGATGATCATGATATCGCTGCTGCTCATCTCTGTCTCCTCCCGCATTTTCTGTTTTCGCTCCTATTCTAACACAGTCCCCGCGCCGTTTCAATTTGACTTTTGCATTTCTCCTCTATATAATGTGGATAACTATATTTCCAAGGAGGAATCACCATGCCGACTCCCCACAATTCCGCCAAAATCGAAGACATCGCCAAGACCGTGCTGATGCCCGGCGATCCGCTGCGCGCAAAATTCATCGCCGAGACCTTTCTGACCGAGCCGCGCCTCGTCAACAATGTCCGCGGCGTGCAGGGCTACACCGGCACCTGGAAGGGCGTTCCCGTGACCGTGATGGCCTCCGGCATGGGCATCCCCTCCATCGGCATCTACAGCTGGGAGCTGTTCAACTTCTACAACGTGGAAAACATCATCCGCATCGGCTCCGCCGGCGCCCTGCAGGACGATCTGAAGCTGCGCGACCTGGTGGCCGGGCAGGCCGCCTGCACCAACTCCAACTACGTGAAGAACTTCGGCCTGGGCGAGGCCGCCACCTACGCCCCGATCGCGGACTTCACCCTGCTGTCCAAGGCCGTCGAGGCCGGCCGGGAGCACGGCGTAGAGATCCGCGTGGGCAACCTGCTGGCCTCCGACACCTTCTACACCCCCGAGGGCTGCGCGAAGAACGACGAATGGAAGCGCATGGGCGTGCTGGCCGTTGAGATGGAGTCCGTCGCGCTCTACACCAACGCCGCCTACGCCGGCAAGCGTGCGCTGTGCCTGTGCACGATCTCCGACCACATCTACCGCCCCGAGGAAAACCTGCCCGCCGAAGAGCGCCAGACCTCCTTCACCCAGATGATGGAAATTGCGCTGGATACGGCAGTAAAGATGGACAAGCTGTAATCTCTCACAAAAACAAAGCGCAGGCTTTGTTTTTGAAAGGAAAAACAAGGCCGCCGGTCGACGGCGCGAGCAAACCGCGAGCGCTGTGACCTTGCGGTCTTGTTTTGACGCGATGGAGATCGCACTGGATACAGCGGTGAAGATGGATCAGCTCTGATCAGCGCCGCTGTTCATTCTGCCAAAAAATAAAGGCCCCATTTCCCCCGGTTTTTGCAAGATTAGCCTTGATTTGCGCACAAAGCGCATGGTATAATATCCTGCGCGTAATAAAACACGCCTTTGAAAAAATTTAATGGAGGAAAAAACATGAAAAAGATTCTCGCACTCATCCTCGCGCTGTGCATGGTCTTTGCTCTGGCCGCCTGCGGTCAGCAGGCCGCTCCGGCCGCTGAGAAGCCCGCCGAGCAGCCCGCTGCCGAGCAGCCTGCCGCCGAGCAGCCCGCCGAGGCTCCTGCCGAGCAGCCCGCCGAGGCTCCTGCCGAGCAGCCTGCCGAAGTTCCCGCCTCCGCCGACGACATCGCCGACGAGATGACCTCCGAAGACGGCAAGTATGAGATCGCTTTCGTCACCGACGTTGGCCAGCTGAAGGACAAGTCCTTCAACCAGGGCACCTTCGACGGCGTGAAGCTCTATGCTGCCGCCAACGGCCTGAGCTACAAGTACTATCAGCCCGCCAACGGCGACCAGGCCACCGACGACGACCGTTACGACGCCATGAAGG
>CAMNOV010000028.1 GCA_946547105.1 uncultured Clostridia bacterium | reverse complement strand
ACTGGGGCCCGGTGGACTGGTACAACGGCGGCATGGAGCACACGACGCTCCACCTCCTGTACAGCCGCTTCTGGCACAAGTTCCTCTACGATATCGGCGTCGTTCACACCAAGGAGCCCTATGCCAAGCGCACGAGCCACGGCATGATCCTCGGCCGCAACCCGCACTACATCGGCAATGTCGAAACCGAAGAGGAAAAGCAGGCCCTGCTTGCCAAATACGGCAGCCAGGCGACCCGCCCCTCCGTGAAGATGTCCAAGTCCCTCGGCAACGTTGTCAACCCTGACGACGTGGTCAAGGCTTACGGTGCGGACACCATGCGCCTGTACATCATGTTCATCGGCGACTTTGAAAAGACCGCTACCTGGTCCGATGAGGCCGTCAAGGGCTCCAAGCGCTTCCTGGACCGCTGCTTCAACCTGCTCGATATGGTCAAGGACGGCGACGAGATCTCCGCCGCCAACGAGAGCAGCGTGCACAAGACCATCAAGAAGGTCACCGAAGACATCAACACCCTCAAGATGAACACGGCGATCGCAGCCATGATGGCCCTGGTCAATGATTTCTATGCCAGGGGCCTCAGCCGCGGCGACCTGGAACAGCTGATCCTGATGCTCAGTCCCTTCGTGCCGCATATCGCCGAGGAGATGTGGGAGCAGGCCGGCTTTGCCGCCAAATACAGCAAGATGGCCATGCAGATGCCCTGGCCGAAGTATGACGAGGCCAAGACTGTGGATGCGATCCGCGAGATGGCCGTGCAGGTCAACGGCAAGCTCCGCTCCACGATCAAGGTCGCGGCGGACGCGGACGATGAGACGGTGCTCGCCGCCGCCTGCGCCGACGAAAAGATCAAGCGCCAGATGGAGGGCATGCAGCTTGTCAAGACGATCGTCGTCAAAAACAAGCTGATCAATCTGATCCTGAAACCGGCAAAGTAACGGTTGACAAATTCGGGAAATAAAGGTATAATGCTCCCGTTAAAAGCCAATTCGTGGCCCTTAAAGCGCCGCAGGCGTATTTGGAGGGAGGGAAATAAATGTCTGAAATCTACGTCAAGGAGAATGAGTCTCTGGACAATGCTCTGAAGAGATTCAAGCGCAGCTGCGCGAAGTCCGGTGTTCTGGCCGACCTGAGAAAGAAGGAGTATTACCAGAGCCCCAGCGTCAAGCGCCGCAAAAAATCCGAGGCCGCCCGCAAGAACAAGAACAAGCGCTTCTATTGATCATCAAAAAAAGCACCTCATCTGAGGTGCTTTTTTCTTATCCCTGTTCAGAATAACAGCTGCGCGATCGAAAGGATCAGCAGCAGAAGCAGGTTCACGGCGGAAAACTCCAGCAGATAGCGCCCGGTGTGGGCGTGCTCGGAATGGGAATAGAGCTTCATGCTGATGAGACTGGCAAGGCTGGCGATCGGCGTGCCGAGGCCGCCGATATTGACGCCCAGCAGCAGCGCGCGGCTCTGGTCGGTAAAGCCGGACAGCAGCAGCGCTGCCGGAACATTGCTGATGATCTGGCTTGTCAGCAGCGTCACCGGATACTCCCGCCCGGCCAGAAGTCTGCGCAGCAGCGCGCTGACCGCCTCGATGCGGGCGAGATTCCCCGCAAAGATGAAAAAGGCCACGAAGGTCAGCAAAAGCATGAAATCCGCTTTCAGCAGGATCCTGCGGTCAAAGATCAGCAGTACGGCCAAAAGCGCGGCCAGCATCACCGGCCAGGAGATCAGCCGCAGCACGACCGTCAGACACAAAACGAACAGCGCAAGGTACAGAATCAGCCTGCGCCGGTCAAGCCCGGGCTCCTCGCCGAGAAAGACCTCCATCCGGCTGCGGTCAAAAAACAGACAGGCCGCGGCGATCAGCAGCAGCGACAGCAGCCAGACCGGCAGCGTCACGCGCAGAAAATCGCCCAGACTGAGATCGTAAAAGGAATAGAGAAACAGGTTCTGCGGGTTGCCGACCGGCGTCAGCATGCTGCCGAGATTGGCGGCCACGGTCTGCAGCACGACGATATGGATCAGTTCTTTTTTGCGGTCGGCCATGCCGAGCACGACGACGGCGAAGGGCACGAAGGTCAGCAGCGCTACGTCGTTCGTGATGAGCATGGAGCTGAAAAAGCAAAGCAGCACCAGCAGCAGCGCCAAGGCGCGCAGGCTGGACGTCCTCTGACAAAGACTGTGCGCCAGATGCGCAAAGAGTCCCGCCTGCCGCAGCCCGGCGACCACCGTCATCAGACAGTAGAGCAGCGCCAGGGTGCGCAGATCCATATAACCGAGATAGTCTGCGTCCGGCGGCACAAAAAAGCAGCTGACGAGCGCGGCGAGCGCCGCGATCAGCAGCACCGGCTCGCGCCGGATAAAGGATCGAATGGCAGCCATGATTTCCTCCCGGGTGAATTCTCAGCCAAGTATACGCGCACTCTCTTCCGCTTGCAAGAATAAATTTCATTCTCTGATGCATACTGCCTGTGAGGTGAAGTGTATGAAGAGAAAAGAAAAGGAGCAGAAACCGGAAACACCGCAGCGCCTGTCTTATGTGGAAACGCCGCTGAGCACCGGTCAGTATCCCGCCTTCGGCATCGAGCATCCGGAAAAGCTGCCGCCCGCCGAGCGGACGGAGCGGAAGAAGCGCTGAATCCGGTTGCCCTCTGTCTGATCCTGTGCTACAATACACACAGGATCAAGCGAAGGGAGTGTCCGCCATGTTCGGATGGAAAAAGAAAACGCCCGCGCCGCCCGCCTATCCGCCGGAGGACTATGAGCCGGTCATCCGCAGCAGTATCTGCACCGGCGAAAAAGTGGCATGTATGCGAAACCGGCAGACCGGTCGGATGCAGGAAATCATGCTGATCCGCACGCAGGAGGATCTGGACAGCTTCTGTCGTCAGTATCAGCTCTCGCTCGATCAGATCAAAACCGTATATTGAAGAAAACTCCCGGGAGATCAGTCTCCCGGGAGTTTTTCCTGCTTTTTCAACCCGTCGATTACCGACTTGGCTTTTGCGCTCCAGTCGTTTGCGCGCGCCTCACCGTCCAGCAGCGCGAGATATTCCACGTTGCCGCGAAGCTCCATGGCGCGCTCCAACTGATAAAGAAAGTTCTGATGCGACGTGCCGATCAGCACGCTTTTGTAACGGCGGCACTCGTCGATATCAGTGCTGACGATCGGCTTTTGCAGCGCCATGTATTCAAAAAGCTTGACGGGGCTGGTCGCACGGGTGATCTCATTGATCAGAAAAGGGAGAATCAGTACGTCGGCCGCCTTGGCGTAGTATTTCAGCACGCGATAGTCCCGCGGCCCCAGAAAGTCCACGCCTTCGACGCCGCGCATGTTCTGCTCAAACGATGCGTCATACCTGACGCCGATCAGTACGAGGCTGTATTTGCCGGAGGCTGCGATCATCCGCAGCAGCTCATAGTCGATCCAAGAAGCCAGCGCGCCATAATAGCAGACGATCGGCTTTCTTCTGGACAGGATCGCCTTGAATTCGGGCTCAAAGTCATAGTGATCCCAATGCTGAAAGAAATCAAGGTCCACGCCGTTTCCGGCAACGATCAGATTTCGCGTTCCGCGCCGCCGGATCACGTCCTGCCGCAGGCGCTCCGCCGTCACGACAACGGTGACCTCCGGATGCGTCATGGCATAAAGAAATTTCACCGCCACTGCCTTCGGGAGCCTTGCCGTGCCGGAAATTTCAGGGCTCAGCGCGTCCACGTATTCAAACAAGACGCGCCAGCCGCGGCGGACGAAAGATTTCAGCTCTCGCAGCGAGCAATCCCGGTCGGTGGAATAGAGCTGCAGATATTTCGGCTTTTTTACCCGGTCGAGTTCTGACAGCAACGATCGTCTGAACAAGAGCGACCTGATATTCACAAGCAGCAGATTCTTTTCCAATGACTCCAGGCTGCTTACACGATCCGTCAGCGGATTGGACTCATACAGCATCAGACAGCCCTGCTGCGCGAGCGCGCGGGCCATCTGCTGCGGCCGCTGATAGAGCGGGACGTGAAAGCCGAAGCCGGAGCGCCACAAAATCACTCTGTTGTAATCACCGGTCAGCGCAAGGCGGATCTCTTTCCGAACGCAGCCCGGATGCAGCAGAACGGAGAGCGGGAAGCGTGCGCAAAGCTCCGCGCAGAGTAGGCGCAGCACTTTCACGAGCAGTCCGCGCAGGCCGTATTTACCGATCAGTGTATAAAATTTGACGATCACGTTTCTTGTGGTCTTTGATCCGCAGAACCTGTGTCTCACCGATATCTTTGATATGGCTCATCTCCTGCACCTGCCCTTCAGTTTTTCGGCCAGTGCGAATGCCTCAAGCATGCAGTCCTCCATCGAACAGTAGCGCCAGCCGCCGTAGCGGCCGATGCTGTAAATATCCATCCCGGCCAGCGTCGCTTTGAGCGCATCGACAAGCTCTTTCGTCCCCGGGCGCAGATGCACGTAGGCCGGGTCCATCACCAATGCGCAGTTGGAAAGCAGAGGATTATCCTCCTGGATCAGCTTTTGCGCCCGCAGGGCTCGGAGGCTGTGCTCCAACTCTCGCTGCGGGTCGATGCGCGCGTTCTCCGGAAATCCGATCTCCACATAGAGGCTCGCGTGATTTCCACCCAACACATTGTCGTAAAAACCGACGCGGTAATAATTTGCCTCCGCGCCTGGTACGTAGAGCCAATGAATTTCCCGGTCCGGCGCTTTGCACTGAAACCCCAGGTTCAGCACGAGGACCTTGTTAGCGCTTAACTCCTTTGCCTTTTGCTCCAGCGACGGATCTTCAAGCAGCGCCAGGAACTGTCGGAGCGGGGAAGTGTTGACGAGGACTTCATATCGATAACGATCGCCCTGACTGTCGAGCGCGGTATTCCTGTCTGCATCGACAGCGATGATCTCCCGCCCGGTCAGCAGCGAGTCGGGGGGCAGTTTTCGGCAAAGCGCTTCAATCAGCGCGCCCGAGCCGTCCCTGGGATAAAGAAAACGGCAGTTATAGGATTTGTCGGAGGATCCTTTCATGCTGTCGATGATCTCCGTCAGATCGGCGGCGGGGAAGAAGCGTCCCATCGCCGCGGGATCGAGCGTATTCAGACCGCAGGCATAGAGTTTTTCGTTATATGGCCGCAAAAATTTGTCCGTGATAGCATGACCGTAACTGCTCTCCAGCAGCTCCAGAAAGCTGCCGCACTGCGCTTTGACCGGACGGTGGAACAGGTCGTAAAGACAGTCGATCAGTTCGCTTTTCTCCAACTGGTGAATGTGACTTTGAAAGGGATAATCGATCCTTGCGCCTTTGTAGAGGATCTGACAGTGTTTTTCCTTTTGCGCAAGTTCCCCGATTTTGAATTGAGAAAGGAAAAACTGACGCGCCGGCTCGGTCCGGAAGTGATAAAAGTGCCCGGCATAGTCCCAGAGAAAACCGTCTTGCCGGATGCTGCGGCAGTAGCCGCCCGGCTCCTGCTCTTTTTCAAGGATCAAAGCGTCGGGGGCGAGAGCCAGCGCGGCGCAGAGCCCGCTGATCCCGCCTCCGACGATCAGATATTTGACGTATTGTTCGCTCAAAGCAGCGGCTTCACCACCTGTTCGTCCAAAATCGCGGCAGACTGTTTTGCGGAAAAGCTGCGCAGACAGTCTTCATGCATCTGAGGCTGCCGGGCGCGGTAAAGGATCTGGTACAAGGCCTGCTTGATCTCGTTGACGCTGTAGCCGAGCACCAGAGCGCCGGCGCGGCGCAGACAGTCGGCAGATGAGCCTTTTGTCATGGTCATGGCCAGGATCGGCTTTCTCGCGCCGAAATAATCGGCCAGCTTGCCGGCGAAAAAGATGTTTTCTTCAGATACTGTGCCGACATTTCCGTCAATGTGCAAAAGCCAGTCCGCATTCGCCATTTCGGACAGACTCTGCAGATAGGCGACCGGTTTTCTTACTTTCACCGTGTCGATGATCTCCAAACGCAGGATCGTCGCCAGATCAGCGTCGGGCAGTTCGCCGATGAACTGAAATTCCGCCCGGTCCGGAAGATCGGGCATCTCGTCTTTCAGCGCGCGAATGGCCTGCAGCAGCGGCTGCGCGGTGCGGATGGCATTGAGCTGGCCGAGATAAACAAAACGGATCTTATCTTTTGCTCTATTTGACGCGAGCTTTGGATACAACGCCGGATCAAAGCAGTGAGGCACGATCACAGATTTCGCTGTACAATCGCTGCTGCCAGCCATATAACGCAGCTGCGAGTCGTTGTTGAAGATCAATCGGTCAGCCAGCCGAAGCGTATTCGATTCGAGTGCCAACAGCGTCAGCCTTCGCCATACAGCTCCGCCGTGCCTTGCGGTCCACAAAAGGTTTCGCGCGGCTCGGATCGGGGACAGCCGAAACAGCAGACGGCGGTTTTTGTTGATCGGATTTCTGTTGGAATACGGACTCCAAAGCTCCCCGCTGATGATCTCATATGGATTACGACGGATCGGATCGCCGAAAGAGGCGATCCATTTTATCCTTGGAAAACGCTTTTTGATGCGCAATCCGGCCAGATGGCATTCCGGCGGCATCGAGCGGGTCATGACGATATCGTATTCCTCCCGGTGCGCGGAAAAATATCGGACGGCTTCGTCTGCCCAAGGCTTCGGCGCACAGCTTTGCGCTTCGATGCGGCGCTGGTTTTCACAGCCCGGAAGCTCGCTTTCGTTTCCGTATGACCAGGCCTCCGATCGTCCCTGCGTGAAAACGTCATAGTTGAATTGAGAGTATTTCAGCAGCTTTGCGGTCAGCACCGCCTCGGAGGAATTGAGTGGCGGATAGAACCAGCTGATGACGAAGATCCGCTTCATGGCAGCGATGCTCCTCTCCGTGAAAGCAGCTCCGCCAGCAGTTTCGCGCCTCGCCTTCCCGGGAACAGGAGATTCCGGTAGCCGAGTCTGCGGCTAAATTTCAGAGAGGGAATGCATTCGCCAAGCGCATAGATCTCCGGCGAACGGCTCCTGATCCAGGCGTCCAGCGTACGGATCTCCCGGAAAGCGCGGCGTCGATCCAGGCTTTCAATACAAAGCAGCCTGATGTGCGTGTGAAGCATATGGTAAATCAGAAGCTGCATATATTGCTTTTTCCCTGCGCTGAGATCTGCGGAAAGACCGGCAACATATTCAATCAGGCTGCAGAGCACCTTCTGGTGCATCGGCGTCTGCCGCAGCATCAGCGCCGGATCCATGCTCTGTTCCGGCCGCCCGAGAAAGTAGCGATAGATCGGGATGTCAAGGAAGCGGAAGCGATTGACGAGGGGGATCGGCCAGAGGTTGTATTCCATATCGACATAGCTGCAATTTTCCGACAGTCTCAGACCGGATTCCCGCAGCAGCTGCGTCCGCCAGGCGGAGGAGGCGAGACAGAAATAATCCATGTCTTCCCTCCAGTCGATCCCGTCCATGGTATAGATCTGTTCATTCTTCAGCCAGGGATAGTCATGGCGGATCTCCGTCCCGGACCAGGTATATTCCTGTGTGTAGGGCGTGACGATCAAATCCTCTTCGCAGGAGGAAAGCAGTTTCATATAGCGCAAAAAGCCCGGCGAATCGAACCAGTCGTCGCTGTCGAGCACGCGGAAATATCGCCCGGAGGCAGCCTGAAGCCCGGCATTGACGGCGGAGCCGTGTCCACCGTTTTCCTTGTCGATGAGAATGAGCATCTCGGGATAGCGCGCCTGATATTCCCGGAGGATCGACAGCGAGCCGTCCGTACTGCCGTCGTTGACGGCGATCACTTCCAGCTCGGCAGCGACCTCTTCCAACAGTACGGAGTCCAGACAGCGGCGCAGGTAAGCCTCTGTGTTATATACCGGCACAACGAGAGACAGTGTTTTCATCTTTGCATCCTCATATGGCTGCACCGGGCCGAAGCGAGGGCAGCGCATGGCTTTCATACAGCTTGCATATTTCGTCCGCCTCGCCGATCGCCTGCATGCGTCCGTGCTCCAGCCAGATAACACGGCTGCAGAGCGATCGGATCGAGGCGGTCGAGTGGGAGACATAGAGCACGGTCGTGCCGCCGCCGATCATTTGCAGCATTTTCTCTTCGCTTTTGGCCTGAAAGGCCAGATCGCCGACGGAGAGGATCTCGTCTACGATCAGGATTTCCGGTTCCACGACCGTAGCTACCGAGAAGGCCAGGCGTGCAACCATGCCGGAGGAAAAATTGCGCACCGGCACGTCGAGAAAAGCCTCCAGCTCGGAAAAATCGACGATCTCATCAAATTTGGAGCGGATAAAGCGCTCGGAATAGCCCATCACGGCAGCGTTAAGATAGATGTTTTCCCGCGCGGTGAGCTCCATGTCGATCCCCGCGCCGAGCTCGATCATCGGGCAGATGCTGCCGCGTACCGTCAGCGTACCGGCGCTCGGCTTCAGCACGCCGGCCACGAGCTTGAGCAGCGTCGATTTTCCTGCGCCGTTTGAGCCGACCAGGCCGACGACCTCTCCGCGTGATACGGAAAAGCTGACGTCACGCAGCGCCCAGAAATCGGAATGATGTTTGAATTCCGCTCTTTTCTTTGGATCGAAGCAGTTGATAAAGCCCTGCTTGAGGGAAAAGCCCTTCTCGAGGCCCAGATTGAATTGCATCCCCAGGCCCTGTGCCCGGATCATCGGAAGTTCCATATGCGTACCTACATGTAATAGACAAATCGATCCTGCTTCTTTTTGAAGATCCATGCCCCGGCCGTCAGCATCGCAAGCGCAGGCACGGCACAGCCGATAAACTGGGCAGCGCTCGGCGTTTCGTGAGCCAGGATCACCGTGCGTGCAAAGCGGATCAACTGATAGAGCGGATTGAGAGACATCAGAAAGCGCAGCGTTTGATTCGAAATGATCTCAATATCATACATCACCGGCGTCAGATACATCCACAGGGACAGAACGATCCCGTAGATATAAAACATATCCCGCAGAAAAACGGACACCGCCGCCAGGAAAAAGCCCATCCCCAGCGTGAACAGAAACAGGCACAGGAAGGAATAGGGCAGCAGCAGATGCTGCCAGCATAGCCCGGTCCCGGTCAGGAGGATGACCAGATACAGCGGGATCAGCGTCAGCAGAAAATTGATCCCGACAAAGAGACATTTGGACAGAGGGAAAATGTACTTTGGCACATAGACCTTGCTGATCAGCGGAAAATTGGCAACAATGGTGCTCATGCAGAGGTTGCTTGCCTCACTGAAATAATTGAACCAGGTCAGCCCGATCAGCAGATAGGCAACATAGCTGACCCCAGGCGTCGAAAAGCGAAACACGTTGGAAAACACCAGGGCCAGCACGCTCATCGTCAGCAGCGGATACAGCAGGCTCCAGGCAACACCCAGCACGCTGCGCTTGTATTTCACCTTGAAGTCGCGCATCACCAGCTGCCGCAGCAGAAAGCGATACCGCCGCAGGGAAAGAATCAGATTACGGACAAAGGACATGCCTTGCCTCCGAAGAATTGGATATCAGGATTATGGTCCAATTTCGGAAAAAGTATAACAAAACGCCCGCCGCCGGGTTTCGGCAGCGGGCGTATCATATCATATCCGAACGATCGGATTTATGAAAAACAGGGGAGAAGCACAGGGATCATTTTGCTTTTTTCTTCACCTTGAAGATCAGCAGCAGAAGCAGCACGTTATAAACAGCGACAAGCCCCAGCGTGATCCAGCACAGCAGATCGGATTTCGGTGCAAGACCGACCAACACCAGGATCGGCGCGCCGAGAATGATGCCGAAGCTGCTTCCGGTAATAAGATTGTTGGCGGCGGGCGTGGAGAGATCCGGGTCGATCTCACGCAGCAGCAGCACGCCGGAGCTGATCGTTCCGGTCAGCATGCCATACATGGAGATCAGACCTTCGTAATAATAGTCCCGGTATACGTTTTTGCACACAAAGCGCAGGTGCAGCCAGGTGACGACGGCGCCCCCGACAGCCATCAGAACGAACAGCAGCCACAGTCCGCGGATATCCTCCAGACGGATGGAAGCGATGCCGGCAACGATCATGATATCGAAGAAGAAACCGGAGATGCGGTTGAGAAGGTAATTGTTCTGATACTGGCGGCGGATCAAGCCGGCCTTTTTCGCTTTCTCCAGCAGCACGCGCACCAGGATCGCCAGCGCAGAGCCGATGATGAAGTTAAAGCCCCAGATCAGGGTGTTCACCGTCCCGGCCAGACCGGCGGATAAGGCGGCGATGCCGGAGGTGATGCCCCAGGCGGCGAGATAGGTGACAAGATAGACCAGCACGACCATCGCGATCTGCACCGACAGCTTGTCGATCGAGTCGGAGACGGGGATCTCATCTTTGCTCTGGAAAAAGTCAACGCCGGGATCCTCCGACTCAGAGCGCCGGGCTGTGCCCAGCTTCCCGCGGCGAGACAGAATATTCAGGATCACAACGCCGACGATGCAGGCGACCAGATATCCAGCCGCCGCGATCGACAGGCCGAAGCTGCGGCCGCCGGTAAAGCCGAGCGCTTCGTAGCTCGAGCCGATATTGTTGGCCTGCCCAGGCCCCTGGCCATAGCCCATCGGCAGCAGGAGACCTGCCGCCTTGAACAGACCAGGCATGAAGGTATAGGCCAAAAAGAGCGAGATCAAAAGCCCGGTGATGCCCTGGATCAGATAGGTACTGACGATGACCGCGCCGGATTTGAGCCCCGTCAGGTCGCCGCCGGAGCTTTTCTTTTCGGCGGGCACGCGCAGGCTCATCGCAATAAAGCCGAGTGCGATCCCGTGATAAACGAGCATTTCCAGGATCTGCTCATCCGGGTGGACCAGACCCAGATATTTGGCGATCAGCAGCAGAAAACCGGCAAGCACCGCGACCGGCATCAGGCTTTTGCGGATCAGCGAGACCTTCTGCCGCAGCAGCTGCGCCAGCAAAATCGCGCCGGCGATCAGCCCGAGCTGGATAATAAAGCTCCACAGTTCCTGATTGGCAGCCGAATAATCCATATCATTTCTCCTTCCACAATTCCAGATATTTGCGGAGATTCGCGCCTTTTTCCGCGCGGATCTGATAATAGCTGTCCCGATCGCTTAGCAGCAGGAGATTGGCCTGCACCATGGCCATGCTGCTGATTTCCGCAAGCAGGAACGTATATTCCCCGCAGCAGAGACGGTCGGCATATTGCCGCAGGTCAGCCGTTCCGAGCGGCTCTTCCTCGTGCCCGGCGCCGATCCGGCTGAGCGTCATGCCTTCATCGCTGAATAACAGCTCTCCGACGGGCTTGTCCATGCTCCGAAGCGCCCGGCGCTGCCAGGCGTCCCAGTCGGCGATGGTTTCAAAAGGCTCCGCCGGTTCAAAAAAGCCGGTTTCCGCATAGCGCAGCGTCAGACCGCAGGAGCAGTACAGCCTGTCGTCCTTCGTCCGCAGCGTGCCGATCTGATGGCAGCGCGGGCAGAGATACAGCGCTTTTTCCAGTCCCTCGGCCCGATGTCTGCCGCGATAGGGAACGGGCGTGATCCGCTGCCGCTCCCAGGCGTTTTCGGAGATATCGCGCTGGATGGCCTCGTTGATTTCCGCCGGGCTCATGCCCTTGAGCTGCTCGGGAGGATAAATATGCACCGGGTGCCCGTAGACGCTGCCGCGGCGAACGCCTTTTCCCCAGCGGGGCAGACTGAGATAGCCGCCCTCGATCCGGTAGGTCACCAGCGTTGCGCCAGAGCTGCGCGCAAGCTTCCCTGTCGCGGGAAAGATCGGCTGCGTCAGACCGTCCCAGCTCTGTTCGCCTTCGGCAAAGAGGCAGACGGAATGACCTTCGCGCAGATGCCGCAGGCAGGCCTTGACGGTATCCGCTCCGCTGGAGGCTTTTCGCCGCGGGATCGGCGCGACAAGCCAGTTGAGGAGCTTCGTCACCGGTCCGAGACGGAAAATATGCTCGCTGGCAACGTAATACACCTGCTTGTGTTTCAGACTCATGGCCACCAGCAGCGGATCCCAGGCGCTGACGTGATTGGGGATCAGCAGCACCGGGCCGTCGATCGCCAGATCTTCATGCTTCATATTGAATTTTCGGCAGATCCAGCGGTTGACGAGCGCGTACAGGATCCGCCAGATCTTTTGATGCCGGAGATAGCTGTCCATCGGACGCCGCCTTTCACGCAAATGGGCCGCCGTCTTGCGGAAACGGCCCGCATGTGTTATAATCAAACAAAATCAAACAGAAAGCGTGGAGATCATATGCTGCCGCAGGATCCCTTTATTCTGCTCAGTTACATCAATACCAGACTTCGTGACGATGGATGTCGCCTGGACGAGCTGTGCGAAGAGTTATCCCTTGACCGGGCCGAGATCACCAGCCGTATGGCCGAAATCGGATATGTATACGACGAGCGTGGAAACACCTTCAAATAATTGTAGCATGTAAACAGAAAAAAGAAAAGAGAGAAGTTCAAACGAATTGAATCAAATGAAACGACAGCCGGGAAATTGATCCCGGCTGTCGCTTTATGTTGAGGAGGATGCATCCGGCACGGCTGTTTCTGCAGGCGGATTGAAAAACTGATAGAGCTGTGCGGACAGTTCAACGATCGCCGCCGCGGCCTCTTTGTCGTCGGCGGAGTTATTGTTGATCACGGAGAGGATGTAGTCCGCACCGGGAGAGAAGATCAGTCCGGCGTCGGCGCAGCATTTATTCTGCAGATCGCCCGTCTTGTGCGCACAGACCGTTCCGGCGGGAAGCCCGGCGGGGATGCGGTCGTTGATGGTCTGCGCCTTGAGATAACTGAGCATGTCCGCGGAATACTCCGGGGAGACCAGCTCATAGCGGTACAGCAAGCGGAACAGAAGAGCCACTTCCTCGGCCGTCGTGTAATTTTCCAGGCCGCTGGTGGTGTCCAGCATGGTTCGGTTCATGCTGGTGTTTTTGCATCCAAGCGACTGGGCGTAGGCGGTGACGGCCTCCAGCCCGGGGGCTTCCTGCCCCTCGCCCAGACGGATCGTCAGCCAGTTGGCGCAGAAATTATCGCTGGTCACGATCATTTTTTTGATGCTGGGCCAGGTCTCGTCATAGGGAAGCTTTCCGTCCTTGAACTGCTGGAAGGATGCGCCCATGATAAACAGCTTGATCAGGCTGGCCGCCACCATTGGTGTGTCCTCCTGCGTGGAGCAGCCGGCAAATTCACCATAGGTCAGATTGTAGACATAGATATCCCATTGGCCGGGATGCTTTTCGACAAAAGTGTTCAGAAGAGCCTTCAGCTCCTCGTTTTCCTCCGGCAGCGTGGGATCCGGCATCTCATGCTGCACCGGTGCGGGCGTCGTTACCGGCGCGGCGCTGGCCTGCGAAGGACGCTCTGTGATCCTGCGCTCCTGCTTCGGCTCCCGATGCGTCAAAAGCGGGATCAGCACCAGCAGCGCCAGCGTGAGAAGGAGGGCGAGCAGTACGGCGAGCCATCGCCTCAGCGTCGCCCGGCTGATTTCGGGCAGCTTCAATAGTAGGAACCTCCCCAATGAGCGGACTCATATTGACTGATAAAGTTTACGTTGGCCCTCTCGTATTCATTGAGGACCGTTTCGCTGAAGTTTGCGGGGGCGATCGTTCCGCGGTACCAGGATTTGCTGTTGAAATAATTGGCGATCTCGGTCGTCAGGAACTGTCTTCCGTGGCGGGCAAAGATCTCGTTTCGAGCCAGACAGCACTGCTCCCAGGTCAGATTGCTCAGATCGGCCTCCGTCAGATAGCGGCTGTTGCTTTCGGGAAGCAGGTATTCGCTGACGGGCGCGGGCGTGGGAGAGGGAGTCGGCGCGGGCGTTTCGATCGGAAGGGGAGCTGCGGTGGGATCTGTTTCGCCGGGCGCGGCGGATCCGGAGGGCGAGGGCACAGCCGGCGCCGAAGGATCGGTATCACCGCCGAAGACAAAGCTGCTCGTGCCGCCCCAATCGGAGGAATCCGCCGAGCTTTTGCCGCTGCTGTGCCGCTGGCTGCTCTCCTCCTGCCACTGTTCCTCATCATCGCCGGAACTGCGTCCGCTCAGCTTGGGAAAGACAATGATGATCGCGACGATGGCGACGATCAGAAGCAGGGAAAGGACCAACAGCAGGATCGTCATCGCGCTGACCTTGCCCTTTTTGTCAGGCTCGGTCTTGTTTGCCTTCGGTTTCGGGACCGCGGCGGCCTTCTGCTTTCCCGTCCCGCTGGGCTTCGGGTTGCCGCAGCTGAGGCAAAAGCGGTATTCGTCCTTGTTTTCATTCTGACAGGCACTGCATTTCCACATGATGCATTTCCCCGCTTTCATGAAATATAGTTTGAGATAAAGGCGTTCAGGTGATCCGCATATCCCTTGGGATCGATATACATGCTCTCCACATGGCGTGCCTCGTCCACAAAGAAGCGGTCTTTCGGGCCGGTATAGAAAGCATACAAAGTCTCTGCGTTGGAGAAGGGGACGGATTTATCCTTTTTCCCGTGTACGAAAAGGATAGGCAGACTGGAGCGGCTCAGACTTGGCCGTACGTCCGTATCGCGCAGGTCATAGCCTGCAATCATGCGGTTCAGAAGCCGCATCGGCGCATACATCGGTCCGAGCGAAGCTTTCAGCTGCTCCTCGCCGCTGGCATAACCGCAGTCTGCCACCAGAAATTTGACCTGACCGGGGCAGCGGCTGCTCATGCGCATCACGGTGGCCGAGCCCATGGAGAAGCCGTGCAGCACGATCTGCACGTCATTGCCGAAGCGGCGGATCAGCTCGTCGATCCAGCGCAGGCAATCTTCCGTCTCAAAAACGTCGAAACCGATCTGCACCCCATCGCTCTCACCGTGCGCCGTGTGGTCGCAGCAGAAGAGATCGAAGCCGTGCCTTGCGTAATAGTCATAGTACAACCCGGCGGTCTCCGCATGCTCGGAACGGTAGCCGTGGATGATGAAGGCGATGCGTTTTTTCTCGCCGCTGCCGGGATAATAGTAGCCAGTCAGTTTTTCGCCGCGTTCGGAGCGGATCTGCAGCTTTTCCCGCGGACGGCCCCGCAGAGCTGCCGCCGCGCTGTCACGGCGGATGTAATAGGCGTCCTCATGGCCTTTTTTATCCAGGAAACGGGCCAGCAGCAGCGATCCCTCCCGGCGGAAGGTATACCGGTAAAGCTCGCCGGTAAAGACAGTGGCGGCGCAGCCAAGGGCGGCCGGCAAAAGAAGCAGCTTTTTCATCGCGTCAACTCATAAAGGAGCCAAGCGTGGCCAGCATCGTGCAGACGAAAACGAGGATCTGGAAGGGCAGCGTGCCGAAACGGCCGACGATCTCCGCTTTTCCCACGCGCTTGCGCGACAAATGATAGGCCAGGATGATGCCGAGCCCGGTGACGACCTGGATCGCGCTGGCAAACATCGTGAATTTTACAAAGCTTAGGCTGCTCAGCAGCGCCAGCGCCAGGCAGGGGAGCGAAGCGCAGAGCCAGCTGAGGTTTTTATTCCATTTGGTCTGCTCATGGACGATATCGCGAAGATTCAGCGTGTTTGCCCAGAAGGACGTAGCCAGCGCCAGCAGGGAGAACACATAGCCCACAATACTGATCCAGCCGCCCAGCCGCGCGGACAGATCGACGAGGGCGCCGCGCTCAGTCACATTGGGCGCGCCGACGCCGAGGAGTGTGGTGATCGTGACCAACAGGATCAGCGCCGCGTTGAGCGCCAGACCGGCAGCGATAGAAAGCCGGATGCGACTGATGTCGCCCTCCAGGCCCTTGACGACCTGCGGTGTGGACATGACGGCCGAGAGCGAGAAGGAGATCACGCTCAGCAGCGCCAGCGCGTTTTTGCCGCCGCCGAAAGCGACAGGCAGCGGCTGGGTCTCGCCGGTCAGAGTAAAGACAAAGAGCAGGCCCATGACCAGCACCATCGCAGCCACGGCGTATTTCTCGCAGATGCCGACCAGCTTCATGCCGAAAAAGACGACGCCTGCGCCGAGAACATAGAACAGCAGCATGCCGAGCGTGCTGTTCAGGCCGAACCATTCATTAAAGACGTTGGCGGCTCCCGTCAGAAAGCTGCTGACGTTCATCAGCACGGACAGGCCGAGCAGCGCGAAGGCGGCCCAGGTAAAGATTTTTTTGAATTTGCCGGAAAAGAGCTCACGGTCAAAGCAGCTGATGAACTGGGCACCGGCATTGTTGTAGCTCAGCTCTGCGATGATCAGATGCAGCACCAGATTGAACAGATAGCAAAAGCACAGGATCAGCAGGATCTCACGCAGGCTGTTGCGCGCGGCGAGCGCCGGTACCGCCAGGATGCCCGCGCCCACGCCGTGACCGACGATGATGCCGGTGGCCTCCCAGAAGCTCAGTTTAGACTCGCCCTGAATCTTTGCCATAGCCCTCGATCCTTTCCAGTAGAATAAGAAAATTATAAAATGTTATCAAATCGATGTCAAGCGCAGACGCAGGAATTTGACAAGCGAATAGTGGATGGGTTATAATGCCGTCGTAATGAGTACGAAAGGCAGGGACGGAAATGATAGAGAACGCCGAACGCTTTTTTGAGCTTTACCGCGCGGATGAGACGCTGCGTCAGCGCGTCGCGGAGGCAGAGGCCGCTTATCCCGGCAGCCTGGAGATCCGGGAATCCGTGGCGGAGTATGTGCTGCTCCCGATCGCGGAGGAGCTCGGCCTGCCCTTCACGGTCAAGGATCTGCGCGCCTATGAGACGCGCCTGAAAATGCGGAATCTCAAGCCCGACGAGGAGATCCCGGAGGGCGACCCCATCGACGAGGATCCGCTCAGCTACTGGCTGCTGGACCGCGGCTGGGAAAACGACCCAAAGTTCTTCAAAAAGAAATGATCGGATGGATCAGCCCCGCCGTTCGGCGGGGCTTTTTTTACGTCTCGGGATAAAAGAGCTTGTCCGGATAGCGGGAGGTCACGCGGATCATCCCGTCCTCCAGGAAGAAAGCATAGCGCCAGCCGCCGCTCAGGATCAGGCTTTCGTCCTCGGCAACGGAGCGCCGATCGGCGCTCATCCAGGGCAGCTTGTATTCTGTGTCGACGGTGCTGAGCTCGGTGGAGTGATGGAAAACGAAGCTGAGGCCTTGCTCGTCGGCCGCGGTGACCTTGATCCATTCGCCGCTGTCCGAAATCCAGGTTCCGAGCCAGGCCGAAGGATCGACGGCATCTGTCTCAAAAATGCGTTCCGCCTCTTCCAGCGCGCGCTCTGCCCAATCGCGGTAAGGATCGAGCGCGCCATAATCAAACACCGCATGGTTTTCGTCGATATAGCGGATCATATGCCGATCCTTGAAATACAGGCGGTGCTCCTCGGTGCCGTTATAGATGAAGGCGAAGACCAGCCGCCCGTTGTGGTAGTAGTATTCTCGGCTGTAATCCCAGCCGTCGGTGCCGTTGGAGAGCACTTTTTTGCTGTCGTCAGTGCCGGGGGTGTAATAGACGGCCCGGATTCGTTCGATCTCCTGCTCCAGCTCCTCCTGTGAGATCGTGAACACCTCGTCGACCGCTATGGCAGAACCTCGGACAAAACGGAAAGCCCGGTCGTCAAAAAAGCCGTCAAAGCTGGTTTTACCGTAATCGTTCGGTGCGGGAAGAACATGCAGTGTGACAGAATCATCGTCAAATTCCATCCAGCCCTGGAATTCGGAACCGTCGCTGCAGGAGAAGACGGCCAGTTCATCGCCTTTGATAAACTGTGCCTCTGCATCGAAGCCGATCAGGCGGAAAAACCCGGCATAGAGCTGAAACTTGCCGTCTGCAAAATCAGACAGCCGCATCGAGGACAGGCCGTCCTCCTCCAACACCCAGTCGCCCATCCAGGCCGCGCAGGATTCCTCTGCGGCAGGAGTCCCAATCACAGGCGCCTCCCGGCTCCAGAATTTGAGCGTCCAGACCGGTTCTTCGGCAAGCGTTCCTTCTGACAGGACCGCATACTGAACGCCGGCAGGATAAAACATCACGTCGCCGTTGTAGGCCGCATAGTACAGATACAAATCCACACCGTCGCTTTCGGCGTAGACCGGACGACAGACCGTTCCGCCGCCGACGCCTATCTCGGCAACGTAATACTGACCGTCGAGATAATAATACCCGGCGCTTTCATTCTCGCCGTTCTCCCGGATCGCGCGGATCGCGCCGTCGGAGAAATGATAGACCGTTTTCAGGATCGCGTCGAATTTCTCTGCGTCGAAGACCTCGCAGAACTGCCAGCGCCCGCGCGGGTCAGACTGCGATAGATAGCTGGACTTCGGCCCGGGATAGGCGTCGAAATTCACGATCAGCTCAGGGCCGCAGCGCATCAGCCGCAGCGCGTCTTCTTCACTTGCGCTGAAGGTCTGAGCATCCGATCGCGCATACCAGCCGAAACCGCCGAGCAGACGAAGGACCTCATCCGGGATCTCCGACAGATCGACCGGAACGCGTTCCGTGCGCGGCGGCTCGGTCGCGGCCGGCTCCGCTGTCGCTTGGGCTTCGCTCTTTTTCTCTTCGCTCCTTTGGCTGACGTGCCGCTCGGCAGGTCCATCCTCCGCGTCTTCCTCCGGCTTTGATCCGCAGGCGGCGAGGGACAGAAGCATCATGAGCGCAAGCAGCAGACTGAATACTCTCTTCATCCGGTTCACATTCCTTCCGACAGTTTTTTCTATTATATCACAGCGGAGGCCTGTGCTCAAGAAAGGCCTGCGAGGGAAAATAAAAAACCCTGCTCCCGGGAGGAGCAGGGAAGAGAAAAGCAGACAATCAGATATGACCGATCTCCACGGACCAGCCATCGGGACCCTTGGCGCGGCCCCACTGAATGTCGGTGAGTTCCTTGTAGGCATGGGCGGAGATCGGGCCGATCTCGCCGTTGTTGATCTTCATGATCTTGTCGCCCCATTTCAGCTCGCCGACCGGGCTGATGACGGCGGCGGTGCCGGTGCCGAACATCTCGTCCAGCTTGCCCGCGTCGTAAGCGTCGGCAACTTCCTGGATGGCGATCTGACGCTCGGTGACGGTGTAGCCGTCGCGGCGCAGCAGCTCAATCATGGACTTTCTGGTGATGCCGGGCAGGATGCTGCCGTCGAGCTCGGGGGTGATGACCTCGCCGTCGATGACGAAGAAGATGTTCATCGCGCCGACTTCGCCGACGTACTTCTTTTCCACACCGTCGAGCCAGAGAACCTGGGAGTAGCCCTTCTCGTGGGCGATGGTCTGTGCGCGCATGCTGGAGGCGTAGTTGCCGCCAGTCTTGGCAAAGCCGGTACCGCCGCGGACGGCGCGGACGTATTCTTCCTCCACGTAGATGGGCACGGGCTTCAGGCCGCTTTCATAATAGGCACCGCTGGGGCTGAGCAGCACGCAGTAAATATAATTGTCCGCTTCCTTGACGCCCAGCTTGGACTCGTTGCCGATGATGAAGGGGCGGATATACAGCGAAGCGCCTTCCGCCTCGGGGATCCAGTCCTTGTCGATCATGACAAGCTCTTTCAGGCTTTCCACGCAGAAATCCACGTCCAGCTCGGGGATGCACAGACGTTCGTTGGAGCGGTTGAGTCGCTTGAAGTTTTCCTCGGGACGGAAGAGCAGCACGCGGCCGTCGGTGCTGCGGTAGGCCTTCATGCCTTCAAAGGTCTCCTGGGCATAGTGCAGCACGGTGCTCGCAGGGCTCAGCGTGATGGGCCCGAAGGGGACGATGCGCGCGTCGTGCCAGCCGATGCCGCGGTCGTACTCCATCAGCATCATGTGGTCGGTAAAGACCGAGCCGAAGCCGAGCTTATCGCCGGGGCCGGGCTTTTTCTTGGGATGCTGGGTCAGTTCGATTTTGAGATTCTCCATGCTGATAAAACCCTCTTTTCCAAATTGATATTGTTTTTCTTGACTGTAATCGCTATAATTTGTTCCGGGAGGCGAAGCCCATGTCATACAGAACCAACGCCCTGTCGGTGCGCATTGCCGATTCCATCACGGAAATGATCGTCCAGCAGAAATACCGGCCGGGGGATAAACTGCCCAATGAGCTGGAGCTGTCCGAGGAGCTCCGCGTCAGCCGTACAACGCTGCGCGAGGCGCTGCGGATTCTTGCGACCCGCGGTCTTGTCGAGGTGCGGCGCGGGATCGGCACCTTCGTCACCCGCAGCCAGAGCATCCATGCCGATTATGACGTGCTGAAGATCCAGAACACCAACGTCAATGTCAAGGATCTCTACGAGATGCGCCTGATGTTCGAGCCGCAGGCCGCCTATTACGCCTGCCTGCGCGCGAGCGACGAGGAGCTGGAGACGATCTTCCGCTACGGCGAGATGGACGAGCAGATGATCCGCCGGCGCGATCCCCAGTGGGACGAATACGAGCAGAAATTCCACAACTCCATCGCATCAGCCACGCACAACCCCTTCATTACCTCGCTGCTGCCGGTATTCAACCGGGCCATCCATCAGGGCATTATCCTGGCCAATCAGTCGCCTCAGGTGGCGGAGCAGACGCTGCGCGATCACAGGCTGCTGATGCAGTATCTCAGAGAGCGGTTTCCCGAAGGAGCCAAAGCGGCGATGCACCTGCATATGATCAACACCATGCGGGCGTTTTCCATCGATGTTGATTGAATACTCGTTTTTGAAAAAAGGCTTTTCTGTGCTTATTGAGGCGCAGAAAAGCCTTTTTTGCTGTGATTACTCGATGCAGGCGGCGCCGCGCAGCAGAGCCTCGCGGTTGAGCGGGATGAGCTTGGCCTTCTTCTGGCCGAGCTTTTCGAGCAGCGCGTCCAGCACGGTCTCCACGTCCACGCACTTGGACTTGCCGAGGTAAGCGCCGAGCATGATCATGTTGGCGACCTTGTTGTTGCCGAGCTCGGCGGCCAGTTCGTTGCAGGGAACGTAGTAGGCGTTCACGTCCTCACGCTTGACCTTAACGTCGATCATGGAGCTGTTGACGAAGATGGAGCCGCCGGGGACAACCTTGTCCTCAAACTTTTCCAGGGACGGACGGTTCATAACGATCAGAGAGGTGGGACGGGTGATCAGCGGGCTGTCGATCTCCTCATCGGAGAGCATGACGCTGCAGTTGGCCGTGCCGCCGCGCATTTCGGGACCGTAGGAGGGCACCCAGGTGGTGTGCTTGCCTTCCATCATGCCCGCGGCTGCCAGCAGCTGACCCATCAGCAGAACGCCCTGTCCGCCAAAGCCTGCAAAAATGTTTTTCTCGACCATGACTTATACCTCCTTCATGATGCCCAGAGGATAGTACGGGATCATTGCGTCGTTGATCCAGTCCATGGCCTCGGCCGGAGACTTGCCCCAGTTGGTGGGGCAGGGGGAGAGGACCTCGACCAGCGAGAAGCCCTTGCCGTCCAGCTGCGCCTGGAAGGCCTTCTTGATGGCGGCCTTGGTCTTGACGAGGTTGGCGGTGCTGTTGAGCGCCGTACGGGCGATGAAGGCCGAGCCGTTGATGGTGGCCAGCATCTCCGCAATGCGGATGGGCTCGCCGCAGTGCTCCTTGTCGCGGCCGAGGGGGCTGGTGGTGGTCTTCTGACCGACCAGGGAGGTCGGGGCCATCTGTCCGCCGGTCATGCCGTAGATGGCGTTGTTGATGAAGATCGTGGTGATCTTCTCGCCGCGGTGGGCGGCATGGACGATCTCGGCGGTGCCGATGGAGGCCAGGTCGCCGTCGCCCTGATAGGTGA
>CAMNOV010000027.1 GCA_946547105.1 uncultured Clostridia bacterium | reverse complement strand
GACACCATGCAGTCCCACGAGCGCTGCTCCGTGGTCGAGGTCATGGGCCGCAACGCCGGCTTTCTCGCGCTGTACGTCGGCATCGCCGTCGGCGCCACCGCCGTTTTGGTCCCCGAGCACGAGCTGGACTTCCAGCACGACGTGGTCGAGCGCATCCGCGAGTCCCGCCTGGCCGGCAATACGCACTTCATGATCGTTGTGGCCGAGGGCGTGGGCAGCGCCGTGGACATCGGCCATCAGATCCACGAGGCGCTGGGCCTGGATCCGCGCGTGACCGTTCTCGGCCATATCCAGCGCGGCGGCTCGCCGCACGCGCGCGACCGCGAGACCGCGACCCGCATGGGCTACTACGCCGTCAAGGCCTTTGCCGAGGGGCGCGGCAACTGCATCATCGGCACGCAGGAGGGCGACCTGGTGGAGCTGCCCATCGAAGAGGCGCTGAAGATGAAAAAGCACCTGCAGAGATACCGCTATGAGATCATGGAGGCCATGCAGTTCGGCAGCAAAGCCGAGCGCGGCGCTGTTTGAGGCTTCTTGCGAAGAAAAAGGCTGCACGCCCCCCGGGGCGTGCAGCCGTCTTTCATGAAAGAAAGGACACACCATGCTGAAGAAAACGATCCTCGGCCCCTGCACGCGCTCCTGCGCCTGCAGGACGCTGACCGGGAACGAGCGGGAGGACTGCCTGGAATTTCTCGGCGTCCCCTACGCGCACGCCGGGCGCTTTGAATACGCCGCCATGGCGGATGCCTGGGAGGGCGTGCTGGACGCGACGCAGCCCGGGCCGGGCTGTCCCCAGAACCGTGCCTGGCACGAGCATCTGGAGAATCCGACCCGCCTGTTTTACAAGAAGGAGTACCGCGAGGGCTGTGAATTTCATTACAGCGAGGACTGCCTCAACCTGAACATCTTCACGCCGAAGCAGGCGCAGGGCTGCCCGGTCATCCTCTTTTTCCACGGCGGCGGCTTCGATTCCGGGCTCAATGCCGAGGATCCCTTTGACGGCGCGGCGCTGGCCCGGCACGGGATCGTGTCGGTCTTCGCCAACTACCGCGTCGGCCCGCTGGGCTATCTGACGCACGCGGACATTCAGGCGCGCTATGGGCGTGACGGCAACTTCGGGCTGGACGACCAGCTGACGGCCATCCGCTGGGTGCGCGCGCATATCGGCGATTTCGGCGGCGACGCGGACAATCTCACGCTGCTCGGCCAGAGCGCCGGGGCAATCTCGATCCAGTACCTCTGCCTGAACCCGGACAACGCCGGGCTTTTCCTCCGGGCGGCTATGATGTCCGGGGCCGGGCTTTTCCCGCGCTTCGCGCTGCCGCGCCGGGCGGAGGATACCCGCGCCTACTGGGAAGAATACATCCAGGCGGCGGGCTGCCGCAGTCTCGACGAGTTGAAAACGGTCTCCCTCGACACGCTCTTTGACGCGATGGAAGCGATGAAGGAGCGGCGCAAGGACGGCCTGTATCACACAATGCCGGTCGTCGATGGGCGGCTGATCCCCGCGCCGGTGGACGAGCTGTATCCCCATCCGCTGGCGATCGACTATCTGGTGGGCTTTACCAACGCGGACATGTACGCGCCCGTCATGGCGCACATCGGCAGCCGCTTTGCCCGTGAGACCGGCGCTTATCTCTACTATTTCGACCTGGACGCGCCCGGCGACGCCAACGCCGCCTTCCATTCCAGCGACCTGCGCTACGTGTTCGGCACGCTCGAAGGCAGCTGGCGGCCCTATGGGGCGCGCGACCGGGAGGCCTCCGCGCAGATGGTCGCGTACCTCGCCAACTTCGCCCGCAGCGGCGATCCGAACGGACCCGGTCTGCCGCTCTGGAAGTCCTGCGAACAGCGCCGCACGCGCGTGCTTCGCATCGCGCCGCGCGGCACGGCCATGGGACACGCAAACTATGCAAAGCTCACCCGCAACATGCTGACGAAAGGAGAGCCGAAGGCATGAAATTCGACCACCGCTTCGTTCTGAAGACGGCGACGGCCTCCACGCGCGTGTACGCGGCGGACGGAGTGACCGCGCGGCTGGATTTTCTGGAGCACATGCTGCGCGTGGCCGTGCTGCGTGACGGTCTCCCTCTCCTTCCGACCTGGAGCGTGTGCCCCGGCGGCGGCGACGGCCCGCTCGAGGGGCGGGATAAGCTCTCGCTGGATGGTTTTCAATGCCTCGCGCCCGCCGTGCGCGAGGAAGATGGCGTTCTTCGCTTTTCGATCGACGGCGTAGACTTCTCCGTGGAGCTGAAAAACTTCCGCATCACGGCGCGCAATGAGCACGGGATCCTGTACCAGGACCGCAGCGGCCTGGCCTACAATTTCTGCGGCGAGCTGGGCGACGGCGCCGCGCACTATACCCGCCGGGAGACGGATCAGCGCATTTACGGTCTGGGCGACAAATGCGGCCCGGTGAACAAATCCGGGCGGAGCTTTACCCTTGGCGCGGGCGATTCGATGGGCTTTCGCGCCGCCTCCTCCGATCCGCTGTACAAGCAGCTCCCCTTCTATATCTGCGAGCACGCCGCCGGTGCCTACGGCCTGTATTACGACAGCTATGCCAACGGGCGCTTGAACTTCGGCGAGGAGCACGACAATTACTTTGAGCCCTTCAACTCCGTCCGGCTGGAGGAGGAGAACCTGGTCTTCTACCTGATCCTCGGCACGCCGATGGAGATCGTGCGGCGCTTTACCGCTCTCTGCGGGGGCGCGGCTCCCGTGCCGGACTGGGCCTTCCATTACTGCGGCAGCACCATGGCCTATACCGACGCGCCGGACGCCGACCGACAGCTTCGCGGCTTTGTCGAGCGCTGCGAAGCGGAGGGCATCCCCGCGCGCGGCTTTTATCTCTCCAGCGGCTATACCCAGATCGGCGAGCGCCGCTGCGTGTTTCACTGGAACGAGGACAAGATCCCCTCACCGGAGGGGCTGGCCGCGCATTTTCGCGCCCACGGCATGGCGCTGATCCCGAACGTCAAGCCCGCCTTTCTGACAGAGCACCCGCTCTACGGTGAGATCGCGCGGCAGGGCTTTTTTCTGCATTACGCTGACGGCAGCCCCGCCCTCTTCCCCTTCTGGGGCGGCATGGCGAGCTATCTGGACTTTACCAATCCCGGGGCTTACGCCTTCTGGAAGCGCTGCGTGCGCGAAACGCTCGTTGAGCGCGGCTATACCGACATCTGGAACGACAACAACGAATACGACGTCTGGGACAGCGCGGTGCTGGCCGAGGGCTTCGGGCATGAAATCCCTGCGCGGCGCATCCGCCCGCTGTTTTCCTATCTGATGGCCCGCGCCAGCCGCGAGGCCTGCCTGGAGGCGGGCACGAGGGAGCCCTTCAACGTCTCCCGCTGCGCGATCGCCGGGACGCAGCGCGTCGCCAGCACCTGGACCGGGGACAATCTGACGGATTTTGCCGATCTGCGCTATAACCACTTCCAGGCGATGACGATGGCGCTGAGCGGCTTTCAGTTCTTCGGCGCGGATATCGGCGGCTTTGCCGGGCCGCAGCCGGAGGAGGAGCTGTTCCTGCGCTGGCTGCAATACGGCCTGTTCACGCCGCGCTTCGTGCTGCACTCATGGAAGCCGGAGGCCGAGCCCACCATGCCCTGGCTCTACCCCGGGCGCATGGACGCGGTGCGCCGGCTCTTCGCGCTGCGCGAGAAGCTCGCACCGTATCTGTACACGGAGCATCAGCGCTGCCTGCGCACGCATGAGCCGCTGATCGTCCCGGTCTTTCTCCGGCAGCCTGGCTATGATCCCGAGAGCGACTGCTTCTTCTGCGGAGAGAAGATCCTCGCCTGCCCGGTCTTCGACAAGGGCGCGGAATCGGTCAGCGTGCTGCTGCCGGACAGTGAAAGCGGCTGGCAGCTGCGCGGCGAGGGCGAAAGCCTCCCCGGCGGCCGCCGCGTCAGCGTCCCCTGCCTGCCGGAGGATGAGCCGGTCTGGTTTTCCCGCACGGGCGACAGGCCCTGGTAAAATGCAAAAAAGATCCCCGAGCGAAATGCTCGGGGATCTTTTTGATTCACTTGGTTTTGGCCCGGAAGTCCGGTTCCGTGCCCTTGAGAAGCCGCTTGATGTTCTCGCGGTGCTGATAGATCACGAGGCACATCGCGAAGATCGAAAGCAGAAGCCGCGGGGTGCTCACGTGCAGCAGCAGCGCCGCCACGGTGATGGCGATCGCGCCGCAGATGGAGCCCAGCGAGACCTTCTTGCTCAGCAGCGCGAAGAGGATGAAGGAGCCGAACACCGCGCAGCCGACGCGCCAGTCCACCATCAGCGAGGTGATCCCGCCGACCGCCACGCCCTTGCCGCCGCGGAAATCGTGCATGAAGGGGAAGCAGTGGCCGAGCATCACGGCCATGCCGCCGGTCATCAGCCCCCAGTCGCCAAAGGGGCCGGGATCGTGCAGGCCGCCGCCCAGCATGAGATAGCCGATCAGCATGGCCAGCGCCGCCTTGATCATATCGCCCGCCAGCGTCGCCACGCCGGGGCCCCAGCCGAAGGTGCGCGCCATGTTGGTCGCGCCGGCGTTTCCGCTGCCGGAGCGGCGGATGTCCTTGCCGAGCAGGCGGGACAGCCAGATGGAAAAATTGATGGAGCCGAGCAGATAGCCCGCCAGCGCCACCAGGATGAATTTGATCGTTGTCATACTCTCGCCTCTCACAGCGTCAAACGTACTGTGGGCTATTATACACGAGCGGATCGCGCTTTTCAACGCCATCCGTCGATTGTTAAAAACTTATTTACTTATGGCGGAAAAGGCCGTCCAGGGCCGCTGCGCCGGCGGCGGGGCGGAAAAACGAAGCGCTTCGCCGCTTGCCGGGTGGCGGAAAGACAGCGCATGCGACCAGAGGGCGATGTCGCAGCCGTCCTCCAGGAGACTGTACTTCCGGTCGCCCACGAGCGGCCAGCCGCGCGAGGAAAACTGGCAGCGGATCTGGTGGGTGCGCCCGGTGAGCAGCTCGATGCGAACGAGGCTGAGTCCCCCGGCGCGTTCCAGGGTCTCATAGCGCAGCACGGCCTCCTGCACGCCCTTGGCGGGCTCGGCGACCACGTAGGTCTTGCGCTCGGCCTTGTTGCGCAGCAGCAGGTCGCGCAGCTCGCCCCGCTCCGGCGTTTCGCCGTGCACGACGGCGAGATAGCGCTTGTCGAAGTCCCCGTCCCGGATCTGGCGGCTGAGTGCGGAGGCAGCCTCGGCGCTTCGCGCCAGCAGCATCAGCCCGCCGACCACCCGGTCCAGCCGATGCACGGTGCGGATCTCCGCCGTCTGCAGCTGCTGCCTCAAAAGCTCCGGCACGCCGCCCGGCTCGTCCGTGGACAGCACGCCCGCCGGCTTGAGGCAGACGACGATCTCCCGATCCTGATAGATGATCTCCATAAAAGCCTCTCTTTCTCTGACGCCCCTATCTTAGCACAGCCTCCGCCGCCCGCTCAAGCGTTTTTGCGCGAAAATGGTGGTCAAGCCCGGCAATTTGTGCTATGTTTATATTTGGTGATTGATATGAAGAACATTCCTGTTTGTCCGCACGCCAAGCTCTGCGGCGGATGCCAGTATCAGGGGCTTGCCTATGCCGAGCAGCTTGCGAAAAAGCAGGCGCAGGCGGAGGCGCTGTTCTCCTCCTTCGCGCCCGTCTCCCCGATCCTCGGCGCGGACGAGCCCCTCCATTACAGAAACAAGGTTCACGCGGCCTTCGGCTGCGACCGGCAGCGCCGCATCATCTCCGGCGTGTATCAGCCGGGCAGCCATGCCATCGTCCCGGTGGACGACTGTCTCATCGAGGACGAGACCGCCGACCGCATCGTCTGCGCGATCCGCGCGCTGCTGCCAAAGCTGAAGATCCCCGTCTACGACGAGCGGCGCGGCGGCGGCTGGCTGCGGCACGTGCTGGTGCGGCGCGGCTTTGCCACCGGGGAGCTGATGGTGGTGCTGGTGGCCGTGTCGCCGGTGATGAAAAACCAGAAGGCCTTTCTCTCCGAGCTGCGGGCGGCCTTCCCCGCCATCCGCACGGTGGTGCTGAACGTGAACGAGCGCTTCGGCCCCGTGGTGCTCGGGCCGAAAAATAAAGTTCTCTACGGTGACGGCTACATTGAGGACATCCTCTGCGGTCTGCGCTTTCGCATCTCCCCCTCCGCCTTTTACCAGATCAACAGCGCCCAGTGCGAAAAGCTCTACGCGAAGGCCATCGAATTTGCCGGGCTGACCGGGACGGAGACGGTGCTGGACGCCTACTGCGGCGTCGGCACGATCGGGCTGTGCGCCGCGGCGCAGGCCAAACAGGTCATCGGCGTGGAGCTCAACCGCGAAGCCGTGCGCGACGCCATTGCCAACGCCCGGCTCAACGGCGTGAAAAATGCCTGGTTTGCCGCCGGGGACGCCGGCGCGTACATGGAGGGTATGCTGCGCGAAGGGCGGCGGCCGGACGTGGTGCTGATGGACCCGCCCCGCGCCGGCAGCGAACGCCGCTTCCTCGATGCGCTGATCCGCTGCGCGCCGTCGCGCGTGGTCTACGTCTCCTGCGCTCCGGAGACCCTGCGCCGCGACCTGGAGATCCTCACCCGCGGCGGCTACCGCGTCGAGGCCGTCCAGCCGGTGGACATGTTCCCGTACACGGAGCATATTGAAACGGTGGTGCGGCTCACGGCTGATGGTAAAAAGCTGCATTTATGATCCTACATACAACACACTTAGTCGAGGTCAGATAATGAAAAAGCATGATCATTTCAACAGATCCACAATTCTGGCGGCATTCCTTCTTGTCGCTTTCTGTTTCAGTCTGCTGCCGATATTATATGCCGGTTTTTTTGCCCATCCCCTTGCTGATGATTATAGTTATTCAAGTCGTGTTCACCATGCAATCGCTAACGGGGATAGTCTATTGAGCGCAATAGCTGAGACCGTTTCCTATACCTATCTCACTTGGCAGGGCACTTTTTCAGCCACTGCCATCTTTTCCGTTCAACCCGCAGCGGTTTCTTCGTCTCTATATTTTTTAACGCCATGGATCATGATCGGTTTCCTCTCTTTCTCCACTTTTTTCTTTTTTGAAACCATCATCAAGAAGATCCTTCACAGTAAAACCTCATATGGGATCATCATTTCATGCCTCACGCTGATCTTGAGCATCCAATATGTACCGAGTATCAACCAGGCCTTTTACTGGTTTAACGGAAGCTCATATTATACGCTGTTCTATTCTCTGTCATTGATCTATCTCACTCTGCTGCTGCGTATGCGTTCGGCCCCAGCCGGGAAAAAGAAATCCTTTGATTTTGTTCTTTCTCTCATTCTCGGCATTATCATCGGAGGAGGAAATTATTCAACTGCACTGATCACCGCCGAGTTGGTCTTTTTACTGACTGTCATCGCGTTTTATAAGCGATCGAACGACAGGTGGCTTATTTTCGTTAGTTTTATAGTATTTTTGGCCGCATTCACGATCAACATTATCGCTCCCGGAAACACTGTGAGAGCTGACGTGGTTACCGGTTTAAGTCCCGCTGTGGCAATTGCGCAGTCCTTGTTATATGCGCTCGGAAAGATCTGTGCCTGGACGCAGGTCCCCCAAATGATTTATATTCTTTCCGTCGCCATGCTCTCTGTCTTTATCGTTCCGCATTGTACCGCAAAATTCAACAAACCGATTCTAGCAATCATCTTTGCTTATTTGCTCTTTGCTTCACAGCTGACGCCTCCTTTATATGCCATGTCCAGTATCGGCTCGGGCCGTCAGGTCAATATCTATTATTACTCTTATTATCTGCTGATCTCCTTCTCGGTGTTTTACCTGTGCGGCTGGCTGCATCAGCGTTTGACTGAAAACGGCGATCCAAAATACGCCTCGAACCGGCCCGGACTCGCTCTCCTTATACGCAAAAACCTTTGGGCGATTACCATTGTTTTGTGTATTATTATGGGGGCAAACGCATATGAACACGGTTTGCTTCAATTAACGAGCTTTCAAACAACCAAAGCTGCACTGGATGGGACATTGGCAGAATACGATAAGGAGTATTATGCCATCGAAGAAAAGCTGAATGCCGGAAGCGGTAATCTTGTTATAGAAGATATCAAGACGGTTCCGCCGTTCTTTTCTGATCTTGATCTGTCAGAAGACCCAGAATACTGGACCAACAAAGCACTCGCAAACTATTATGAGCTTGAAAGCATAAAAAAACAGCCGCCTCAACGATGAACGGAGACGCGCCATGATCGAACGCATCGAAACCGAACGTCTGATCCTGCGCAAGGCGGAGGATCGCGATCTTGACCTCATCTGGAACCGGGTCTGGCGGGAAGACGAGCTTGCCGCGATGATGCTCTGGACGCCGACGCAAACGCGGGAGGACGCGCAGGCGCGCATGGCGCGCACGGTAGCCTTTCAGCGCGACAACTACGCCTATTTCATCTGCCTCAAAGAGACCGACGAGCCGGTCGGCTTCGGCGGGATGCGGGAGATCGCGCCCGGTGAGTGGGACGAGACCGGGCTGTGCATCGCCAAGGACTGACAGGGGCAAGGCTACGGCAGGGAGGCGCTGCGCGCGCTGGTCGAGCTTGCCTTCCGCGCGCTCGGCGGCCGGATCTTCCACGCGAGCTGCTTCCATGAAAACCTCGCCTCCGCCGCCACGATCCGCAGCTGCGGCTTCGTCTACGTGAGCAGCCACCGGGAGACGCGCGAGCGCGACGGCTATGAATTCCTGTGCGACCGCTATGAGCGGAGACGTTAGACCGCCTTTCCCGCGCAACAAATTCTTGCCAAAGCGCGCCGGAACGTTTATATTGAAAAGAGAAAGACCCGACAGGATGTGAAAGCCATGAAAACCATCTATCTCGCCGGCGGCTGCTTCTGGGGAACGCAGAAGTTCTTCGATCAGTTCGACGGCGTTGCGGAGACCGAGGTGGGCTACGCCAACGGCCCCACGGAAAACCCCAGCTACCAGCAGGTCTGCGCCGACAGCGGCCACGCCGAGACCGTGCGCATCGTCTATGACGAGGACCGCATGAGCCTGACGGAGCTGCTGGACATGTTCTTCCTCGCCGTCGATCCGCTGTCGGTGAACCGGCAGGGCCCGGACGAGGGGATCCAGTACCGCAGCGGCGTCTTTTATACAGAGCCTTCGCAGCTGCCGGAGATCGAGGCGCGGATGCATCTGGAGGAGGAAAAGCGCGGACAGAAGCTCGCCGTGGAGCTGCTGCCGCTGCAGAACTTCTATCCCGCCGAGGAATACCATCAGAAATATCTGGACAAGAACCCGACAGGCTACTGTCACCTGCCGCGGCATCTTCTCCATTTGGAAAAGGAGCGATAAACCATGCCTGACAACAGACCAAAAGGCAGACAACGGCACGTCACCGGCCAGGGTGAAGGCGTGCACCGCCGCGGCGAAGGCCTGGGCACCGGCCCGGTCGGCAGCGGCAGCAATCCGAACGGACAGCAGCAAAATAGCGCGCAGCGCGGCTATTCCACCGGCGGCACGACCCGCTCCGGCGGACGCAGTCCGCTGCTGCTGATCATCCTCATCGCCCTGCTGCTCTTTGGCGGCGGCGGTGGGCTCGGCAATCTGCTGGGCATTTTCGGCGGCTCAGAGCTTCCTTCGACCGGTCAGAGCAGCTCCGGCGGCACGAGCGCCTATGACTCGCTCCTGCCCGGCGCAAGCAGCCAGCAGACCCAGCCGACGCAGGCGCCCCAGTCCCAGTCCGGCACGCAGAGCCAGAACCTGCCCTCGCTGGGCAGCCTGCTGATGGGCGGCGGCAACAGCTGGACCGGCGGCGGAAGCAGCAGCTCCTGGACCAGCAGCGTCAACACCGGCACGCTCGACCGCAGCGTGGCCCCCGAGGCGCGCGCGAAATTCACGCAGATCCGCGGCGACGACAGCGATAAGGTGACCGTGATGGTCTATATGTGCGGCACCGACCTGGAGTCGCGCAGCGGCATGGCCTCCCGTGACCTGGCCGAGATGGGCCAGGCCACGCTGAGCGACGATCTGAACCTGCTGGTGTGCACCGGCGGCTGCCGCCAGTGGCAGACGCGCGGCATCCGCACCGACGTCAACCAGATCTTCCAGATCCGCGACGGCTATATGAAGGACACCGGCCGGACCGCCGGCAGCGGCGCGATGACCGATCCGAACACCCTTCTGAGCTTCATCCGCTACTGCACGCAGAACTACCCCGCCAACCGCTATGAGCTGATCCTCTGGGATCACGGCGGCGGCTCCATCTCCGGCTACGGCTACGACGAGATCAACCAGCGCGCGGGCTCCATGTCCCTCGCCGCGCTCTCCCAGGCGCTGAAGGCCAGCGGCGTGAAGTACGACTTCATCGGCTTTGACGCCTGCCTGATGGCCACCGTGGAGAACGCCTCCATGCTCGCCGACTACGCCGACTATCTGATCGCCTCCGAGGAGACCGAGCCGGGCGTCGGCTGGTACTACACCAACTGGCTGACGGCCCTGGCCGACAATACGGCCCTGCCCACGCTCGACGTCGGCAAGCAGATCGTGGACGATTTCGTCAGCTTCTGCAATCAGAAGTGCCCCGGCCAGCCCACCACGCTGTCCGTGGTCGACCTGGCCGAGCTCGGCCAGACCCTGCCCGCCGAAATGAAGGCCTTCTCCACCGATCTGAAGGAGCGCATCTCCGGCGGCGACTACCAGACCGTCTCCACCGCGCGCGGCAACACCAAGGAATTTGCCAGCTCCACGCGCATCGACCAGATCGACTTTGTCGACTTTGCCCAGCGCGTCGGCAGCAGCGAGGGTGAGCAGCTCTCCAAGGTGCTGCGCGGCGCGGTCAAGTATAACCGCGCCGGCTCGAGCGTCACGAACGCCTACGGCCTGTCGGTCTACTTCCCGCTGCGGAAGCTCTCCACCGTGGACAAGGCCGTCCAGGCCTACGACGCGATGGGGATGGACGAGGATTACGCCGACTGCATCCGCGCCTTCGCCAGCCTGGAGGCCGGCGGCCAGGCCGCGGCCGGCGGCAGTGCGACCAACCCCTATGCCGCTCTGATGGGCGACTACGGCGCCGTCAGCTCCTCGGCCGGAAGCATGGGCGATATCAGCGACCTGCTCAACGCCGCCATGTCCGGCGATCTGAGCAGTCTGCTCGGTCTCGGCAGCGCGGACTTCTTCTCCGGCCGCTCGATGCCCGACACCGAGGCCGCAGCTTCCTATCTCGCGGACAACCGCTTCGATCCCTCCCTGCTCTTCTGGCAGCGCAACGTCGACGGGGACTATGTGATCTCCATCGACGAGCAGCAGTGGAGCCTGGTGCAGGACGTGGCGCTCAACCTCTTCTATGACGACGGCGAGGGCTACGTTGACCTGGGTCTCGACAACGTCTTCTCCTTCGATGAAAACGGCAACCTCCTGCCCGACCGCAGCGGCGCCTGGATCTCGATCAACAACAAGCCGGTGGCCTATTACTACATGGGCAGCGCCGAGACCGCGGACGCGGGCAGCGTGATGATGGGCTACGTGCCGGCTCTGCTGAACGAGCAGCCGGTGCGGCTGATGCTGATCTTTGACGAGGAGCACCCCTACGGCACTGTGGCCGGCGCGCAGCCCGCCTACACCGAGGACGAGACCGACACCGTCTCCCGCGGCCTGATCGAGCTGCAGGACGGCGACCGGCTGGACTTCCTCTGCGACTTCTACAGCTATGACGGCGAGTATCAGGACAGCTACTTCCTGGGCGAGCCGCTCATCGTCGACGGCGAGCTGAGCGTCAGCGACACGCTGCTGGGCGGCAGCTGCCGCGTGCTCTACCGCTTCACCGATATCTACCAGCAGCACTACTGGACCGAGGTCCTGCCCGAGGACTGAGGGCTTCTGACAAAACAAAGATCGAGGGAACCGAAATCGGTTCCCTCGATCATTTTTATGCTTAAACGCTCATATTAAAAGATCGTGCTGACGCCGTAGGTCAGGCCGAGGACGATGGCCGCCGCGATCACCACGCCGATGGCGATGGCCGGCAGGGCGTCGCGCATCCGCAGGCCCAGCACCGCCGCCACCAGCGCGCCGGTCCAGGCGCCGGTGCCCGGCAGCGGGATCGCCACCAGCAGGATCAGGCCAAGCGAGCCGTAGCGCCTCACCTGTTCGCCCTTATGCTCGGCCTTGGTTTCCAGGCCGCTGATCCAGGCGTCCAGCCCTTTGCTCATTTTTCTCAGCCAGGCAAAAACCTGCCGGACGAAGAGGATGATGATCGGCACCGGGAGCAGATTGCCCAGGACCGCCGCCAGCGCCGCCGCGTGGTAATCCAGGCCCAGCGAGACCCCGTAGGGGATCCCCGCGCGCAGCTCCAGCACCGGCACCATCGATATCAAAAATGTCTGCAGCAGCTTTCCGAGCGTGCTTTCCGTCAGCCAGGCAATCATTCCGTCTCTCCAAATTCTGTCCTTCTGCGGTCAAACGGCTCCGCCGTTCGGCCTTATGGTAGTATAATCCGTCCGGCGGCGCAAAACAAGGCCAAAAATGTTTTATTTAAGATTTTTAAGCGAAAATTTCATATTTGGAAAGGAGTTGGGGCGCACGGGGACGCTGATTTCCGGCCTCGGAGCACTCGTCGGCGGCCTGCACGCCCTGGTCTGGGGGCCGGGGATGCTGCTTCTTCTGGGCGGGACGGGCGTGTTTCTCTCGGTCCGCTGCGGCTTTCCCCAGCTGAGGCACCTCTGCCGGATCCTGCGCGAAACAGTCGGCAGTCTGCTGCGCCGTGAGCGCGGCGCGGACGGCGCGCTGTCCCCATTTCAGGCGATGAGCACCGCCCTGGCCGGGACCGTCGGCACCGGAAATGTCGCCGGCGTCACCGGAGCGATCCTGCTCGGCGGGCCGGGCGCGGTGTTCTGGATGTGGGCCGCGGCCTTCTTCGGCATGGCGACCAAGTACGCGGAGATCGCGCTGGCGGTCCGATATCGCGTCAGCGACGAGGCGGGGCGGCCGCGCGGCGGGCCGATGTATGTGATCGAGCGCGGGCTCGGCGCAAGCTTCCGCCCTCTGGCTCTCTGCTTTGCGCTCTTCGGCGCGCTGGCCGCCTTCGGGATCGGAAACCTCGCCCAGAGCTGCGAGATCGCCGCGGCCGCGCGGGAGCTCTTTCGCGCGCCGCCGCTCCTCACCGGGCTTGCGCTGAGCCTCTTTGCCGGCGCGGTGCTCTTCGGCGGGATGAAACGGGTCGGGCGGCTGACCGGGCTGCTGGTGCCGCTGATGGGCGGGCTGTTTCTGCTCTGCACGCTGCCGGTGCTGATCGTTCATGCATCCGAGCTTCCCGGGCTGCTGAGGCTGATCCTGCGCTCCGCCTTCGATCTGAGATCCGTCAGCGGCGGTGCCTTCGGCTGGTCTGTGCGCGCTGCGCTGCGGCAGGGCTTTGCCCGCGGCCTGTTTTCCAACGAGGCCGGGCTGGGCTCGGCCCCGATGGCCCACGCCGCAGCCCCCGGCACGCCGGGCGAACAGGGCTGCTGGGGCGTTCTGGAGGTGCTGATCGACACCTTCGGCGTCTGCACGCTGACGGCGCTGGTCGTCCTGCTGTCGGGGATCTGGCGGGACGGGACGGCCGCGTTCTTCTCCTCCCCGGGCGCCGCCGCGGCCGAGGCCTTCCGGCGCACGGTGCCCTTTCCCGCCGGCGGGCGGACGGTCACGCTGTGCCTGCTGTTTTTCGCCCTGTCGAGCATCGTCGGCTGGGGCTGGTACGGGGAGCTCTGCTGGCGCTATCTGTTCCGCGGGCGCGCCGCAGCGCCGCTCTACCGCCTGGTCTTCGCGCTGAGCTGCCTGCCGGGCGCACTCGGCCCGGGCACGCTGCTGTGGGCGATCGCCGACGCGCTCAACGCCCTGATGGCGCTGCCGAATCTCGTCTCGCTCCTGCTGCTGTCCGGCACGGCCGCCGGGATCTGCCGGGAGTATTTCGCCGTTTCGGGCAAAGAAACGCCCCGCCTTTGAGAAGGCGGGGCGGTTGTTAATCATGTAATATATTGCAGTCGCTCAGGGTATTCTGCAGCTTTTCGAGCTGATCGGCCGGCAGCGGGTTGCCGCGGATATCCAGCTCCTTGAGCTGCACCAAGCTCAGCAGCGCCGTCACCGAGGAGATCTGATTGTTGGCCAGGTTCAGCTTCTCGAGCTTGAACATATAGGCCAGCGGCGTCAGGTCGGAGATGATGTTGTCGGACAGGTCGAGCTCCCGGAGGTTTTCCAGCACGCGCAGATCGTAGATGTGCTCCATCCGGTCGCCGCGCAGGCTCAGCTTCTCCAGGGCCGGGATCTTCCCGATCTCCGACAGGTTCACGGGCTCGCCGATGCCGCCGAGGTCCAGCACCGTCAGATCCTGGCGGTAGCGCTCGCCGTGAATCTCCACGGTGTAGACCAGGCGGGAGGTCTCGAAATAACAGTCGGCCAGGCTGCGCTTGAGCTCGTCCACCGCTTCGCCGGTGAGCTCGGGGTTATCCGTGAGGTTCAGCTGCCGCAACGCCGCAAGGCCCTCCAGGTCGGAAAGCTGCGCGTTCTGCAGGTGCGCGTTCTCCAGATCCAGGATCTCCAGCCCGGAAAGCGTGCGCAGGCCGCTCAGATCCTGCAGCTCGTTGCCGGACAGGTCCAGCTCGCGCAGCTCGGTCAGGGCAAAGAGGGGCGCGACGGAAGCGACGGCATTTCGCGCGGCGTACAGACGCTGCAGGGACTTCATGGCCATCAGCGGCCGCAGGTCGGCGACCTGGTTATCGGAAATATTCAGCTGCTCCAGATAGGGCAGATCCATCAGCGGCGTCAGATCGCTGACGGCGTTGCCGCTGAGATCCAGGGTCTTCAGCTGCCGGCAGGCGGAGAGCGCGGAGATATCGCTCAGCTGCCGGGCGCTCAGATCCAGCTCCGTCACGTCCTCGCGGAAGGTCAGGCCGCCGATCGTCAGCTCCCGCACCTCGGCGACCGCCGTTTCGCTGTGGATGGCGCACTGCGGCAGCGCCTCGGTCAGCGCGGTCAGCTGCGCCTGTGACAGCTCGATCTCGCGGATGCTCAGCATGCTGAGGTTTTCCAGGCCGTAGAGCGGACTGAAATCGGTGATCGGGTTGCGGTCGAGGTACAGGGTGCGCAGGCTCCCCAGCGAGGCCAGGGGGCTCAGATCCGTGATCTCATTGCCGCTCAGATCCAGCATCGTCAGCCCGCCGAGACCCGAGAGCGCGGACAGATCCGTCAGCCCGTCCTCCGTCAGGCTCAGGCTGCTGAGGGCGTAAAGCTCCGCCACGCGCTGCAGATCCTCCTCCCCCAGCGCCGTGCGGCGCAGGATCAGGGAGCTGGCATTCTTGTCGAATTCCAGGCCCGCGATGCTGATCTTCCCGGCCTGCCGCAGCAGCTCGCGCTTGTTTTCCAGCACGTCGATCTGATCGCGGATGCTCTGGTCGTTCAGATCCATCCCGCGCAGCAGCTCCAGGGCCTTGTCGTAGCTGCCCATGGCCTCGTAGCAGTCCACCATCTGCAATTTCAGCTCGTCGGTCTGCTCATAGGAGGCCGCCTGGCGCAGATGGCCCAGCGCGTCCTCGTAATCGCCGGCGGCATAGCAGCTGGCCGCGTCGTGCAGATGCTCGCGGTAGCGCCGCTCCTCGGCCGCGCCGCGCAGCGACAGGCCGAAGATCACCAGCAGCACCAGCGCCAGCGTGAAGCCGAAGATCACCGAGTTTTTCCGGCGCTTGGCGCGCAGCGCGGAGCCGGGCTTTTTTCTTTTTTTCTTTTTCGGCGGCGGCGGCGGAGGCGGGGGCGCCGCATGCCTGCCGGTCAGGGTATTCTCTTTCATGGACGCACGTCTCTTTACCGGGCCGCTTCCTTCCGACAGACGGCCGAAAGGAGGGCATACTTCTCTATGTTACAGGAGATTATACCATGCCCGGCCGAAACATGCAAGCCCGGCGCAGATCGCTCCGCGCCGGGCTGCTTTTTCATGGATTTCGTTCAGCGGATATCCTGCGCCTCGAAGCGCCGCTGCGACACGCGCAGGGCGAGGACCGTTCCGGCGGCATAGACCGCGACCGAGAGCGCGAGGAAGACGAGCTTTGCGCTCAGATGCTGCGGATCCGGGGTGTCCAGCACGTCGCGCATCAGCGGCAGCGTGTAGCAGAGCACGATGTCCGCGATCACGAAGACGGCCGAGAACACGCAGCCCTTGACGAAGCTGACTCCGACCTTGTTCACGTCCCGGTAGTAGCTCGGGAAGAAGATCAGGTGATACAGCCCGAAGTACAGGAAGCCCTCGCCCAAAAGCGCGAGATTGGCGTCCATGCCGGCGGCGTTCGGGTCGGGCAGGAGAAGTCTGTGCAGCTGGATGAAGCCGAAGACCAGCGCCAGCAGCACGAGCTCCAGCAGCACGGCCAGCGCAAAGCGCGCCGTGACCGCGTCGCGCTTGGCCACCGGCAGCGTCAGGGTGTAGATCACGTCGTGATTTTCCCTCCCGCCGAGGCAGATGAAAAAGAGCCCGAGCGTGAGGTAAAAGAAGCTCACGGCGTAGGGGTAGTTCGGCGTCAGCACCAGCGCGCTGAGAAACAGCATCATCACCGCCGCCGGGTGCAGGCACAGCGACAGCTCTTTGTTCAGAAGCCTTCTCATTCCTCCGCCGCCTCCTTTTCCATGTGCACCATGATCTCCTCCAGGTTCGCCGTGCGGCTCTCCCAGGGGAGCTTATCAGCGTCCTCCGCGCGAACGAGCGCGGTTTTTCCGTTCTTGCTGCGGCGCGGGCCGATCAGAAGCTTCTCCAGGGCCGGGTCCGCCTCCGCGTATTCCGTCAGGCGGTAGGAGGCGACGAAGTCCTCCAGGCTCGCCTCGGCGCGGATCCTGCCGCCGGCAATGTAAAGGATGTTGTCCGCGGTCTTGTCCAGATCCGAGGTGATGTGCGTGGAAAAGAGGATCGTTTTACCCTGGTCGCGCAGGTCGAGGAAGAGCTCCAGCAGCTCCTCGCGCGACACGGGGTCCAGCCCGCTCGTCGGCTCGTCGAGGATCAGCAGCTCCGCCCCGTGTGAGAGCGCCAGCGTGAGCAGGTATTTGATCTTCATGCCGTTGGAGAGCTTCTCCGGCGTCTTCTCCTCGTCCAGCGAGAAGGCCTCCAGGCAGCGGCGGTAGGCCTCCTCGTCCCAATGCTCGTAAAAGCTCCGGGTCACGGCGCTGATCGTTTTCAGCTTTTTGCGCTTATAAAACTCCATGCCCGCCGACACGAAGCCGACGCGCTGCTTGATCTCCCGCTCCTTCTCGCGAAGCTCCCTGCCCCAGAAGCGGATCTCGCCGCCGTCCGGGTGCAGCAGGCCCAGCAGCGAATGGAGCGTCGTGGTCTTGCCGGCGCCGTTTCGGCCGATGAAGCCGGTGATCTTCCCCTCTTCCAGCGAAAAGCTGACCCGGTCGAGCCGGAAGGCCGGGTAGATCTTCTCGAGATCTCTGACTTCCAGTACGCTGTTCATTTCATCATCTCCTGCAGCTGTCTGCTCATTTCCAAAAAGAAATCGGCCTTCACCAGTGCGAGGCCCTGGTTGATATCGCCCAGCACCATCAGATCGTCGCCGGGCTTGATGTCAAACACGCGCCGCGCCTTGACCGGGATCACGATCTGCCCCTTGTCGCCCACGGTCACGGTGCCGAAGATGTACTTTCCGCGCGGCGCCTTCCCGGTCTGCGCAAGGTCGGCGTGCAGCAGATCCTCCAGGCTCGTGTCGAATAGCTCGGCCAGCCTGTCGCAGCGCAGGATATCCGGCACGCTCTCGCCCGCTTCCCACTTGGCCAGGGTCTGGCGCGAGACCTCCAGCCGCTCGGCCAGCGCCTCCTGCGACCATCCCGCCCGGCGGCGCAGGGTCGCAATGTTCTCACCGATCATACTTTTCCCACCTTTCGCACTCCATGATAACAGCAAAGCGCGGCATGTACAAGCAAGCGAGCTTGACATTTCCGCGCTTTTTCTGTTGAAGTTTTTAACGTCAGCCCGCCGGAGCGAAGCCGTTTTCCGTGTAATAGTTCCGGGCGTAGCGCAGCAGGATCTCCGCGCCCTGGCCGCGCAGGTCCGCCGTCTCCGCGCCGAGGACGATCGCCACGACCGTGTGCGTCTCCTCCCCCACCGTCACCGGCAGCGAGGCCGCCACGCAGTAGCCCGCGCGGTTGGTCGAGCCGGTCTTGAGCCCGTTCACGCCCGCCATGTTGAAGACCAGGGGGTTGGAGTTGGCGGTGGTGAACTGCAGCTTCTCCAGGCGGATGAACTGCCTGGAGGTCATCTCCGTCAGCTCGGGGAAATGGACCAGCAGATAGGCGCTCAGACGGAAGAGGTCCGCCGCGCTCATGCTGTTCTGCCGCTTGCCGGGCAGGCCGCCGCGGCTGTAGCTCGGCAGGCCGTGCGGCGTGTAGAAGCGGGCGGACAGGAGGCCCAGCTCGTCGGCGCGCTCGTTCATGCGCGCGACGAAGTCCGCCTCCGTGCCGGCGGCATACTCCGCCAGGGCCAGGGCGCACTCGTTGCTGGAGGCCAGCATCATCGCCTGCGTCAGCTCCAGCAGCGGCACCGTCGCGCCGGGTGTGAGCGAGATCACGCCGTCTGCCGACCAGGACAGCTGCGCCGCCTTCTGCGAGACCGGCACCGCGTCCTCCCAGCTAAGCTCCCCCGCCTCGACCGCCTCGGCCAGCAGCAGGTAGCTCATCATCTTCGACAGGCTTGCGATCGGATAGCGCCAGGCACGGTTGACGGAGAAGAGCACCTCGCCGGTGCCCGCGTCGCCGACCAGCACCGAATTAAAAGCGCCGAAGTAGTCCTCGCGCTTGAGGGCATAGAGATCGGGCGTGAAGGGCTTGTTCGGGTCCAGGCGCAGCACGCCCGCGCTGTCAACCCAGGCCGTCAGATCCAGCAGCAGCTGCACGTCGGCCAGGGAGAGGTACAGGTCCTTGTCGTCCGAGCGGTAGGTGTAGTAGCGGCGCTCGCCGCCGTCGACGAAGAGACGGTTGCGGTTGAAGGAGAGGTAGGAGATCCCGGGCGAGGCCGCGGTATTCTTCTTCCCGGTGTCCGCGGGCGCGGCCTGGCCGGTCGTGAGCTTCCAGAGCTCGCCGTCGCTGCCGCCGCCCTGGTACTCCACGCGGAACTTCTTGTCCGTGTCCCGCAGCGCCTGCGCCAGATCCGACAGCGAGAGATAGAGGTTGCCCTCGTAGGAATCGCTGTAGGCGCGCAGGGAGACGGTGATCTCGCCGACGCGCGCGTCGATCAGATAGGGCAGGGGCCCGGCGGCAGCGGCGGTGACGGCCGCGCCGAGCAGCATCGCCGCGCACAGCAGCAGCGCCAGCAGGGAGCGAAAATGTTTCATCGGGCTAAGCCTTCTTTCCGGAGCGTCTTTTTCTCCAGTATACCCCAGCTTTCCCCTTGAAGCAACGGAAAAATCAGGATTCCACCGCTGAGCGCTCTTATGCCTTCCCCTGGAGGGGAAGGTGGCGCGGCGCCAGCCGCGACGGATGAGGTGGTGGCTGCGCCAGCGGCGTTTTACACCTCATCAGTCTCGCTGCGCTCGACAGCTTCCCCTCAAGGGGAAGCCTTCACCCCCTCTCTCTGTCGGCTTCGTCGACATCTCTCCCCGGCGGTTTTCTTAAATCTGGATGAAGCTGAGCACCATGGCGGCGGCGATGGCCAGCAGGTACAGCGCCTCCGTCAGCGTCTGCACGGAGTCGGTGGTGGAGCAGCGGTTTTCGTTTTCGTTCATGATCGGTTCCTCCCGTGTTTTTGTTTTCCCTTTCGGTTGACATAATAGTATATTTTTTGCTGTCCGAAAAACCGCCCCGAAAAACGTTTTCTTTTCTCAAAAAGTCCGTTTTATTGGACAGTGATCTGTGTTATACTGAAAGGAAAGGATCATAGGGAGGGGTACACCATGCCGAAATCACCCAACCAGAAGCTCAAGCTGCTTTACCTGCTGCGCTATCTGATGAAAAACAGCGACGAGGCGCACCCGGTCACGGTGCAGGACATGATCGAGGAACTGGCGCGGCAGGACATCTCCGCCGAGCGCAAGACGATCTACGACGACATCGAGTCGCTGCGCCGCTTCGGCGTGGATGTCGTGCAGCGCAAGGATAAGAGCACCGGCTATTACGTCGCCGCGCGCGACTTTGAGCTGCCGGAGCTGAAGCTCCTCGTGGACAGCATCCAGAGCTCGAAGTTCATCACCCAGCGAAAGACGCTCTCCCTCATCAAAAAGCTCGAAAACCTCGCCAGCGTCTATGACGCGCAGCTGCTGGAGCGCCAGGTCTACGTGCGCGGGCGGGTCAAGAGCATGAACGAGAGCGTCTACTACAACGTGGACGAGATCTCCGGCGCCATCAGCCGCGACCGGGCGATCCGCTTCAAATACTTCGAGTTCACCGTCGCCGGCGAGCGGCGCTACCGCCACGAGGGCGCCTGGTACATCGTCAGCCCCTTCGCGCTGATGTGGGACGACGAGAACTACTACCTGCTGGCCTGGGACGCCTCCGCCGCGCGGCTCAAGCACTACCGCGTGGACAAGATGACCCACATCGAGGCGCTCGAGCAGCGGCGCGAGGGCAAGGAGGCTTTCAAAAAGCTTGACATGTCCTCCTACTCGCAGCGCGTGTTCGGCATGTTCGCGGGCGAGGAGAAGCGCGTGCGCCTGCGCTTTCTCAACCACCTGGCCGGCGCGGTGATCGACCGCTTCGGCAAGGACACGATCCTCACGCCCGACGGGGACGAGCACTTCATCATCGCCGTGGATCTGGTGGTCAGCCCCCAGTTTTTCGCCTGGGTCTTCGGCTTCGGCGCAGAGGCGGAGATCCTCTCCCCCGAGAGCGTGCGCCGGCAGATGGGGCGCGAGGCCGCCTCCATCGCCGCGCTCTATGGGCAGTAAGGCTTGCCGGCGGAGCATGAATCTGCTATAGTAAGGATAGTAAATTTTTGGGAGGGACACGCCATGAACTGGATCGCGGACGAACACTACGCCGAGCAGATGAACAGCGTCGTGGAGCCCTATCTGGCCGCGCGGCGGGAGACGGGCTTTGACGAGCGCGTGCCCGGCGAGCCGATCTATTTTGAGCACTACCGGGCCGAGCAGCCGAAGGCCGTCGTCGTCATCAGCCACGGCTTTACCGAGTCGATCCGCAAGCACGCGGAGAACATCTATTACCTGCTGCAGGCGGGCTATGAGGTCTGGGGCCTGGATCACCGCGGGCACGGCCGCTCCTTCCGCGCCAGCGACAATCCCCTCGTCGTCCACGTTGGCCGCTTCAAAGACTACGTCTTCGACCTGCAGCACCTGACCGAGACGCGCATCGTCCCGGCCTCAAACGGTCTGCCGCTCTACCTCTACTGCCACTCGATGGGCGGCAATATCGGCGTGCGCATGCTGGAGCTCTTCCCGGGGGTGTATCAGAAGGCCGTGCTGTCCTCGCCGATGCTGGGGCTGAGCTTCGGCAACATCCCGCTGGCCGCGGCGCTGGCCTATGCCGCCGCGCGCAGCATCGGGCCGGGCGGCAAGCAGCCGCTGTCGCCGGTCAGCGCCATGCCGGAGGAGACCTATGAAGACAGCGCCGCCAACTCCGAGCCGCGCTTTCGCTGGTACTACGAGCAGAAGCTGGCCGATCCGCAGCTGCAGACCTGCGCCGCCTCCGCCTCCTGGGGCCGCGAGGCGATCCTCGCCTGCGGCCTGGCCAGCCAGCGCTCCAAGATCGCGCGCATCCAGGTACCGATCCTGCTGTTCCAGGCAGGCAACGATACCTTCGTCAAGAACGAGGCGCAGGACGAGTTCGCCGCCGCCGCGCCGCACTGCAGGCTGCAGAAAATGCCCGGCCTGCGCCACGAGCTCTATTTCAGCGACACCGAAACGCTGAAAAAATACTGGGGACAGATCTTTGACTTTTACGAACAATAA
>CAMNOV010000026.1 GCA_946547105.1 uncultured Clostridia bacterium | reverse complement strand
GCCTGCACACCGACGAGCTGCTGATCGCCCTGTCGATCTGCGCGGTGACCAACCCGATGGCGGAAATCACCATCGACCAGCTCAATTTCCTGCGCGGCTGTGAGGCGCACTCCTCGGTTATCCTCTCCCACGTGGACGCCGATCTCTTCAAAAAGCTGGGCGTGAATCTCACCACCGAAGCGAAATACCAAGCCAAGAAGCTGTACCATAAGTAGTTTTCAGATTTTAGTTTTTAGAAGCAAAACCCGGAAAAACATCTGTTTTTCCGGGTTTTGCTCTTCTTTTGGCGAAGGCCTTGACGGGAAACGGGAAATCCCATAGCCTGTCCTTCGGAGGTGGTCATCGGGAATGAAAAAGGGGATTTGCATGATCCTGGCGCTGCTGCTGACGGCGTCCGCCAACCTGCACGTCTGCGCCCGCCTGAGCGCGGACGGCGGCGCGGCATCGGAGCTGTTCAGCCTGGGCGCCTGCGTGCGCGGCCTGCGGGCGGCCGAGGCCGCGGCGGCGGAGCTGTCAGACGGACTGGGTGCTCCGCCCGGGCTGAAAGCAAGTCTGGTTTTGTCATTGCCGCCGCCCTCGGACGCAGCGGGCGGAGTCAGCGATTTTCTGCTGCGGCACACGCCGGGCGTTACGCTGCGCGAAGCCTGCAGCGTCAACGGTTTGTACATAGGCTGCACCGCCGAAGGAGACAAGCTCCGCGAGGCGCTGCGGCGGCACATCTTCGGCACGCGGCCGCCGGGTGCGGTCAGCGGCCGGTATACGGAGGAGATCAGCATCCGCCCGGTCTACACCCGGCCGGGACGGGAAAGCACGGCGGAGGATCTGTGCATGCTCGTCACGGGCCTCGTCCCGGTGATGTACACCGACGGCGAGGGAAGGCTCATCGCGGGTTAAACCAGGCACAGCAGCGAGAGTGTCGCCGCGCCGAAGAACATCCAGGCGCGAAAGCTCTTTTTTCCGGTGAACAGGGTGGTCAGCGCGCAGACGCAGCCGGCAGCGAGCACGCAGACCAGCCACATCGACTGCAGACGCAGGGGCGTGAAGCCGAAGCAGTCGATGTACAGCCCGATTTTCGAGGCGGCGATCACCGCGAACAGCAGGCTTTCGCCCAGCAGCACGGCGGCGAGGACGCGCAGCGTCGTCTGCTCCCGCAGCGAGAGCGAAGGCAGCCGCGCCGTCAGCCACAGCAGCACAAAGTTCACCGCCATCACCCGGCACAGCTCGAAAAAGCCCTGCCGAGCGTATTCGGCCACCACGAAGCCTTCGGGCAGCGTGCGGGTGAAGGCGCCGAACAGATAGCGCGCCTGCAGGATGAAAAAGGCGAGGTACAGCAGTGCGAAGGCCGCCAGCAGCACGGCAAAAACCGGCGCGGGCACCCGGCGAAGCGTCGTGAGCCAGGTCTTGAGCCGGCTGCCGCGAGCCCGGATCAGATCCGCATCCTCCCGCGCGGCTCCGGCCAGCAGGCCGAAGACGTACGCGCCGACGGGCAGGGAGAAGAACAGGCGGATCCCGTCAAAATCAAAGGAAAACCAGTTGGCAAAGTCCTTGAGCAGCGTGCCGAAGCCCTCGTCCGCCCGCATCAGCAGCTGCACGGCCTTGGCAAAGAGCAGCGCGGCGACAAGCACCGCCGCAGCGCTCCAGACGAGCGTTTCAGTCTTCACGCGCTTTTCGCCGCGGCCGAGGTGCGTCAGACCGTACCAAAGGCTGCGGACGCGCAGGAAAAAGTGTTTGAAGGGGAAGATAATGAAACCATTGAGCGCGTCGAGCGGCAGCAGATGCCCGCTTTCGCCCTCGCTGAGCCGTCCACTGCGGCTGAGAAGCCACCAGACGGCGAAGATGTGGAGGAAAAACAGCGGGAAAACGGATTCTTCCCAGGCGTTGTAACGGTCAAAGACCACCGAGGCGGTGAGCACCAGCATGCAGCCGAGCCAGACCCAGCTTTCCCGCGGCCGCGGGGTCTCGCGGTGCAGCAGCTCCGTGAGACCGATGAAGGCGGCCACAAAAACCAGCAGCCACCCGGGCTGCTCCAGGTCAAACCAGATCCAGCCCAGCACATAGCAGGCGAGCGCTGCGGCGATCTCCCGCCAGGAGGCGGCAAAGCGCGGTTTTTCCGGCAAAATGGGTGCAGTCATTTCTCCGGCGGAGAGCGCCTCCCCCGGCAGTTCATGTTCGTTCATGTGATGCTCCTTCCTTAATTGGCTTCCCCTTGAGGGGAAGCTGTCGAGCAAAGCGAGACTGATGAGGTGGAAAAAACACGGATCACCTCATCCGGCTCTTCGGGCCACCTTCCGCGCCCTTTTTGTCCGCTGCGCGGACATTTCCCCCGCCGGGGGAATCTTCCCCTCAAGGGGGAGGCTTCTTACGGCTTATACTCCAGAATATCCCCGGGCTGGCAGTCCAGGGCGCTGCAGAGGGCCATCAGCGTGGAAAAGCGGATAGCCTTGGCCTTGCCGGTTTTCAAAATGGAAAGATTGGCCGGGGTGATGCCAATGCGCTCGGCCAGCTCCCCGCTCGAGATCTTCCGTTTGGCCATCATGACGTCCAGATTGACTAAAATCTCCATCGCCGCGCCCTCAGATGGTCAGATCCAGCTCGGATTTCATCGCGATTGCCTGCTGGAACACGTTTTTGACGACGCGGACGATCATGCACATGAAGCCCGCCGCGGCGGTGACGAGCAGGAAGGACGGGTAATAGAAGGCGCTGACCAGGCACAGCAGCGCAGCGCCCACGCAGCACCAGCTGACGATCCGGAGCCGCCGGACGTTTTCCGCGGTGAAGATCTCGCCGCGCTTGATGCTGCCCAGCAGCCCCCAGAGATTCCACAGCAGCAGCCAGGCGAACACGCTGCAGGCATAGACTGTCGCCGTGAAGTACCAGACGCTGCCGCGGTCGAGTCCGCGCAGCAGCACGAACCAGCTTGCCGCCCAGTAGCAGCCGATATCCAGCGCCAGCAGCAGCGCGGCAAACACCGCCGTGCAGATCTGCGTCAGCAGAATGCTCTGATCTTTATCCCAGTTCATGAGCCCTTCCTCCTCTGTCTTTCTTTGGCAGTATCATAGCATGCCGATTATTGCTTGTCAATGAAAATTTATCGTTTTTCGATAATATTCAAAACATCAAAAAAGGATGGAGCAGCAACTCCACCCTTTTCTAAAAACTAAAAACTGAAAACTAAGAACTGAAAACTAATCCTCCGTGCCGATGGCCTCCAGCTCGCGGGCGATGGCGTCCACCTTGTCGCTGAGGTCGGCTGGCGCGGCCTCGGCTTCGGCTCCGGCTTCGTCTGCGGCAGGAGTTTCGGTTTCGGAGAAGCTGCGCAGCTCGCCGCTGAGATCCTCCATCATGCCCAGCAGCTGCACGCGCAGGCGCTGTTCCAGCTCGCCCAGGCGCTGCGGCATTTCGCGCCGCTGCGCTTCGGCCTCGGCATTGGCCTCGCGGCAGTTGCGCTCGGCCTCGGCGGTCATCTCCCGGCTGAGGCGTTTCGCCTCGGTGAGGATTTTTTCAGCCTGGGTCTGGGCGTCCGCGATGATCTGCTGCGCGATGGTCTTGGCGGACAGCAGCGTGTCGCCGATCTCGTCCTTCTGGCCGTGCAGGGCGTACAGCTGGCGGCCCAGGAGCTCGTTTTCGCGGTTGAGCAGCAGCGCCTGCCGCTTGATATCCTCCAGCACAGCCTCCACCTTGTTGGCGTTATAGTATTTTTTCTTGACAAGATCGATGCTGATCGCATCGAAATAGGCCTGATCGAGCGCCATGCCGCACCTCCTGCCCGGAACGGGAGTCCTGAAATTATAAAAAGTATAGCAGATTTTTCCGGCCAAATCAACTGCCCGCACGCGAAAGAGCGGGGAATTTGACAAGCGGGCGGAAGACTTGTTATAATCCCCTCATCAAATACAGAGGGGCAAGCCGATGACAAGAAAACCGAAACTGATCGCCTTTGACCTGGACGGCACGCTGCTCGACAGCCGCAAGGGCCTGTCCGAGCGAAACCGCCGCGCGCTGATCGCCGCGGGCGAGGCAGGGATCTGGCTCGTGCCGGCCACGGGGCGCATCCCGGCGGGACTGCCGGAGCCGCTTCGCGGCATGCCGGGCCTTCGCTGGGGCATCCTCTCCAACGGCGCGGAGATCTATGACTTCGAGGCGCAGCGGATCGTGCACCGCGAGGAGATCCCGCTCGACACGGCGCTGGATGTGCTGGACTACGCCGAGTCCCTCGGCCTGCCCTACGACTGCTATCAGGACAACTGGGGCTATATTTCGGAGGCGGTCAAGGCCCGCGCGCCGGAATTCATCCCCGATCCCGGCATCCTTGATCTGATGGAGCGGCTTCGCACGCCAGTGCCGGAGCTGCGCGCCTACCTGCGCGAAAAGGGCGAGGCGCTGCAGAAGCTTCAGCTGTATTTTACCGACATGGATCTGCGTGAGCGTCTGCTGCGGGAGCTGCCGGAACGGTATCCGATGCTTGCCGTCACGACTTCGATCCCCTTCAACATCGAGATCAACAGCGCCCTGTCCACCAAGGGCCGCGCGCTGGAGAGCCTCTGCGCGCTGCTGGGCGTCGACCCGGCCGAGACGCTCGCCTTCGGCGACGGCAGCAACGACATTTCCCTGCTGCGCGCGGCGGGCTGCGGCGTGGCGATGGAAAACGCGGAGCCCGCGGTCAAGGCGGCGGCCGACCGCGTCACGCTCACGAACGACGAGTCCGGCGTGGCGGCGGTGATCGAGGAATATCTGTAAATTCGGAATTCGGAGTTCGGAATTCGGAATGAATAGCCCGAGGGCGGATGCGATCTCGCATCCGCCCTCGTTTTGTTTTTGCTTGATTACCGCAGGGTCTCCAGCAGGGCTTCGACCTGTTCGGCCAGGGCTTTCAGAGAACCCGGCGTGAAGGGCGAGGGGAAGCCTGCCTCTTCCAGCAGGTCGGTCCAGACCTTTTCGCCGCCCTGCTTCGACAGGCGCAGATAGCGCGCGAAGGCGTCGGCGTAGTCTTTGCGGCTGGCCAGCAGGAAGTGGAAGGCGGCCGTCTGCGCCAGGCAGTAGTCGATGTAGTAGAAGGGGCTTTCGTAGATGTGCATCTGGTACTGCCAGCGGGTGCCCTTGTCGAGATAGGGCATGCCCTCAAAGGAGATGTGCGGGCGGAACTGCTTTTCCAGCTTCAGCCACTCGGCGTCGCGCTCGTCGGGCGTGAGCTCGGGGTGCTCGTAGACGATGTGCTGGAAGGCGTCGACCATGGTGCCGTAAGGGATGAAGGAGAAGCTCTCGAGCGCGTGCATGTACTTGTATTTCTCCGCGTCCGCGCCGAAGAATTTTTCCATGTACGGCCAGGCGAAGAACTCCATGCTCATCGAGTGGGTCTCGGCGGTCTCCATGCCGCCGCAGCCGAGCTCCAGCGCAAAGCGGTTGTCGGCAATCAGGTAGGCGTTGAGCGCGTGGCCGGCCTCATGGGTCACGACGTCCACGTCACCGGCGGTGCCGTTGAAGTTGGCGAGGATGAAGGGCTGCTTATACTTGGCAAACTCGGTGCAGTAGCCGCCGCCCCACTTGTTCTTGCGGGATTCGACGTCGAAGGCGTCGTTTTCGAGCATCATATCGATGAAGGCGCCGGTCTCCTCGCCCATGGCGTGGTACATCTCCTTCGCCGCGGCGAAGATCTCCTCCTTGCCGCGCGGCGCGGGATCGCCGCCGGGGATGATCACGCCGTCGTCGTAGAAGTGGTAGTCCTCGATGCCGAGGCGTTTGGCATTCTCGGTGCGCAGGCGGGCCACGACCGGCACGATGTCCCTGAGGACGTTTTCGCGGAAGGTTTTGACCTTCTCCTGGTCATAGCAGAGACGGCCCATGCGGTAGTAGCCGAGCTCGACGAAGTTGACGTAGCCCATCTTCTTCGCCATGCGGTCGCGGACCTTCACCAACAGGTCGAAGATCTCGTCCAGCTCCGTCTTGTGCGCCTCCAGCCCGCGACCGAGCACCTCATAGCACTCTTTGCGGGTGGCGCGGTCGGCATCCTTGGCGTATTTCATCAGCGAGGCGCGGGGCATGGTCTCGCCGCGGAAGGTAAATTCCATCGCGCTCATCAGGTCGGAATAGCGGCGGACGAGCTTGTTTTCCTCGACCATGTCCTCGATCACGGCCTCAGACATGGACTTGCGCGCCACCTCCATCGACCGGAACAGAACGGGCGACAGGGCCTTTTCCAGCTCGGCGCGGAAGGGCGAATCCAGCAGCGCGGAGGAATACTTGACCGTATAATTGCTGACTGCGGGGCCGATCTCGTCGTAGTATTCGTTTTCGGCCACGTAGAATTCGTCTACGGTGTTGATCGTATAGCGCATGGAGGCGAGGCTTGCGTTGGTGGAAAACTCCAGTTCGATTTTCAGAAAATCCTCGCGGGCTTTCAGGATCTCCTCGACAGACTTCGCGTTCTGAATGCGGGGGATCACGTCCTCCATCACGGCGGCGACCTCCTCGAGCGTAACGCGGCGATAGGGCAGTTCGGGCACTTTCATGGCGTTTTTCCTTTCTGACGATAATGAAATGGGGCGTTTTTCCTGCTTTCACTATACAGGAGATCCTAAATTTTTTCAATCCTTATATGCAAAGCGGGAAAACTGTGATATATTGATACATACCGAAAAACCGACCGAAAAAAGGAGGATCCGGGATGGAAGCCATCAACCGTGAACTTCTGGACTTTATTGAAAAGAGCCCCACCGCCTGGCACGCCGCGGCGAACGTCGCCGCTGAGCTGGAGCGGGCGGGCTATACCCGCCTGTATGAGGAAGAGAACTGGCAGCTGAAAGCCCCCGGAAAATATTATGCCGTACGCAACGGCTCCGCCGTCATCGCGCTGAACCTGCCCGAGCAGGCCGACGGCTTTCTCATCATGGCCGCGCACGACGATTCCCCCACCTTCCGCGTCAAGGACGGGGGCGAGGAAAAGACCCTGGACCTTTACAGCCGCCTCGCCGTGGAGAAATACGGCGGCATGCTCTGCAGCACCTGGCTTGACCGCCCGCTGTCTCTCGCCGGCCGCGTCGCCGTGCGGGAAGAGGGCGGCGTGACGATGAAGCTGGTGAATATCGACCGCGACCTTCTCGTGATCCCGAACCTCGCCATTCACATGGACCGCTCGGCCAACGAGGGCAAGAACTTCAACGTCAACGTCGACATGATCCCGCTGATCGGCAGCGCCGAAAGCAAGACCGGCCTGAACGCCCTGATCGCCGATGCGCTCGGCGTGAAGGAGGAGGACATCGTCAGCCGCGAGCTGAACCTCTATCCGCGCACGCCCGGCACGGTCTGGGGCGCTGAGAACGAATTCATCTCCGCGCCGCGGCTGGACGATCTGCAGTGCGCCTTCGGCTGCCTGAAGGGCTTTCTGCAGGCGGACAAACCGAAAAAGGCCACCGTGCTCTGCGTCTTCGACAACGAGGAGGTCGGCAGCGGCACCCGCCAGGGTGCGGATTCCGGCTTCCTGGACGATATGCTCAGCCGCGCCTGGCACGCCGTTGGCCGCACGGACGCGCAGTACCGCGCCGCGCTGGCCAACAGCTTCATGGTCTCGGCCGACAACGCCCACGCCATCCACCCCAACCACCCCGAATTTGCCGACCGCAGCGAGCGCCCGGTCATGAACGGCGGCGTCGTCATCAAGTTCAACGCCTCCATGAGCTACACGACCGACGGCCTCTCCGCCGCCGTGTTTTCCGAGCTCTGCCGCGCGGCGGAGGTGCCCGTGCAGCGCTATGCCAACCGCCCCGACCTGCGCGGCGGCAGCACGCTGGGGCATATCAGCCTGGCGCATGTGTCGGTGCCGACGCTGGATATCGGCCTGGCACAGCTGGCGATGCATTCGAGCTATGAGACTGCCGGCGCGAAGGACACCGAGTATCTGGTCCGCGCCGCCCGTGCCTTCTACGACAGCGGCTACCGGGTCAGCGGCGAGCGGATCGCGCTGAGTTAAGGAGAATCACCCATGAAAAGCAAGAAAATCCTCTGCGCGGCGCTGGCGCTGCTGATGCTGCTGGCCCTGGCCGCCTGCGGGGAAACCATGTCCTATAAAGTGCGCAGCGTGGCCACGCTGGTAGAGCAGGAATACTCCCTCGCCTTCCGCAACGACGACCCGCTGCGGGACTACGTGGTGGCTGCGATCGAGGAGCTCAACGCCGAGGGCCGCGTTGAGGAGCTCAGCCGCAAGTGGTTCGGGCGCAGCGCCGTCGATTTCGGCAAAAAGGAGAACGCGCTGGCCGACATGGAGCCGCCGGAGCCGCACGTCCTGCTGATGGGCGTGGATATCAACTCCTTCCCGATGGCCTATATGCAGGACGGCAACTTCTGGGGCTTTGACGTGGAGCTGGCCGGCTTCGTCTGCGACAAGCTGGGCTGGACGCTGCAGGTGCTCTCCATCGACAAGGAAAACGTCTACGTAGAGCTGTACTCCGGCAATATCGACGTGGCCTGGGGCGGCGTCGCGTTGGATCAGAAGGAGCTTGACGCGGGCCGCTACACGCAGTACGGGCCGTACATCGAAAACGACATCGTCGTCGCCACGCGCGACGGCTCGCGCATTTCCGGCGCGGGCGGCCTGAAGGGGAAGACGATGGCCATGCCCACCACGCCGGAGGCCACCTCCGCGCTGGAGACCCAGCCGAAGCTGATGGAGCGCCTCGGTCAGATCAGCCGCATCCCCGGCGGCACCACCGACTGCTTCGCCGCGCTCTACGCCGGCGATTGCGACGCCGTGCTGACCGACTCCACCGCGATGCTGTATTACAATTCGCACTGATTTTTTGCTAAAATATCAAGAAAGAAAACGAAGGAACGGGGGAGCGCGAGGGGGCAAAGCCCGCCTCGCGTTCCAATAAACCGCCGCCGGAAGGCTGATTGAATCAGACTTCCGGGTAATGGCATTTTGCCAGCGGCAAAATGCCCGGCGGCAGACGCGCAGTCAAAAAGTCTGTATAAGACTTTTTGACAAGCGGAGGATCTTAGGAATCCCTAAGATCCTCCGCTTTTTTGTTGACCGCGTGGCGCTTTGGTGATAAAATATCATGAATTATTATCTGTAATGATTCTGGATGGAGAAAGACAATGTTTATTGCCGATCAGTGGAAAGATTTTGAGCTGCTGGACTGCTCCCGCGGGGAAAAGCTGGAGCGCTGGGGCAGCTATTATCTGGTGCGGCCCGATCCGCAGGCCATCTGGGATACGCCGCGGCGCAACCCCCATTGGAACGACCGCGACGCGCGCTATCAGCGCAGCGAATCCGGCGGCGGCAGCTGGGACAAGGGAAAGCTGCCCGAGAGCTGGAAGATCCGCTACGGGGAGCTCAGCTTCCACGTCAAGCCCATGAACTTCAAGCACACGGGCCTGTTCCCCGAGCAGGCAGCCAACTGGGACTGGGCGATGAAAAAGATCCGCGCGGCCGGACGGCCGATCCGGGTGCTGAACCTCTTCGGCTACACGGGCGCGGCCACGGTGGCCTGCGCAAAGGCGGGCGCCGAGGTCTGCCACGTGGACGCGGCCAAGGGCATGGTGGCCTGGGGCAAGGACAACGCCTTCGCCTCCGGCGTCGGCGAGGCGCCGATCCGCTGGATCGTGGACGACTGTGCGAAGTTCGTCGAGCGGGAGATCCGCCGCGGCAAGCGCTACGACGCCATCATCATGGACCCGCCCTCCTACGGGCGCGGCCCGGGCGGCGAGGTGTGGAAGCTGGAGACGAATCTCTGGCCCTTCGTGTCGCTCTGCGCCGGTGTTTTGAGCGAGGATCCGCTCTTCGTCATCATCAACTCCTATACCACGGGCCTGTCCGCCTCGGTGCTGAGCTACGTGACTGAGAGCATCTTCACCAGAAAGATCGGCGGCCGCTCCGACAGCCAGGAGCTCGGTCTGCCCGTGACCGACACCGGCCTCGTGCTGCCCTGCGGCGCAACGTGCCGGTGGGAAAGATGATCTTCGCCGCCGGTGGCGGGAGAAGAAGATCATCTTTCACCGCAGCCGCGCCGTTGGCGGGCCGAGGCGATCAAGCCCGGCCCGGGAACGGCAAGTGCGGCAAGGCGGAAAAGATGTCGCCGCCGGTGGCGGACGGAAAAGCCTCCCTTCCGCAGAAGGGAGGTGGCGTCCGGCGTCTCATGCAAGCCGGACGACGGAGGGTTTCCTTTTGCGTGCTTCGCTGGGTAACCCTCAGTCAGCTTCGCTGACAGCTCCCTTTTGCAAAAGGGAGCCACACTTTTGCTTTTTCGAGGGATTCCATGACCGTTATTGAATTTGAACAGGTGCATTTCACCTATCCCGGCGGCGAACGGGAGATCCTGTGCGGGATCGACCTCAGCATCGAGTCCGGCAGCTTTGTGGCCGTGCTGGGCCACAACGGCTCCGGCAAGTCGACGCTTGCCAAGCATATGAACGCCATCCTGACCCCGACGGAGGGACGCGTGCTGGTGCACGGCATCGACACCGCCGACGAAAGCCGCCTGCTGGACGTGCGGCGCAAGGTGGGCATGGTGTTCCAGAACCCCGACAACCAGATCGTCGCCAACGTCGTTGAGGACGACGTGGCCTTTGCGCCGGAAAACCTCGGCGTTCCGCCGGAGGAGATCCGGCAGCGCGTGGACACGGCGCTCAAGCAGGTGGGCATGTATGAGTTCCGCCAGCACGCGCCGCACCTGCTGTCTGGCGGACAGAAGCAGCGCGTGGCCATCGCGGGCGTGATCGCCATGCAGCCGGACATCATCGTGCTCGACGAGCCGACCGCCATGCTCGACCCCCAGGGCCGGCAGGAGGTCATCAGCACCGTCACCCGCCTCTGCCGCGAAAACGGCATGACCGTGGTGCTCATCACGCACCACATGGACGAGTGCGTCGGGGCCGACCGCCTCGTCGTCATGTCCGAGGGCCGTATCGTGGCCGACGGCAGCCCTGCCTCGGTCTTCTCGCAGGTAGAGCTGATGGAGCGCGAAGGTCTGACCGTGCCGGAGACGACCCGCCTGCTCTACGATCTGCGTGCCGAGGGCTTTGACCTGCCGCTGGACGCGCTGGACACCGAGGCCTGCGCCGACGCGATCGCCGGCTGCCTGAAGAGATCCTGAATCATCCGTTGGAGAAGAACTATGCCAGAACTTCGTGTTGAGGCCCTGACGCACGTATACAGCGCAGGGACCCCGTTTCAGAAAACCGCGATCGAGAATATCACGCTGAGCATCCCGCAGGGACAGATGGTCGGCCTGCTGGGCCATACCGGCTCCGGCAAATCCACCTTCATCCAGCACCTCAACGCCCTGCTGCAGCCCACGTCGGGCAAGGTGTATTACGACGGAAAGGACGTCAACGCCGACAAGTTCGCCCGCCGCGATATCAAGGGGAAGGTAGGCCTGGTGTTCCAGTACCCGGAGTATCAGCTGTTTGAAGAGACCGTATATAAAGACATCGCCTTCGGCCCGAAAAATCAGAAGCTGAGCGAGCAGGAGGTCGACGAGCGCGTGCGCGAGGCGGCCGCCTTCGTCGGCGTGAAGGAGAAGTATTTCGAGCGCTCCCCGCTGGAGCTGTCCGGCGGACAGAAGCGCCGCGTGGCCATCGCGGGCGTGATCGCCATGCGCCCGGGCGTGCTGGTCCTGGACGAGCCCACCGCGGGCCTCGATCCGGCCGGCTGCCGCCGGATTTTGGACAATATCCGCGATTACCGCGAAAAGACCGGCTCCACGGTGATCCTCGTCAGCCACAACATGGACGACGCGGCCCGCATGGCCGAGCGCCTGATTGTTTTCGACCACGGCCGCGTGGCCATGGACGGCACGCCGGAGGAGGTCTTCTCCCGCCCGGAGGAGCTGATCGCCATCGGCCTCAACGTGCCGCACGCCGCCGCCATCGCCATGGCGCTGCGGCAGCGCGGCGTGCGGCTCGAGGGCTCGATCTACACGCACGAGCAGCTCAAAGCCGCCATCCGCGGGGCAAAGGAGGCGGGCGTATGCTGAAAGACATCACGCTGGGCCAGTACTTCCCCGGCGATACCGTCGTCCACCGCCTCGATCCGCGCACGAAGATCGTGCTGCTGATCGTGTATATCGTGACGCTGTTCCAGGCGGTCAGCTGGTGGAGCTATGCGCTGGTGATCCTTGTCACCGTGCTGGCTATGATCCTCGGCCACATCACGCCGAAGAACATCTTCAAGGGCCTCAAGCCGATGCTGTTCATCATCGCGCTCACGGCGCTGCTGAATATTTTTTACACGCAGGGCACGCCCATCGTCGATGGATGGATCGTCACCTGGGAGGGCATCGGCCGCTCGGTGCAGATGATCCTGCGCATCGTGCTGCTCATCACCGGCACCTTCCTTCTGACCTACACCACCAGCCCCATCGCCCTGACAGACGGCCTGGAAAAGCTCCTCAATCCGCTCAAAAAGCTCAAGGTCCCCGTGCATGAGATGACGCTGATGATGAGCATGGCGCTGCGCTTCATCCCCACGCTCATCGAGGAGACGGACAAGATCATGTCCGCCCAGAAGGCCCGCGGCGCGGATTTTGAGACCGGCAGCCTGATGCAGCGCGCCAAGGCGCTGCTGCCGATCCTGGTGCCGCTGTTCGTGTCCGCCTTCCGGCGCGCCGACGAGCTGGCCGTTGCCATGGAGAGCCGCTGCTACCACGGCGGCGAGGGCCGCACGCGCATGAAGCAGATGAAGCTGCAGGGCATCGACTACGCCGCCTTTGCGCTGGGCGCGCTGTTCCTGGCGGCGGTCATCGTGCTGAGGCATTTCGGCTTATGAGAAACGTTGCTTTGCGCCTGAGCTACGACGGCTCAAGCTACCACGGCTGGCAGGTGCAGAAAACCGAGGTCAGTGTGGCCGAAACGCTGGAGACGGCGCTGACGAAGATCTGCGGCCACCCGGTGAAAACCGTCGGCTGCGGCCGCACGGACGCGGGCGTGCACGCGCTGCGCTACTGCGCCAATTTCCGCACGGACTGCACGATCCCGATCGAGCGGTTCCCGCTGGCGGTCAATTCCCGGCTGCCGGCCGATATCGCTGTGACGGACGCGGTCGAGGCGCCGGAGGATTTCAATGCCATCGGCTCGTGCATAAAAAAAGAATATATCTATAAAATACTCAACAGGAACATCCGCGATCCCTTCCTGGAAAACCGGGTCTGCTTCTATCCGCAGCGCCTGGATCTTTCGCGGATGCAGGCCGCGGCGCAAGCCTTCGAGGGTACGCACGATTTTCGCGCCGTGCGCTCCCTCGGCACCGAGACGAAGACCACCGTGCGCACCGTGCACTGGTGCCGCGCCGAGAAGAACGGAGATCTGATCACCGTTTCCATTTGCGCCGACGGCTTTCTGTACAATATGTGCCGGGCCATGGTGGGTACGATGGTCTATGCCTCCTACGGCAAGCTCGAGCCGGAGGACATCCCGGCGCTGCTGGCAGCCGGCGACCGCCGCCTGACCGGCCCGACCATGCCGCCCCAGGGCCTGTACCTCAACCGGATCTGGTATGAAGGTGTTGTTGGGGAAATGATGGAAAGAGACTAAACAAAAACAAAGCGAAGACTTTGCTTTTGAGAGGAAAAACAAGGGAAACGGCCGCTGAGGCTGCGCATCGCACCGCCGCATGGCCTTATCGCCTTGTTTTGACGACATGATGGAAAAAGATTAAAGAAGATTTGTTCACAATTGGCTGATATACTGTTTTGTGAGATCGACAAGGGATCTCCGGGAGAAAAGAGGACCTACATATGACACTGATAATCAACATTGTATTGCTGGTCATTATTGCTCTGTGCACCTGGGGCGGCTTCAAGCGCGGCCTGGTGGGCGGCATTGCGGGGCTGCTTGCCATCGTGATCGCCCTCTTCGGCGGCAGCCTGCTCTCCGCCACCTATTCCGGCGAGGTGATCCCGGCCCTCAAGCCTTTTGTCGGCGGCATCATCGATACGCCCGCCACCCGGGACGCGATCCTGGAGGACATGGGCTTCGGCAGCAGCGACAAGTCGCTCAACGATATTCTGGCGGAGGATCCGTCCCTCAGCTACGACTATGCCTACGGCTGCATGGAGTTCGTGGGCTTCTCCGCCGACCGCTGCACGGAGCTGGCCAACCGCGCCTCCGCTCTGCGCGAGGAGAACGCCGAGCTGAGCATGACGGAGGCCGTGATCAACGTGCTGTGCGACACGATCACCTACGTCGGCGGCCTGCTGCTGGCCTTTTTGATGATCCTGATCGTGCTGGTCGCGCTGGCCAACGTCGGCAATCTCTCTTTCCGGCTCCCCAACATGGAGAGCCTGGATGAGATCGGCGGCGCGGTGCTGGGCTTTATCCGGGGCTTTCTCTACTGTGTGCTGCTGTGCTGGGTGCTGAGCTTCTTCGGCGCCGTCATCGGCCGCGACACGCTGGAAAGCACGGCACTGGCCCGCTTCTTCCTCTCCTTTGACTTCGTCACCCGCGGACTGCTGTAAGTCTGCGGCCCAAACTCCGCATTTTCTTTGGAGGTATTTATGCAGCCTAGCCTTTGCTCCCGCTGCGGCAAAAACCCGGCGGTGGTATTCATTACAAAATTGGAAGCAGGCCAGACAAAGAATGAAGGCCTGTGCCTCAAGTGCGCCCGCGAGCTGCACATCAAGCCCGTGGACGATATGATCCAGAAGCTCGGTCTGACCGACGAGGATCTCGACAGCTTCTCCGGCAACATGCTCAACGCCATGAACGGCGTGGAGGAGCTGATGAGCGCCTCCGAGGGCGACGAGGGAAGCGAGGACGACGAGGGCAAAACCGCCACCTTCCCCTTCCTCAACCGCCTCTTCGGCGGTCCCAACGCGCCGCAGAACCAGCAGCCGGGCAATAACGAGCGGCCCCGAGAGGGCGGCAAGGACGCCCCGCGCAAGACCAAGTTCCTCGGCAATTACTGCATCGATCTGACGGCCCGCGCCCGCGAGGGGAAGCTCGACCGCATGATCGGCCGCGAGGAGGAGCTGGAGCGCGTGATCCAGATCCTCAACCGCCGTCAGAAGAACAATCCCTGCCTGATCGGCGAGCCCGGCGTCGGCAAGACGGCCATCGCCGAGGGCCTCGCCCAGCGTATCGCCATGGGCCAGGTGCCTTACAAGCTGCAGGATAAGCAGGTTTACCTGCTCGACCTGACCGCGCTGGTGGCCGGCACGCAGTTTCGCGGCCAGTTCGAGAGCCGCATGAAGGGTCTCATCGAGGAGATCCGCAAGCAGGGCAACATCATCCTCGTCATCGATGAGGTGCACACCATCGTCGGCGCGGGCGACGCCGAGGGCAGCATGAACGCCGCCAATATCCTCAAGCCCGCCCTCTCGCGCGGCGAGATCCAGGTCATCGGTGCGACCACCTTTGCCGAATACCGCAAGCACATCGAGAAGGACTCCGCGCTCGAGCGCCGCTTCCAGCCCGTCACAGTCAACGAGCCCTCCATCGACGACAGCATCGCCATTATCAAGGGCATCGCCCACTATTACGAGGATTACCACGGCGTGGAGATCAGCGACGAGATGTGCCGCCAGGCCGTGCTGATGAGCGAGCGCTATATCACCGACCGCTTCCTGCCCGACAAGGCCATCGACCTCATCGACGAGGCCTGCTCGGACGTGAACCTCAAGGACGAGGGCATCCGCGCCCGGATGCTGGCCGAAAAGGAGCTTGAGGACATCCGCTTTGAGCGGGAGGGCCTCATGTCCACCGACAATCCCGGCGGCGAGCCGCTGACCAACGAGCAGCTCGACCAGCGCTATGCCCGCATCGCCAAGCTCCGCAGCCGCGAAATGCAGCTCGAGCAGGAGCTGGAGAGCCTCAAAAAGGCCGGCCGGCCGAAGCTGACGATGGATAACCTCGCGCGCATCATTGAGCTCTGGACCAAGATCCCCGCCTCCTCGATCCGCGAGGACGAATTCGAGCGCCTGGCAAAGCTCGACGAGCGGCTGAAAGCCCACATCGTCGGCCAGGACGAGGCGGTCAACGCCGTCTGCGCCGCCATCAAGCGCAGCCGCGTCGGCCTGCAGGTCAAGCGCAAGCCCGTCAGCTTCATCTTCGTCGGCGGCACCGGCGTTGGCAAGACGGAGCTGGTCAAGCGCCTCGCGGCCGACCTCTTCGACAGTCCCGAGAGCCTGATCCGCCTGGACATGAGCGAATTCATGGAGAAGTTCTCCGTTTCGCGCATCATCGGCTCGCCCCCGGGCTACGTCGGCTATGACGAGGCCGGCCAGCTGACCGAAAAGATCCGCCGCAAGCCCTACAGCGTGGTGCTCTTCGACGAGATCGAAAAGGCGCACCCGGACGTGATGAACATCCTCCTGCAGATCCTCGACGACGGCCGCATCACCGACGCGCAGGGCCGCACCGTGAATTTTGAGAACACCATCATCATCATGACCACCAACGCCGGCAGCAACCGCAAGACCGGCAGCGTCGGCTTCGGCGGCAGCCTTGGCGACATGAGCCGCGAGCGCAGCATGAAAGCGCTGGGCGAGTTCCTGCGGCCGGAATTCCTCAACCGCGTGGACGAGGTCGTGTGCTTTAATCCGCTCACCGAGGAGAACTTCCGCGGCATCGCGGGGCTGATGCTGGGCGAAGTGCGCGATCTGCTTGCGGAAAAGAACATTTCCCTCACTTGGGACGAGGCGCTGGTCGATCACCTCGTCAAGACCGCCTACTCGCTCACCTACGGCGCGCGCAATCTCCGCCGCACGATCCAGAAGCAGATCGAGGACGAGGTCGCCGCAAAGCTGGTCGAGCGCCGCGGCACGCCGACGCAGGAGATTTTCCTCTCCGCCGCCGACGGAAAGGTGCAGATCGAGCTGAGATAGTTTTCAGTTTTCAGTTTTTAGTTTTTAGCTTTCAGAAGAACGAAAAAGCCCCCTGCGCGGGGGCTTTTTCGACTAAAAACGGCCCCCTTGCCTAAAGGGGGCTGGCACGCGAGCAAAGCGAGCGTGACTGGGGGATACAGTGAAGGATATCCGGTATTTACTGATCATATTGCTTGCTCTGCTTGACGGAATTGCTCTTGTGGGGCTTCGGGACATACTCATGGACTTCCTCGTCGGTGCCAGGAACAGGAAAAGCGCAAGGCGCATTCACAGAGAGCAAAAATGGGTCGACCGGGTCGGCATGGGCTATATCAAGCCCTATCTCAAGCGCTGGCACCGCGATTTTGCCTTCTTTCGAGGGCTGTATCTGGCAGATCTGTTTACGCTGATCCCGCAGTATGCCGCCTGCATGTGCGTTTTTCTGCTGGCCGGAGGCGGGTTCCATATACTTATGTATGTGCTGATTGCTGTCAAGTTATTGCTTTGCCTATTCCTTCGGCTTCAGCAGGATTCTCTGCGCAGAACAAAGTACAGCTACTAATGGCCCCCTTGCCTAAAGGGGGCTGTCACGCGAGCGGAGCGAGCGTGACTGGGGGATTCCATGGAACAGAGAAGAAAACACAGCCCTGTCCTGACAAATAACGCCAGGGCACTTCGGAAGAATATGACCAAAGAAGAAAGGCATTTATGGTATGACTATCTCCGGACATACCCCATTCGTTTCCTGCGGCAAAAGGTGATCGACCAGTATATTGTAGATTTCTATTGCCACGATGCCCGTTTGGTGATTGAGCTGGATGGATCACAGCATTATGAGTCCAACAGCTTGCTGAGAGACGCCATACGGACTGAGCATATGGGTAACCGCGGACTGACTGTTCTGCGCATTCCCAACAACGCGGTCAACAACAATTTCCGCGGTGTTTGCGAATACATAGACGAGCAAGTGAAAACTCTTCTTGAAAAAGAATCCCCCAGTCAGCTTCGCTGACAGCCCCCTTTAGGCAAGGGGGCCATATTAAGGGGATCATGATTCCGAATGAAACGGGAGGAACGACTCATGTCACGCATCGAGATCATCCAGGGCGATATCACCAAACAGGCTGTGGACGCCATCGTCAACGCCGCCAACTGCTCGTTGCTGGGCGGCGGCGGGGTGGACGGCGCGATCCACCGCGCGGCCGGGCCGGAGCTGCTGGCCGAGTGCCGCACGCTCCACGGCTGCGAGACCGGCAAGGCCAAGATCACCCGAGGCTACCGCCTGCCGGCGAAGTACGTCATCCACACCCCCGGACCGGTCTGGCACGGCGGCACGCACCGCGAGGATGAGCTGCTCGCCTCCTGTTACCGCTCCTGCCTGGAGCTGGCGGCCGAAAACGGCTGCCAGACGGTCGATTTCCCGTCCATCAGCACCGGCGTATACGCCTTCCCGGTCGAGCGCGCGGCGGGCATCGCCATCCGGACGATCGGGGAGTTCCTGGCCGATCACCCGGCCGTCGAGCGGGTGCGCATGGTCTGCTTCGACAGCCGCACCAAAGCCGCCTACGAGGCGGCGCTGAAGGAGTGGGAAGCGCGGGCATGAAGAAGAAAACGCTGCATCTGCAGTATAATTCCCCGGTGGTGCTGAGCTTTGCACTCGTCTCGCTGGGTGTTCTGCTGCTCAATCTGCTCACGCACGGACGCAGCAACGTGATGCTCTTTTCCGTCTACCGCTCCTCGCTGCTGCAGCCGCTGACCTATCCGCGCTTTTTCCTGCATGTGCTGGGGCACGCCAATTTCACCCACTACATATCGAACATGATGCTGATCCTCGTCGTCGGCCCGCCGCTGGAGGAGAAATACGGCAGCCGCCCGCTGCTGTGGGCGATCGCCGTCACGGCGCTGGTGTCCGGCCTGGTGCACTGGCTCTTCTTCCCGGGCACGGCGCTGCTCGGCGCCTCGGGCATCGTGTTCATGATGATCGTCATGTCGTCGCTGGCAGGGATGAAGGATGGCGCCATCCCCATCACGCTGATCCTGGTGTTGGTTCTCTACGTCGGTGGCGAGGTGCTCAAGGGCGTCACGCTCAGCGACAACGTCTCGCAGCTGACGCACGTGATCGGCGGCCTCTGCGGCGCCTTTCTGGGACTGAGTCTGCGAAAATGAAGGAAAAACTGCTGATTTCCGCCTGCCTGCTGGGCTTTCGCTGCAAGTACGACGGCGGGTCGAATTCCCTGCCTGCGGACAAAGTCGCCGCCCTGCGGGCAAGATACGATCTGATTCCCGTCTGCCCCGAGACGGCCGGCGGCCTGCCGATCCCCCGCGCGCCGAGCGAGCGGCGGGACGGGCGCGTGATCTCCCGCGAGGGAAACGACGTGACGGCCGAGTATGAACAGGGCGCGCGCATCGCGCGGACGCTGGCCGAGCGCTTTGACTGCTGCAAGGCGCTGCTGAAAGAGCGCAGCCCGTCCTGCGGCGCTGGCGAGATCTACGACGGCACGTTCAGCCACACCCGCGTCCCTGGAGACGGCGTCGCGGCCGAAGCGCTGCGCAGAGCCGGGCTTTTCCTTTTCGGAGAGAGCGAGCTCGAAAAACTGATATAAAAGCAACAGAGACCGTGCGCCATCGGCGCACGGTCTCTGTTTCTAAGAACTAAGAACTAAAAACTAAAAACTACTCTCCGCTCTCCGTTTCCTCCAGAAAGCGGCTGCCGCGCATGGCGGCGTAGAGCGCGTCGCGGATGGCGGGGTAGTCCTCCGGGGAGATCTTCGCCAGCTCCCGGAACATCGGCGAAAAGTGCCAGCGCAGGATCTCCTGGGAATAGGCGGTGTACAGCTCGCGCCCCAGGTCGTTGACCGTCAGCTTCATGGCCTTGCGGCTGCCGGGCATGTAGGATTTGTCGAGCAGGCCCTTGGCAACCAGGCGGTTGACGATCTTGGTGAAGTTGCTGCGCGTGATGCCGAGGCGCGCGGCGATGGCGGACATGTTCTCGTTGCGCTCCTCGTTTTCCAGCAGATATTCCAGCACCTGGATCTGCGCATAGGAGTAGGAAACGCCCTGGAACTCCATCTTCTCGACCTTGTAGGCCGCCGCGTAAATGTTGCAGTAGTGGATCAGCGCCTCCACCATCTCGCGGTATTCTCCCATCCATGCCAGCTTCATCCGCACATTCCTCCTTTGCGCCTGGCAATATATTAGCAGACAAAGCGCGATCAGGCAAGGAAAACCCTCTTGCATTTCCGGAAAAAGGGGACTATAATACAGACATAGTTTCCAATGGAAACAAACGGAAGCCGCCGGAAGGCGGACATTGAAGAAAGGAAGAGAGAAATGAACAAGAAGATCATCAAACTCCTGTGCATCGCGCTTGTGCTGATCCTGCTCGGCAGCGCGCTGGGCGGCCTGTTCAACACCGGCCTCGGCGCGACGAAGGTCACCCGCATCCGTTTTGACGGCGGCCATGGCACCCTCAGCGGCCTGCTGTACATGCCGAAGGACGCCTCGGCCAGCAATCCCAAGCCGACCGTCATCGTAACGCACGGCTACCTCAACTCTGCGGAGATGCAGGACGCCAACGCCATCGAGCTTTCCCGCCGCGGCTTCGTCGTTCTGGCGCTCGACCAGTATGACCACGGCCACTCCGCCCTGAGCCACGAGAACTACTCTGACACCAGCTTCTTCGGCGTGTGGCTGCCCTTCTGGGCAAACTCCATGAACGACGCCGTGCAGTACATGTACGAGCAGCCCTATGTCCTCAAGGATGCCGACGGCAACGGCCTGATCGGTGTGACCGGCCACTCGATGGGCGGCTTCTCCAGCACCCTGGCCCTGGCCTTCGACGAGATGCAGGCTGCCGAGAGCGGCGTGCGCAAGGTCTCCTGCGGCCTGTCTGAGGGCTCTGACTTCATGTACACCGCCTTCGTCGGCGTGGACGTCGCCACGGCGGACGCACTCGGCGGCGGACGCACGATGGGCAAGGTCTGCGCCCAGTACGACGAGTTCTTCTTCAACGATCCCACCGTCCAGGGCGGCACCGTGCGCCACAAGGACTATGTCTCCACGCCGGACGGCATGGCCTTCCTGCAGCAGACGGCGCCCGCCCAGGCCAACACCTGGTACGATACCTCCGACGGCGGTCGCCGCATCATCTATGAACCCGCGCAGACCCACCCCTGGAACCACTTCTCCGCCACCACGACCGGCTACGCCATCTCCTTCTACCAGACGGCCTTTGCCGATTATGCCTCCCTGCTCAAGGACATCGCCCCCAACCGCCAGGTCTGGCAGTGGAAAGAGGGCTTTGAGTGCGTGGCCCTGGTCGGCTTTGTGATGCTGATCCTCGCCCTGGCGCAGATCCTGATCGAGCTGCCCTTCTTCAAGCTGGCCAAGACCGGCGAGCTGGAAGTCCAGCCCGCGCCCAAGGGCGGCAAGCGCCTGGCCACCTGGATCATTCTCCTCGTTGCCATCCTGCTGCCGGCGATCTTCTTCACCCCGCTGATGGACGGCGGCGCAGGCAGCCCGAAGGTGATGATCCTGTTCTATGCCGGCATCGCCGCGGCGGTGGGCGGCCTGGCGGCCTTTATCATTGCCCTGGCCAAAAAGCAGGGCAAGGCTGCGGTGATCGGCGGCTGCTGCCTGACGGTCAGCGGTGCGCTGCTGGCGCTCGTTGCCAAGCTCCCGATGTATCAGAACTACGCCTTCTGGACGGCGCCCGGCGTCAACAGCATCGCCTACTGGACGATCGGCTGCGCGCTGATGAGCCTCACAATCCTCTCGGCCGTGTTCGTGTGCATGAAGCGCAGCGAGGGCGCGGGCTTTGCGACCTACGGCGTCAGCTTCAAGCCGGCGGCCATCCTGGGCGGCCTGTGCACCGCGCTCGTGACGGTCGTGCTGGCCTACGCCGTGCTGTGGCTGATGGATCTGCTGTTCAAGGCCGACTTCCGCATCTGGACCTTTGCCTTCAAGACCTTTGACGCGGGCATCCTCCCGGCCATCCTCCGCTACCTGCCCACCTTCCTGCTGTTCTACATCGTCTCCACGGCGGGCATTACGGTCAACACCAACACCGAGCGCCTGCAGGGCGTCAAGGGTTATCTGCTGGCCATCGCCCTGAATGCGGGCGGCGCCATGCTGTGGCTGATCTGCCAGTACGTCACCCTCTTCTCCACGGGCGTCGCCATGGAGCCGGGCTCCGCGCTCTCCGGCATCGTGCTGGTGGCCATGGTCCCGACGCTGTCCATCGCGGCGATCATTTCCCGCAGACTCTACAAGAAGACCGGCAACATCTGGACGGCCGCCTTCCTCAACGCGATCCTGATGACGACCATGACGATCGCCAACACCATGGTCGCCTTCAAGTAAATCCTCTCTTTTCGATCCCCGCAGAAAGCCCGAAAGCCTTGCTTTCGGGCTTTCTTTTTTAGTCCCCGAAAGGGCTTTTTTTATTCATATTTTTATGCTATACTCTATATTCGGAATTCTATCCAGCAGAGAAAGGCAAGGACCATGGGTTTTTTAGATAAGATTTTCGGCAGCTACAATGACCGCGAACTCAAGAAGCTCAAGCCGATCGTCGATTCGATCGAGGCGCTCGAGGCGGAATACGCCGCGAAGACGGACGAGGAGCTGCGCGCCAAGACCGATGAATTCAAGCGGCGTCTGGCTGAGGGCGAGACGCTTGACGATATCCTGCCGGAGGCCTTCGCCACCGCGCGCGAGGCCGCCTGGCGTGTGCTGGGGATGAAACCCTTCCGCGTGCAGCTGATCGGCGGCGTGGTGCTCCATCAGGGGCGCATCGCCGAGATGAAGACCGGCGAAGGCAAGACCCTCGTGGCCGTCCTGCCCGCGTATCTGAACGCGCTGGCCGGCAATGGCGTCCATATCGTCACCGTCAACGACTACCTGGCCCGCCGCGACAGCGAATGGATGGGCAAGGTGCACCGCTTCCTCGGCGTGAGCGTCGGCCTGATCGTCCACGGCCTCGATAACGACGAGCGCCGCGCGGCCTACGCCTGCGACATCACCTACGGCACCAACAACGAGATGGGCTTCGACTATCTGCGCGACAACATGGCGCTCTACAAGAGCAACATGGTCCAGCGCGGCCACGCCTTCGCCATCGTCGACGAGGTGGACTCCATCCTCATCGACGAAGCGCGCACGCCTCTGATCATTTCCGGCCAGGGCGACGAGAGCACCGATCTCTACCGCCAGGCCGACGATTTTGTCTCCCGCCTCAAGCCCATCGTCTACGCCACCGTGGACGAAAAGCAGGAGGAGAGCGAGGATCTCGACGCCGACTACGTCGTGGACGAAAAGGCCCGCAC
>CAMNOV010000025.1 GCA_946547105.1 uncultured Clostridia bacterium | reverse complement strand
TAATCGAACTCGAGGGCACGGTTGTCGAATCCCTGCCCAACACCATGTTCCAGGTGGATATCGGCAACGGCCACACCATCCTGGCGCATATTTCCGGGAAACTCCGGATGAACTTTATCAAGATCCTTCCCGGCGACAAAGTGACGGTGCAGATGAGCCCGTACGACGTCACCAGGGGCAGGATCACCTGGAGAAGCAAGTAGGAGGTATAATCAATGAAAGTCAGACCTTCCGTGAAGCCCATGTGCGACAAGTGCAAGATCATCAAGCGCAAGGGCAAAGTCATGGTCATCTGCGAGAACCCGAAGCACAAGCAGCGTCAGGGTTAAGCAGAAACCCGGGGCCGCCGCCCCGCCCACAATTCCCCAGCAGACGAGGTTATTGATATAAACCTGTCCTTATACAAACACCCGCATCGTACGAGGGGCTCCCTCCGGCGGGAATAAGCCCCCCGCAGCAAGGAATGCGGGACAAATAATTCGAAAGGATGATCGAAGAATATGGCACGTATAGCCGGCGTTGACCTGCCCAAGGACAAGAGAATTGAGATCGGTCTCACCTATGTCTACGGCATCGGCAGAACCAGCGCGAACAAGATCCTGGCAATGACCGGGATCAACCCCAACACCCGTGTGAAGGACCTCACCGACGAGGAAGAGGCCAAGCTGCGTGAGTGCATCGACCACAACTACATCGTTGAGGGCGACCTGCGCCGTCAGACTGCGCTTGACATCAAGCGTTTGACCGAGATCGGCTGCTACCGTGGCCTGCGTCATCGCCGCGGCCTGCCCGTTCGCGGACAGAGAAGCAAGACCAACGCTCGTACCCGCAAGGGTCCGAAACGCACCATCGCGAATAAGAAGAAGTAAGGAGGGATATGAAACATGGCTGCTAATGCGAAGAAGAATGCGAAAGTCAGAACCCGCAGAAGAGAGCGCAAGAACATTGAAAAGGGTCAGGTTCATATCAGCTCTTCCTTCAACAATACCATGGTGACCATCACCGACACCCAGGGCAACGCGATCTCCTGGGCCTCCGCCGGTGGCCTGGGCTTCCGTGGAAGCAAGAAGTCTACCCCCTTTGCCGCGCAGACCGCTGCCGAGACGGCCGCCAACGCCGCCAAGGAGCATGGTCTGAAGACCGTCGAAGTGTTCGTGAAGGGCCCCGGCTCCGGCCGTGAGGCTGCCATCCGTGCGCTGCAGACCGCCGGTCTCGAAGTGACGATGATCAAGGACGTTACCCCCATCCCTCACAACGGATGCCGTCCTCCGAAACGTCGTCGTGTGTAATGGAAGGAGGAGACAGTAATGGCTAAGAACAGACAGCCGATCGCGAAGCGCTGCAAGGCTCTGGGCATCAGCCCCGCCGCGATGGGCTACTACAAAAAGGAAACCACCCGCAACAGCAACAGCCAGGTGCGCAAAAAGAAGTCCGAGTATGCCACCCAGCTCAATGAGAAGCAGAAGGTCAAGTTCGTCTATGGCGTTCTGGAGAAGCAGTTCCGCGGCTACTATGAAAAGGCCGTCCGTATGCCCGGCAAGGCCGGCGACAACCTGCTGATCCAGCTTGAGAGCCGTCTGGACAACGTCGTCTTCCGCCTCGGCTTCGCCGCCACCCGCCGCGAGGCCCGCCAGCTTGTCAACCACGGTCACTTCACCGTCAACGGCAAGAAGGTCAACATTCCCAGCTACCAGGTCAAGCCCGGCATGGTCATCACCCTGAAGGAATCCAGCCGCAGCATTGAGCGCTTCAAGCTCAATCTCGAGGCGAATGCCTATCACGTGATCCCCAAGTGGCTCGACTTCGATGCCGCCAACATGGTTGGCAAGGTTGTTGCCGCTCCCACCAGAGAGGATATCGATCTGCCCATCGAAGAGCACCTCATCGTCGAGTTGTACTCCAAGTAATCCATACACCCTCGAATTGGTAAGCTGAACCACCGCATCGCGCAAATGCGCACAACTTAAAAGGAGGGTACTGTTAAAACATGATTGAAATCAAAAAGCCGCGGATCGAATGCATCGAGAATCCCACGGACAGCTCCTATGGCAAGTACGTCATTGAGCCCCTGGAGCGCGGCTATGGCACAACACTTGGTAACTCTCTTCGCAGGGTACTCCTGTCTTCTCTTCCCGGAACGGCCTGCACCAGCATCAAAATTGCCGGTATCCAGCATGAGTTTTCCACCATCCCCGGCGTCAAGGAAGACGTGACCGAGATCGTTCTGAACGTCAAGAGCATCATCGCCCGTCTCCACAGCACCGAGCCCAAGACCGTCTACATTGAAGCCTCCGGCGAGGGCCTTGTCACTGCCGGCGACATCAAGGCCGACAGCGAGGTGGAGATCCTCAATCCCGAGCAGCCGATTGCAACCCTCGGCCCGGACGGCGCCCTGAATATGGAGCTGGTCCTGGACCATGGCAGAGGCTATGTTTCCGCGGATAAGAATAAAAATCCCACGATGGCCATCGGCACGATCCCCGTCGACTCCATCTACACCCCGGTCCTCAAGGTCAACTACACGGTGGAAAACACCCGTGTCGGCAATCAGACCGACTTTGACAAGCTGACCATCGAGGTGTGGACGGACAAGACCATGACGTCCCGTGACGCCGTCTCCCTGGGCGCAAAGATACTCTGCGACCACTTCCGCCTTTTCACGGAGCTGTCCGACGTAGCCGGCAGCGGCTCCACCGTCGTGGAGAAGGTCGAGACCCAGCCCGACACCGTCATGAACATGACGATCGAGGAGCTCGATCTGTCCGTGAGAAGCTTCAACTGCCTCAAACGCGCCAACATCAATACTGTCGCAGACCTGGTCAGCAAGACCGAAGAGGAAATGATCAAGGTCCGCAACCTCGGCCGCAAGTCCCTGGAAGAAGTCGTCCACAAGCTGACGATGATGGGCTTGTCTCTGGCCAGCGAGGACAACCAGTAAACTATTAGGAGGAAATGCAATTATGCCCGGAACTAGAAAGCTCGGCAAGACCACCGCTCAGCGTATGGCGATGCTCCGCCAGCAGGTGACGGATTTCCTGGACAAGGGCCGCATGGAGACCACCGTGACCCGCGCCAAGGAGATCGCTCCCATGGCCGAGAAGATGATCACCCTCGGCAAGGCGAAGGATCTGGCTTCCTACCGTCAGGCTCTGTCTTTCATCACCCGCGAGGACGTGGCGAAGAAGGTCTTTGACGAGATCGCTCCCAAGTATGCCGACCGCAACGGCGGCTACACCCGCATCACCCGCATCGGCGCCCGTCGCGGCGACGCCGCGGAGGTCGCGGTCATCGAACTGATCTGATCCAGTTCGGTTTCATCAAGATCAAATCCCCTGAAAAGCGCTGCTTTTCAGGGGATTTTCATTTTTGCCTTCCTCTGGAGGGAAAGGTGGCCCACTTATGCCTTCCCCTTGAGGGGAAGGTGGCCCGCAGGGCCGGATGAGGTGTTTTGAGATCGTTCATGAAATAAGACTTGCTGTTGACGTGGACTCGAAGCTTTGGTACAATCAATCAATAAATCAGGAAGGTGGGACGGAAATGAAGACGACGAGCATCCTGCTGCAGACACTCTGCGTGCCCTGCACCTGCCATTGCCGCTACTGCCTTCTTTCCTGGGACGGCTTGACGACCGGCGCCGACTGGGAGCGCAGCAGGCGCTGTGCCGCTGCTTTTGCGGCATGGATCCGGGAGCATCGACCAGAGCTGCGTTTTCATTTTGCCTTCGGCTATTCGATGGAGCACCCGGGGCTGCCGAGGGCGCTGGATTTCCTGCGCGAGATCGGCTCGGTGGGCGCGGAATATCTGCAGTGCGACGGTCTGCGCATCCGGACGCCGGACGAGACGGCTGCTTTTGTGCTGATGCTGAGAGAGCATAGCGTGCGGCATCTGAACTTTACTTTTTACGGAACGGAGACCTACCACGATCGCTTTGCGGGACGCAAAGGGGATTTCCGTTGGCTGCTTGCCCTGCGCGATGCAGCGCGGAAGGCTGGCCTTGAAACGAGCGTGGGTATTCCGCTGAACCGGGAAAACGCCGGACAGATCGACAAACTGCTCAATGTCCTTGAACCGGAAAACGTGCGGTTGTTTATTCCCCATGCCGAGGGGCGCGGCGCGCAGCTGGAACCGATCCGCCTGAGGATGGAGGATTATACGCGTCTGAGCGAACCGGCGAAGGCGCTGCTGAACCGCCGCGTTTATCGCACCGAGGCGGAATGGATCGCCGACCCGCCGCCGGCGCCGACGGAGCGCAGCCTGCTTCTCTCTCTGACGCCGGAAAACATCACAGAATTTGAACAGAGCGATTTTTCGGAGATCATTGCCCGGGCGGAGGCTCTGGACGAGGCATATTATACGCCGATCCCTCCGCTGAAGGAGCTGCTGCGCCTGTACGGCGACCCGGATGGAGAGGCTTTTTTCGGCGCGCGCGATCTGGCCGCGCGCTATCAGAAGCGCTGGCTGCGCGAGCATAATCTGCAGCCCTATGACGTGACCGACGAGCGACAGACCGGCAGCAGGAGGTTTTGAAAATGAACGTTTACGAAGCAAGATTGGATGATTCACTCGAGCGCGAGCTGATCCGCCTCTCCGCCGACTGGGAGGCGGAGAACAGCTGCTGGGGCTACCGGGCGAATGCACATGAAGATCTGACCGGGCGCCGCGTCTTTCTCGCGGAGGAGGACGGCTTTCTCTGCGCTTATCTCTTCGGATTGCGCGAGACCTCAAAAGAGAAAACAAGCTTCATGCCGGCAGGAACGCCATATTTCGAGATCGAAGAGATCTACGTTGTGCCCGAGCGCCGCTCGCAGGGGATCGGCCGTCGGCTGTTCGCGCTCGCAGAGGAGACGGCGCGCAGGGAAAAGCTGCCGTTTCTGATGCTCTCGACCGCCACGAAAAACGCCCGCGCGATCCTGCATTTTTATCTCGACGAGCTGGGCATGGAGTTCTGGAGCGCCAGACTTTTCAAGAAACTGTGAGGACACCATGGATTATCTGAACGAATACTACAGCCGCTACGACGAGGAAGGCCGTCTGCTCTCCCGCCACGGGCAGGTGGAATACCGCACGACGATGAAGTATATCCGCGAGAGCCTGGCCGGGATCTCCGATCCGTCGATCCTGGAGATCGGCGCGGGCACCGGGCGCTACAGCGTCACGCTCGCCAAAGAGGGATATCGCGTGACGGCGGTGGAGCTGATCGAGCGCAATCTGCAGCAGCTGCGGGCCAAGCTGGACGGCACGGAGCCCATCGTCACCATGCAGGGCAACGCCCTCGATCTCTCCGCCCTGCCGGACGACAGCTTCGACCTGACGATGCTGCTCGGGCCGATGTACCACCTCTACACGAGGGAAGACAAGCTGCGGGCCCTGTCCGAGGCCGTCCGCGTGACAAAGCCCGGCGGACGCATCCTGGTCGCCTACTGCATGAACGATCCGACGGTCGTGCAGTATGTGTTCGGTCTCAAGCATCTGCAGGAAGTGATGGAGCTGAACATGTTGACCGAAGACTGGCACTGCATCAGCGAGCCGAAGGACCTCTTCGAGATGGTTCGGACGGAGGATATTGCCTCGCTGGATGCGGAGCTGCCGGTGAAGCGGCTGAAGCTGGTGGCGACAGACGGCGCGACCAATTACATGCGGGAAACGATCGACGCGATGGACGACGAGACCTTCGAGCGCTGGATGGATTATCATTTCACCGTCTGCGAGCGCCAGGATCTGATCGGCGCGTCCCATCATACGCTGGATATTCTGGAGAAGGCTGGGCGGACGGATGAAATTTGAAGAATCCTGCGGCGCGGTGGTGTTCAGCCGCGCCGACGATGAACTGCGATTTGTGCTGATCCGCTCGCTGGAGGGCGTTTACGGCTTCCCCAAGGGCCATCGCGAGCCCGGCGAGAGCCGGGAACAGACAGCGCTGCGCGAGATCCGGGAGGAAGTGGGACTGAGGGTCTCGCTGCTGCCGGGCTTTTCGGCACAGGAGGAGTTCCCGCTGCCGGACCGGACGGACGCGCACAAGCGGATCGTCTATTTTCTGGCCGAGTATGAAAAGCAGCCGATCGTCCCTCAGCAGGAGGAACTGAGCGGCTATGAGATCTGCTCATTCGACGAGGCGATGCGGCTGCTGCAGCACGAAAGCCGGCGGCGCATCCTTGCCGATGCGCATGCGTTTTTGATCAAATAAGAAAAACCTCCCGGATGTCCGGGAGGTTTTCTGTTGTTTATTCCGTTTTCCGGCAGGTGAAGAGGATCACCTGCCGCTTTTTTGCGATCTCGCGCAGCAGCTGCATCGCCTGCCCGAGGCGCGTCTCGTCCAGATTCACGAGCGCGTCGTCGATGATCAGCGGACAGGGCTCGCCGGCGGGCATCGCCAGCTCGCATACGGCGAGCCGCACCGCCAGATACATCAGATCCAGCGTGCCCGCGCTCAGATACTCCGATTCCCGCGCCACGCTGTCGTCCTGCGTGCGTGCGCGCGCTGAGAAATCGCGGTCGATCAGCACGTCGGCATAGCGTCCGCCGGTGACCTTGGCCATGTATTCCGAGGCCACGCGCCCCAGCTCCGGGGAAAAGCGGCTCTGCAGCTCGGTGTCGGCCTCCTTGAGCGTCTCGATGGCGAGCGTCAGCGCGTCGTACTCGGTCTGCATATCGGCATAGCCTGCCTCCATCTGCTCCAGGTCGCTCGCGAGCACCAGCGGATCGCCCAGCACGGACAGGCGGCCGTTCAGCGAAGAGATGCGGGACGAGATGCGCTCCACGTCGTCGCGCGCGGCGGCAAGCTCGCGCCCGAGCCGGGCGGCCTCGCTGTCGCCGCCGCTGAAGTCCAGCGCGGAAATGGCTTCGTCCTCCAGCTCCTGCAGGTCCTGCCGCGCCTGCTCGTAAAGCTCGCGGCTGTCCAGCTCCCGCTGTTCGGCCTGGGTGAGCTCATAGAGCTTTGCCTGATAGTCGCCCCAATGCTGCAGGATCTCCTTTTCACTGTGGGCGTGATATTTTTTCAGCAGCTGCTGTCGGGCGCTGCGGGCGGCCTCGGAGGCGCGCCGCGCGCTGCTCAGGCGGATGATCATGACGATGGCGGCCGTCAGAGACAAAACGCTCGGCAACAGCAGCCAGAGGTTTTCCCACACCGTATACAGCCCGGCGCAGACCAGCGAAACCAGAATCAGCAGCAGCGAGGGCCAGATCGGCTTTTCCGCCGCGCCTTCCTGTTTCAGCCGCTTCATCGTTTTTAGATCCGCCTGGATCTGCCCTTCCAGCTCCTGCGGATCCTTCCCGCCGAACAGGCCGCGCGAGAGCTCCTCCCGCTGCCGGGAGAGCTCGGCCAGCGCTTCATCGTGCGCGTCGCTGCTTTGCTTGAGCAGCTGCCGGCCCTGGTTGAGGTTGTCCAGCGCCCGGCGGCGCTGCTGCTTGCGGCTCTCGGTCATGGCGGCTTCCAGCCGTGTGCAGTCCTGCTGGCGGGCGGCAAGCTGATCCTCCAGCTGCTCGAGGTCTTCCGAGGCGCGGTGCAGCTCGTCCAGGCGCTGCTTGACGTCGTCCATCTGCCCCTCGAGCGTCGGCAGCGCGCCCTTGCGGTGGAAGCGCCGCTTGCGCTGCCAGTCGCGCAGCTGCTCGTCGGCCTCGGTGTAGGAGGTCTGCTCCTCGCCGGTGGAGACGATGGCGTTGATGCGTTTTTCCAGCTCGGGGCTGCCGGAGACGGCCACGGTGCCCTGCTCGATGAAGGCGCTGCGGCAGAACACGTCCCGGCTGACACCCGTGAGCAGCTCGCCAGCGTTCTGCCCGTCCATGCCTTCCACGGGGATGGCGGTGCCGGTATAAACGGCGGAGAAATCGCGCATCGGCGCGCCCTTTGAGCGGGTGCGGCGGGTGAGGGTGATGTCGCTGCGGTCAGCCTGCAGATCCATGCTGCCTTCCATCGGCGCGCCGGACCAGGGGGCGTAGCGCAGCTTGTCCGGCAGGTAGCCGCTGCGGACGCGCTCGGAGGAATCCACGCCGTAGAGCATGGCGCGGATGAAAGCGCACCAGGTGGATTTGCCGCTCTCGTTGGGCGCGTAAATGACGTTCAGCCCGTCGTGCAGCTTCAGCGTTTCGTTTTCCAGCTTGCCGAAGGAGGCGAGCAGATTACGGATGATCATGCGTCAGCACCTCCTCCCGGTGGTCGAGCGCGGCCAGCCCCCAGCGGGCGGCCTGCTCGATGAGCTGCCGCTGCTCGGGCGTCGAGGTCTCGGCCTGCTCGCGCAGCTTTTTCAAAAACAGGCCGCGCAGACTGTCCTCGCCGGCCCGGTCCCAGACGCTCTGACGCAGGCGCGTTTCGTCGCGCAGCTGCAGCGCGTAAAACAGCTCCGACATGTTCAGCTGCAGGCGCTGCAGGTCGGGCGGAGTGTCCACCTCGCCGCACAGAACGATGCGGTAGATATCCCGCGCCGTGTCGTCCGGCAGCTGGCTATGTACGGCCAGCAGCGGATCGCTGCCCGTCACGTTCACCGTCAGCTTTTCATAGCGCCGCAGCGCCACGGACACCGGATGCAAACGGCAGGACGTTTCGTCCAGCTCGACGATGCTGACGGTCTTTTCGCCGCACTCGTCAAAGCCGCGCCCCTCGGGGCAGCCCGGCCAGGAATACCAGGTGGAGCCTGCCTTCTGCAGACCGCTGGCCTTGTGGATGTGCCCGAGCGCCGCGTAGTCCAGGCCGCTCGCGGCCAGCTCCTCCTCGCGGATCGGCGCATAGGGCGAGGGCTGCTTCGTTACTTCGCCGTGCAGGCACAGCAGCTTCAGCCCCTCGCCGGAGGCGCGGAAGCCCTGCAGCAGGGGAGGACTCTCCTTCCCGGTGTAGGCGGCACCGTAAACGCGTACGCCCAATGCGGGCAGCGTGACGGCTTCGATCTCGTTTTTCGTAAACACGTGGACGTTTTCCGGCAGCGGCAGACGGGCATAGGGCGAGTGGGCGGAATACCAGTCGTGGTTGCCGGGTGCGATAAACACCGGCACGGCCATCTGCCGCAGGCAGGCGCAGAGCGCCTCGCCGGTCTCGGCGTAGCTTAGGTCGCTGTCGAGCAGATCGCCCGGCAGCAGCACCAGCTGCAGCTGCTCTTTGTGCACCAGCTCCGCCAGACGCTGCAGCAGCTGCCGCTGCTCGGCGCGGCGCACGGCGGCCTTGCCGGCGCGCAAGCCCTCAAAGGGCGAGTCGAGGTGCAGGTCGGCCGCGTGGAGGAAGCGGATCGCGCTCATGTGAGCCGCACCCCCTCCGCATGCACGCAGCGGCCGGTTTCCGTGTCGATCTCAAAAAGGCAGCCCTCCAGCTTGGCGGGACCGGAGGCGGAGTTGTAGCGCTGGGGCGGGTCGCCCAGGAATTTGCCGATGCTCTGCTCCGGATCGATGCCGAGCACGGAGTTGACCGCGCCCGTCATGCCGAGGTCGGTGATATAGCCGGTGCCCTTGGGCAGCACGCAGGCGTCGGAGGTCTGCACATGGGTGTGCGTGCCCCAGACGGCGCTGGCGCGACCGTCCAGCATCCAGCCCATCGCCCGCTTTTCACTGGTTCCCTCGGCGTGGAAATCGACGAGGATGACCTTCTCCCGGATTTCCTCCATATAGCCGTCGGCGATGACGAAGGGGTTGTCGGTGTTTACGTCCAGCGTGAAGCGCCCCATCAGATTCAGCACGCACACGTCGCCTTTGTCCGTATGATAGACGTTGATGCCCTTGCCGGGGCACTGGGGCGCGAAGTTCGCCGGGCGCAGGATACGCCGCCGCTCGTCCAGATAGGGGCGCAGCTCCGTGCGCGTCCAGGTGTGGTTGCCGAGCGTGATGACGTCGGCACCGGCGCGCAGGATCGCATCGGCCTGGCGGGGCGTGATGCCGACGACGTTGGCATTTTCGCCGTTGACCACTACAAAGTCGATGCCGTTGTCTTTTCGATAAGCCTTCAGCCGCTTGTCCAGAAAGTCCAGGCCGGGCTCACCGCAGACGTCGCCGACGGCCAGAATCTTCATCGTCATGGCAAAGACCTCTCTTTCATGAAGATTATATTTCATATTATCATACCACAAATTGCCTGCATGCATCAAGCCGCATTCCGCACATAATAGTCATGCAGAAATTGTCAGGAGGTACAAGACGATGACAAACAAGCAGTTCCTGCTCGGCATGTCGGCTGGCCTGATGGTGGGCGGCGCGGCGGCCGCGGCCATGAGCGTGAAGAAAAGCAAAAAGACCGGCCTGGGCAAGACCCTGAAGACCATGGCGCAGATCGTGGACAGCGTCGCCGGCAGCTTCAAGAGCTAAAAAAAACAGCCTCCCGACAGGGAGACTGTTTTTTTGATTTTTACATGCTTTCGGGAGCGGAGACGCCGATGAGATACAGCGCGTTTTTCAGTGTGATCATCGTCGCCTTCACAAGGCCGAGGCGTTCGTTCGTGAGCTCCGGATCGTCGGGATTGATGACCTTGCAGCTGTTGTAGTAGCTGTGGAAGACCTTGACGAGGGAGAGAATGTAGTCGGCCAGCTTGTTCGGCTTGCGCAGCAAGGCGTCGTTCGCGACCTCGGAGGGGAATTCGCCGATCATTTTCAGCAGCTGCAGCTCTTTCTCGTCCGTCAGACGCTCGTAGCTTTCCTGCGTATGGAAGGCCGGGGTCTTGGGATTGGAGAGGATCGAGCACATGCGCGAGTGGGCATACTGCGCGTAGTAGACGGGATTGTTGTTGTCCTTGGAGCGGGCGAGCTTGAGGTCGAGGTCCATGTGGGTGGATACGTCCTTCGAGGCAAAGAACCAGCGCGCGGCGTCCACGCCGATATCGTCGCAGAGCTCGCGGATCGTGATGGCGTTGCCGGTGCGCTTGGACATCTTGACTTCTTTGCCGTCCTCCACCATGCGCACCATCTGGATCAGGTCGACGGCGAGCGTGCCGGCGGGGTAGCCCAGCGCGGTCAGCGCGGCCTGCATGCGGGTGACGTAGGAGTGGTGGTCGGCGCCCCAGAGATCGACGAGGAAGGGATAGCCGCGCTCCACCTTGTGGACGTGGTTGGCGATGTCGGGCGTCAGATAGCTCAGCGTCCCGTCGCTCTTGCGCAGCACGCGGTCCTTTTCGTCGCCGTAATCGGTGCTCTTGAACCACAGCGCGCCGTCCTTTTCATAGGTCAGGCCCATCTCCGCCATGCGGTCGAGGCAGGCGCGGATGCGCGCGCGGTCATTTTCGTAGAAGAAGGTCTCGTGCATCCAGGAGTCGATCTGCACGCCGTAGAGCTTGAGGTCGCGGTCGATCTTTTTGAGCTCGCGGGTCTTGCCCTCCGTCATGAAGTAGTCCAGGCGTTCCTTCGGATCGGCCGTCAGCCACTTGTCGCCGTCCTTTTCGGCGATCTCCTCGGCGATGAGGCGCACGTCCTCGGCATGATAGCCGTCCTCGGGCAGGGGATGGTCGTCCCGGCCGAAGTGTTCAAAGTAGCGGGCCTCAAGGCTCTTGCCGAGCATGACGATCTGGTTGCCGGCGTCGTTGACGTAGTATTCGCGCAGCACGTCCCAGCCGCTCGCCTCCATCAGGCGGCAGATGCTGTCGCCCCAGGCGGCGTTGCGGGCGTGGCCGCAGTGCAGCTCGCCCGTGGGGTTGGCGGAGACCCACTCCACCAGCACTTTTTTGCCCTTGCCGGACTCGTTGCGGCCGTAGGCGTCGCCCGCTTCAATGACCTGGTTGATGAGCGAGGCGAGCGCAGTGTTTTTCAGGCGGAAATTGATGAAGCCCGGGCGGGCGACCGTGATGGACTCGGCCTCCGGCAGCAACTCCCGCAGCTTATCGGCGATCGCTTCGGCGATCTCGAAGGGATTTTTGCGCAGCGTACGCGCCAGCTTCATCGCGATGCTGGTGGCGTAGTCGCCGAGCTTGGGATCCTTCGGGGTCTCGACGACCAGCAGGCTCTCGTCAGCCTCTATGTCATAAACAGCGCGGACCGCATCCCGGACCGCGTCGAAGATCTTCTGTTCAAAATTGCTCATGCCAGTTCCTCCGTGTGGGCGTTCGAATGCTGATACTATATCACAAAATGGGAATTTTACAAGGGTTTGCGGGGAAAAAGACGGCGGATGCGCGGGCGCATCCGCCGTTTCGGATCTGTGCAGACTCAGCGCCGGATCACGGTGCCGGTCTTGCCCTCCAGCGCCTCGGCGGCGCGGGAGAGGGAGGTGATAAGCGCCGTGCCGTGCTCGCTTTCTTTCACAAAGGCCATGCAGCTTTCCACCTTGGGCAGCATGCTGCCGGGGGCAAACTGCCCTTCCGCGATATAGCGCTCGCAGTCGGCAAGCGTCATCTCCTCCAGTTCCCGCTGGTCGGGCTTATTGAAGTTGACGCACACGCGGTCGACCGCGGTGAGGATGATGAGGCGGCCTGCTCTGACGTCGCGCGCCAGCAGGGCGCTCGCGCGGTCCTTGTCGATCACGGCTGCCACGCCCTTGAGGCCCTGCGCGGTCTCAACGACAGGGATCCCGCCGCCGCCGACGGTGATGACGATATCGCCGGCCTCGACCAGCTGCTCGACGACCTTCCGCTCCACGATGCGCTTGGGGATCGGGGAGGGGACGACCCGGCGATAGCCGCGCCCGGCGTCCTCGACGAAGGTGAAGCCCTTCTCCGCGGCGATCTTTTCTGCTTCTTCCTTCGAATAAAAGCTGCCGACGGGCTTGCTGGGCTTCCGGAAGCCCGGGTCGTTTTCATCCACGACGACCTGGGTGACAACGGTGGCGCACTCGCGCTCGATGCCGCGCGCACGCAGCTCCTGCTGAATGGCCTGCTGCAGGTGATAGCCGATGTAGCCCTGGGTCATGGCGCCGCATTCCGGGAAGGGCATGAAGGGCGTGCCGCCGCCCTTGTTGGCGGAAAACTCCATCGCCAGGTTGATCATGCCCACCTGCGGGCCGTTGCCGTGGCCGATGATGACCTCATAGCCCTTTTCCACCAGGTCGACGATGGGCCTGGCCGTGCCCTTGACAAGAGCGAGCTGCTCCTCGGGCGTTTTGCCCAGGGCGTTGCCGCCCAGGGCGACTACGATCCGCTCCGCCATGGCTTACTTCAGCGTGGCGTACATGACGGCCTTGATCGTATGCATGCGGTTTTCGGCCTCGTCGAACTGGCGCGCCTGCTTGCCGAGGAACACGTCGTCGGTGACTTCCATGGCCTCCAGGCCAAACTTCTGGTAAATTTCCTCGCCCACGGTGGTCTCGCGGTCGTGGAAGGCGGGCAGGCAGTGCATGAAGATGGCGGTGGGCTTGGCCTTGGCCATCAGCTCCTTGTTGACCTGATAGGGCAGCAGGAGCTTGATGCGCTGGGCCCAGAGCTCGGCGGGCTCGCCCATCGACAGCCAGATATCGGTGTAGGCCACGTCGCAGTCCTTCGCGCCCTGGGCGGGATCGTCGGTCAGCTCGATGACGGCGCCGGTCTCTTCCGCCACGGCGCGGCACTTGGCTACCAGAGCGTCAGCGGGCAGGAGCTCCTTCGGTCCGCAGGCGCAGTAGTGCATGCCGAGCTTGGCGCAGACGACCATCAGGGAATTGGCCACGTTGTTGCGCGCGTCGCCGAAGAAGGTCACTTTGCGGCCGCGCAGATCGTTGCCGAACTCCTCGCGGATGGTGAGGATGTCGGCCAACATCTGAGTGGGATGGAAATCGTCGGTCAGGCCGTTCCACACGGGCACGCCGGAGTATTTGGCCAGGTCTTCCACCACACTCTGCTTGAAGCCGCGGTACTCGATGCCGTCGTACATGCGGCCAAGGACCTTGGCGGTGTCGGCCAGGGATTCCTTCTTGCCCATCTGGGAGGAGGCGGGATCGAGGAAGGTCACGCCCATACCCAGATCGCGCGCGCCGACCTCAAAGGCGCAGCGGGTGCGGGTGGAGGTCTTTTCGAACAGGAGAACGACCTGCTTGTCGCTCAGCCATTTGTGCTCGACGCCGGCCGCCTTGAGCCGTTTGAATTCGGCGGCCAGATCCAGCAGGTAACGGATCTCGGCGGGGGAGTAGTCAAGAAGGGTAAGAAAGCTTCTGCCTCTGATGTTGACGCCCATGGGAAAATCCTCCTGTAAATAAATTGTATAATGAAAATGGAATGCTCTGGATTATTCGGCGCGGATGAGCGGCATGGACATGCAGCGCGGGCCGCCGCGGCCGCGGGACAGCTCGGCGGAGGGCATTTCAAGGACCTCGAGGCCCTCCTCGCGCAGCACGGCGTTCGTCACGTCGTTGCGCTCATAGACGACGATCTTGCCCGGGGCGATGCACAGCGTGTTGGAGCCGTCGTTCCACTGTTCGCGCGCGGCGTAGATCGGGTCGCCGCCGCCGCAGGGGATCAGCTTCACGCGCTCCACGCCCGTATGGAAGGCGAGGATGTTCGCCAGCTCGTCGTCGATCCGGCGGATGCGCAGGCCGTCGTGGATGTTGCCCGGGGTGATCTCGTACACGCTCAGCGGCCCGAGGATCGCCGGGTGGACGGTATAGCTGTCCACGTCGATCTGCGTGAAGACCGTGTCCAGATGCATGAACGCGCGGCAGCGCGGGATATCGAAGGCCAGCACGGTGCGGATCTTCGCCTCCGGATCCTGGAACAGATTGCGCGCGGCGGCCTCGATGCCGTCGGGACTGGTGCGCTCGGACAGGCCGATGGCCAGCGTTTCCTCGGTGAGGTTCAGCACGTCGCCGCCCTCGATGCTGCCGTGATAGCTGCGCTCGTAATAACGCGGCACGATCCCGGCGAAATCGGGGTGATACTTGAAAATATAGTCGGCGTAGATGGTTTCGCGGCGCCGGTTGGGAAAGCGCATGCGGTTGAGGAAGATGCCGGTGCCGACGGAGGCGAAGGGATCGCGTTGAAAATAGAGGTTCGGCATCGGCCGGACGACGAGGTCGTCGGGCTGGGCGGTCATGTCCTGCAGGGAATAGGCCGACAGATGCGGCAGCTCGCGCAGCGAGACGCCCTCCATCGTCTTTTCCACCAGGGCCTTGCCCTCGTAGTTTACGCGCAGGTAATCGATCAGCTTTTGCTGCCAGCGCTTGGTGATCACGTTGCCTTCGGTCAGCCACTGGGTCAGAAAAGGCTCGGTCAGCTCGGGGTGCAGCTGCAGCACTTCGGTCATCAGGTCTTCCAGATACACGACCTCAGCGCCGTTGTCGCGCAGGATCTGAGCAAAAGCGTCGTGCTCCTGCTGCGCGACCTTCAGATAGGGGATGTCGTCAAACAGCAGCTCGGGGAGGCGATCGGGGGTGAGGTTCAGCAGCTCGCGGCCCGGACGGTGCAGCAGCACCTTTTTGAGCGGGCGGATCTCGCTTTTCACGCAAATGCCTTTCATAGCTTCTCCTTTACGAACGGTCCTTTCGGTGATTTCCGCCGTCGGCACGGAAGGCGGCAGACGGCGGAAATCTCTGTCTCTTAGCATAGCATAAGCGCCCGAAAAGTTCAAGCACGGGAGACCAAAATCAGAAATCCGCGCCTGTTCCCGTCCGTTTCGGGCGAAGACGGCGAATTGAAAAATTTTTGAAAAAAACTCTTGCCTTTCCTGGCAAACTGTGCTAATATAATCAAGCTGTCGGGCGAGAGCCTGATATGCGCTGTTAGCTCAGCTGGATAGAGCGTCTGGCTACGGACCAGAAGGTCAGGGGTTCGAATCCCTTACAGCGTGCCAAAAAAGCCACTCCGAACGGAGTGGCTTTTTTGGCACGCTGCGCGTGAAAGATCCGCTTCGCTCAAATTTGGCGAGAGGGAATCCCATCCCCTCTCGCGCTCACCCCATGCTGGACGGAAGCTGTGCGCGGGGCTTTTCCGGCCGTGAAAACGCCCCCGTTTGCGGGCAAACAGATTTTGCACATGCGCCCCTGCGCATCCGTCGATTTTTCTGTTTATTTCGCCGATTGACAGGAAAGCGCCTCAACCTCTATAATATTCCTGTCTTTAAGGCGACCCTGAGAGATCGGCAAGAGTACACGGCGAAGCGGCCCGGCGGCGGGCGCTTTCGTTTGTTTGTATTTGTGTTTTCGTCCCGTCTCTTCCGGCGGGATTTTCTGTTTTCGGAGGACAAGCGCATGCGCCTGTTTGACAAGGTCAAAAGAATCGGCTGCGGCCGGATCGCCTTGCCCGTCAAGGGGGTCAACTGCGCGGCCTTGGTCCGCCTCTATCGAAATCCAAGCACCTTCACGCCCGGTTACTGCGACTGAACGTCATCTTCGCAGGCCGGGCTTTTTCTATTTCATTTTTCATTCACCGACCGGCGCGGCCGGCCGCAGAACAGGAGGACTTATGCGTAAAGTCGGCATCGTCATGGGCAGCGACAGCGACCTGCCCGTCATCGAAAAAGCAGTCAAGATCCTGCGCGAGCTGGAGATCCCCTTTGAGGCGCACGTCTATTCCGCGCACCGCACGCCGCTTGAGGCGCGCGATTTCGCGGTCTCGGCGCGCGAGAGGGGCTTCGGCGTGATCATCGCCGCCGCCGGCATGGCGGCGCACCTGGCCGGCGCGATCGCCGCCAACACCACGCTGCCCGTGATCGGCATTCCCTGCAAGGGCCCCGCGCTCGACGGGATGGACGCGCTTTTGAGCACCGTGCAGATGCCCTCCGGCATCCCCGTGGCCACGGTCGGCGTCAATAACGGCGCCAACGCCGCCCTTCTTGCCGCCCAGATCCTCGCCGTGGAGGACGCCTCCCTCGCCGCCCGCCTCGCCGCCAAACGCGCGGCCGACGCCGCGGCCGTCCTGGAAAAGGACGCCGGCATCGCCGCCCGTCTGTGATAAAAATAGAAATTTTACAAATAAAGGAGCCAGAAAAACCATGGAAAAGAAGCTTGTTTACACCGGCAAGACCAAGAACGTCTACGCGCTCGACAACGGCAACTACCTGCTCAAGTTCAAGGACGACTGCACCGGCAAGGACGGCGTGTTCGATCCCGGCGAGAACTCCGTCGGTCTGACCATCGACGGCGTGGGCGACGTGAACCTGCGCATGTCCATCTACTTCTTTGAAAAGGTCAACGCGGCCGGCATCCGCACCCACTTCGTCAGTGCCGACCTGAAGGAAACCACCATGGAAGTCCTGCCTGCCAAGGTCTTCGGCCACGGGCTGGAGGTCATTTGCCGCCACAAGGCCGTTGGCTCCTTCCTCCGCCGCTACGGCGAATACGTCGAAGAGGGCGCTGACCTGCCCGCCTACGTGGAAATGACCTTCAAGAACGATGAAAAGGGCGATCCCCTGGTGACCAAGGACGGCCTGATCGTGCTGGGCGTGATGACCGGCGAGCAGTACGACGAGATCAAGGACATGACCCAGAAGATCACGCAGATCGTGGCCGACGAGATGAAGGCGCGCGGTATGGTCCTCTATGACATCAAGTTCGAGTACGGCTACGACGCGGACGGCAAGGTCATGCTGATCGACGAGATCGCCTCCGGCAACATGCGCGTGTACAAGGACGGCAAGTATATCGATCCCATGACGCTGTCCAAGCTCTTCTTCGCCTGATGGGCGGCTTTTTCGGCGCGGTTTCCCACCGCGACGTCGTCCTCGACGTCTTTTTCGGCACCGACTACCACAGCCATCTCGGCACCCGCAGCGCGGGCATGACCACATGGAGCCGGGAAAAGGGCTGGGTCCGGGAGATCCACTCCATCGCCAGCACGCCCTTCCGCACGCGCTTTGAAAAGGATCTGCCCGATTTCTCCGGCAACATCGGCATCGGCTGTATCAGCGATTCCGATCCCCAGCCGCTGCTGGTGCGCTCCCATCTCGGCCTGTACGCCATCACCACCGTCGGCCAGATCAATAACGCCGAGCAGCTGGTCGACACCTATTTTTCCGACCACGGCCACCAGTTCATGGCCATGGGCTCCGGCCGTGTCAACGCCACCGAGCTCGTCGCCGCACTCATCAACGAGTGCGAGAGCCTGTGCGAAGGCATCCGCCACGCGCAGAAGGTGATCGACGGCTCGATGTCCATCCTGCTCATGACCGGCCAGGGCGAGATCATCGCCGCGCGCGACCGCCGCGGGCGGCTGCCCGTGCTGCTCGGAAAGGACGCGGACGGCTTCTGCGTATCCTTCGAGTCCTTTGCCTATCAGAAGCTCGGCTATCAGACGGCCTATGAGCTCGGCCCGGCGGAGATCCTCCGCATCACCGCCGAGGGCTGGGAGGTGCTGTCGCCCGCAGGGAAGGATATGAAGATCTGCGCCTTCCTCTGGACCTATTATGGCTACCCCAACTCCAACTACGAGGGCGTCAACGTCGAGATCATGCGCATGAAAAACGGCGAGATCATGGCCCGCGAGGACGAGGCGCGCGGGACGATGCCGGACGTGGATTACGTGGCCGGTGTGCCCGACTCCGGCGTGCCGCACGCCATCGGCTATGCCAACCGCTGTGACAAGCCCTTTGCCCGGCCCTTCGTCAAGTACACGCCCACCTGGCCCCGCTCCTTCATGCCCTCCAACCAGGCCATGCGCGACCAGGTGGCCAAGATGAAGCAGATCCCCGTGCCCGAGCTGATCGAGGGCAAGAAGCTCCTGTTCGTGGACGACTCCATCGTCCGCGGCACGCAGCTGCAGAGCACGGTGGAATTCCTCTATGAATCCGGCGCGGCCGAGGTGCATATGCGCTCGGCCTGCCCGCCGATCATGTACGCCTGCAAATATCTCAATTTCTCCCGCAACAATTCCGATATGGACCTTCTGGCCCGCCGCGTCGTCCGCGAGCTGGAGGGCGAGGAGGGCGAGAAGCATCTGTCCGAGTATGCCGATTCCTCCTCTGAGCGCGGGCAGTGCCTGCTGCGCACGATCTGCGACAAGCTCGGCTTCGACTCCCTCGGCTACCAGTCGCTCGACGGCCTGCTCGAGGCCATCGGCATCGATCGCGACAAGATCTGCACCTACTGCTGGAACGGAAAAGAATAAAAAGGGGATCAGATATGGAAAATTCGCATTCCGCGTCCTACGCCGCCGCCGGCGTCAACATCGAGGCCGGCTATGAGGGCGTGCGCCTGATGCGCAAGCATGTGGAGCGCACCTTCATCCCCGGCGTCGTCTCCGGCATCGGCGGCTTCGGCGGCCTCTTCGCCCCGGCGCTTTCCGGTATGAAGGAGCCGGTGCTGGTCTCCGGCACCGACGGCGTCGGCACCAAGCAGCGCATTGCCCAGCTGATGGGCGTGCATGACACGGTCGGCATCGACTGCGTGGCCATGTGCGTCAACGATATCATCTGCTGCGGCGCAAAGCCTCTCTTCTTCCTCGATTATATCGCCATCGGCAAAAACGACCCCGAAAAGGTGGCAAGCCTGGTCTCCGGCGTGGCCGAGGGCTGCGTGCAGGCCGGCTGCGCCCTCATCGGCGGCGAGACTGCCGAGCACCCCGGCACCATGCAGCCGGACGACTACGATCTGGCGGGCTTTTCCGTCGGCATCGTGGATAAGGAACAGATCCTGGACCCCGCCTCCGTGCGCCCCGGCGACGTCGTGCTCGCGCTGCCCTCGAGCGGGATCCACTCCAACGGTTTTTCTCTCGTGCGCAAGGTCTTCGACGTGGAGCACGCCGACCTCGGGCAGACGGTCCCGGAGCTCGGCAAAACGCTGGGCGAGGCGCTGCTCACGCCCACGCGCATTTATGTCAAGCCCGTGCTCGCCGCGATGGCGGCGGCCGAGGTGCACGCCGTCAGCCACATCACCGGCGGCGGCTTCTATGAAAACATCCCCCGCTCGCTCCCGGAGGGCCTGTGCGCGAAGATCGAAAAGGCCGCCGTGCGCGTCCCGCCGATCTTTTCACTGATCCGCGAGCGCGGCGATATCCCCGAGCGCGACATGTTCAACACCTTCAACATGGGCGTCGGCATGAGCCTGGCCGTCTCCCGCGACAGCGCCGACCGCGCGCTGGAAACGCTGAAGGCGGAGGGCGTGGACGCCTACGTCATCGGCGAGATCACCGAGGGCGGGGAGAGGATCGTCCTATGCTGAGGGGCAGCCTCATCGACGGGGTCCTCGCCGGCGCGATGGTCTCCATCGGCGGCGCCGTGCTCCTGTCCTGCGACAACAGGGTCGTCGGCGCCGTGCTGTTCTGCATCGCGCTGCTGTCGATCTGCTGGTTCGGCTTCAACCTCTATACCGGCAAGGTCGGCTTTCTGCTGGCCGACCATAGCCGCGCGGCCATGACCCAGGCCTTTGTCGGCCTTCTCGGCAACGCCCTGGGCACGCTCCTCTTCGGCCTGCTGATTGCCGCCGCGCTCCCGCAGCTGCGGGAGGCCGCCCTCACCGCCTGTGAAAAGCGCCTCACGCAGCTTCCCTGGCAGACGCTGCTGCGCGGCTTCTTCTGCGGCATGCTGATGTATACGGCAGTGTGGAGCTTCCGCGAGCGGAAAACGCCGCTGGGCATTCTGTTCTGCATCCCGGTCTTCGTCCTCTCCGGCTTTGAGCACTCCATCGCCGATATGTTCTATTTTGCGCTGGCCGGGCTCTTCCGGCTGCAAAGCCTCTGGTTTCTGCTGCTGGTGGTGCTGGGCAACAGCCTCGGCGGCCTGTTCATCCCTTTCCTGCAGCGGTTGAAAGGAGAGAACCATGGATAAAACGAAGATCGCCGTGCTGGTTTCCGGCGGCGGCACCAATCTGCAGGCTCTGCTGGACGCGGAAGCCGCCGGTACGCTCCACAGCGGCCACATCGCGCTGGTCGTGTCCAACGTGCCCGGCGTTTTTGCCCTGGAGCGGGCGAAGAAGGCCGGCGTCGAGGCCCTGACGCTCACGCGCGCCGACTGCGGCGGCCAGGAGGGCTTCGAGGCCGCGCTGCTGTCAGCGCTTGAGAGCCGCGGCATAGAGCTCATCATCCTCGCGGGCTTTCTCAGCATCCTGAGCGAAGCCTTCGTCCGTCGCTATGACGAGCGCATTTTGAACGTGCACCCCTCGCTGATCCCTTCCTTCTGCGGCAAGGGCTTCTACGGGCTGAAGGTGCACGAAGCGGCGCTGGCGCGCGGCGTCAAGTTTACCGGCGCCACGGTACATTTTGTCAACGAGATCCCCGACGGCGGCAGGATCCTCCTGCAAAAGCCCGTCCCCGTCCTGCCCGGCGACACGCCCGAAATTCTGCAGCGGCGCGTGATGGAGCAGGCCGAATGGATCCTCCTCCCCGAGGCGGCCGAACTGGTCTCCTCCCACATCCAACAAGAAAAGGAGCAAAGACAATGACGGATTTTCTCGCTTTCCTGCGCAATACCTCCTATCCCGGCCGCGGCATCGCCGTGGGCAAGGACCGGGTCTATTACTTCATCATGGGCCGCAGCGAAAACAGCCGCAACCGCATCTTCTCCCTGACGGAGGACGGCATCCGCACCGAGGCCTTTGATCCCTCCAAGCTGACCGACCCCAGCCTCATCATCTACCACCCCGTGCGCTCTATGGGCGACAGCCTCATCGTCACCAACGGCAACCAGACCGACACCATCCGCGACATGGGCGATTTCCGCGCCGCGCTCGCCACGCGCGAGTATGAGCCCGACGATCCCAACTGGACGCCGCGCATTTCCGCCATCCTGAACGCGGACGGGAGCTTCTCTCTGTCCATCCTCAAGCGTGTGGACGGGCGCTGCCTGCGCTGCACCTACGACTACGAGGGCTGCGACGAAGGCCGCGGCTACTTTATCAGCACCTATCAGGGCGACGGCAGCCCGCTGCCCAGCTTCGCCGGCGAGCCGATGCCCATCGACATGCCCGAACCCGAGGAGGTCTGGGCGGCGTTGAATCAGGACAACAAGGTTTCGCTGTACACGAACGTGCACGGCGAAGTGAAACTGTTCAATAAACATCTGGGGGACTGAGCAATGAAAGAATTTGAACTGAAATACGGCTGCAATCCCAACCAAAAGCCCGCGAAGATCTTTATGAAGGACGGCTCCGAGCTGCCCGTCACCGTGCTCAACGGCCGCCCGGGCTACATTAACTTCCTCGACGCGCTCAACTCCTGGCAGCTCGTCAAGGAGCTGAAAGAGGCCACCGGCCTGCCGGCCGCCGCCTCCTTCAAGCACGTTTCGCCTGCGGGCGCGGCCGTCGGCCTGCCCCTGAGCGAGACCGACCGGCGCATCTATTTCGTCGCGCCGGAGGCGGAGCTGTCGCCGATCGCCTGCGCCTATATCCGCGCCCGCGGCGCCGACCGCCTCTGCTCCTACGGCGACTGGGCCGCGCTCAGCGAGGTCTGCGACGCCGCTACCGCCGCCTATCTCAAGGACGAGGTCTCCGACGGCGTGATCGCCCCGGGCTACACGGACGAGGCGCTCGAGATCCTCAAAACCAAGAAAAAAGGCAAGTACAACGTCGTGCAGATCGACCCCGCCTATGTGCCCGCCGAGCAGGAGCAGAAGGACGTCTTCGGCGTCACCTTCGAGCAGGGCCACAACAACTTCAAAATCGACGAGAGCCTGCTGCGCAACATCGTGACCGAGAACAAAGAGCTCCCCGAGCAGGCGAAGATCGACATGATCGTGGCGCTCATCACACTCAAATATACCCAGTCCAACTCCGTCTGCTATGTCAAGGACGGACAGGCCATCGGCGTCGGCGCCGGGCAGCAGAGCCGCATCCACTGCACGCGTCTGGCCGGCCAGAAGGCCGACAACTGGTATCTGCGCCAGCACCCGAAGGTGCTCGGCCTGCAGTTTGTGGACGGCATCCGCCGCCCCGACCGCGACAACGCCATCGATATCTACACCTCCGACGAGTATGAGGACGTGCTGCGCGAGGGCGAATGGCAGCGCGTTTTCAAGGTCAAGCCCGAGGTGCTGACTGCGGAGGAAAAGAAGGCCTGGATCGCGACCCAGAGCGGCGTGACCTGCGGCAGCGACGCCTTCTTCCCCTTCGGCGACAACGTCGAGCGCGCCCGCAAGTCCGGCGTGCAGTACATCGCCGAGCCCGGCGGCTCCATCCGTGACGACCACGTGATCGAGACCGCGAACAAGTACGGTATGGTCATGGCCTTCACGGGCATGCGCCTGTTCCATCACTGATCGGGAGGCCGTTCGATGAAGCTTCTGGTCGTGGGAGGCGGCGGGCGCGAGCACGCCGTCATCCGAAAACTGAAAGAGAACCCCGAGGTCACCGAGATCTTCGCCCTTCCGGGCAACGGCGGCATCGCCGCGGACGCAACGTGCGTCAATATCGGCGCGAAGGATATCCCGGCCATCCGGGATTTCGCTGCGGCGCAGCGGATCGACTATGCCGTCGTCACGCCGGACGATCCGCTGGTGCTCGGCTGTGTGGACGCGCTGGAGGCGGCGGGCATTCCCTGCTTCGGACCGCGCGCGAACGCTGCCATCATCGAGGGCAGCAAGGTCTTTGCCAAGGACCTCATGAAAAAATACGGCATCCCCACCGCGCGCTACGAGAGCTTTGAGCGCCTGGATGACGCGCTCCGCTACCTGGAGAGCGCACCGCTGCCCGCCGTCGTCAAGGCGGACGGCCTGGCGCTGGGCAAGGGCGTAATCATCGCCCAGACCCGCGAGGAAGCCGTCGCCGCCGCGACGGACATGATGCGCGGCGGCAAATTCGGCAAAAGCGGCGAGCGGGTCGTGATTGAGGAATACCTAGAGGGCCCGGAGGTCTCCGTGCTTGCCTTCACCGACGGGAAAACGATCAAGCCCATGGTCTCCTCCATGGACCACAAGCGCGCCGGCGACGGCGACACCGGCCTCAACACCGGCGGCATGGGCACCGTGGCGCCGAACCCCTATTACACAGAGGCCGTCGCGCAGCAATGCATGGAAGAGATCTTCCTGCCCACCGTCGCCGCGATGAACGCCGAGGGCCGCCCCTTCAAGGGCTGCCTGTATTTCGGCCTGATGATCACCAAAGACGGGCCGAAGGTCATCGAATACAACTGCCGCTTCGGCGATCCGGAGACCCAGGTGGTCC
>CAMNOV010000024.1 GCA_946547105.1 uncultured Clostridia bacterium | reverse complement strand
ACTCCACGACCTGCATGACCTGGCCGTCCATCTCAAAGGTAACGCCGTTTCTGAATTCGCCTGCAGTAATCATAAATGGGTCCTCCCAAAAAAAGTTTTCGTTTGCGTACTATTAGCTTGTCTATTTTACAGTATCCGTGCCGCTTTTGCAAGAGCTTTTTTAGCCGATTGCCGCGCGGCGGATTTCGACGGCTTTTTCAGCCGCGCATTTCCGCGTTGATCGGCACGAAGCCGTAGGTTGGACAGGCGCGGATCTCCGCGCCGAGGCGCTCATAGTCGCCCAGGATGTGCCGCGCGCAGGCGAGACTCACCCCGCAGCGCCGCATCAGCGTGCGCTCGGTCAGCTCCTGCTGATGCGCAAAAAACCAGCGCGGAGGACACAGCAGCATCCCGGCCGCCATGCGCGCTTCTTCCTCGCAGCGCTGATAGACCTCCTCCCGGTAGTCCTGGCTGAAGGCCGAAAAGCCCGGCTCGTCCAGATGCCCCAGCAGCCGGTGCGCGATCTCCTCGCAGAGCGTGAAGCGCTGCCTCCGCGCGGGCCGCGCGTCGTTGTAGCCGATCACGTAGCGCCCGCCCATACGCTGCAGCGCGCCGTCGGGATTGCCCCAGAAGGCGCAGACCTCCGCCGCGCTCATGCCGCTTTCGCGCACGATCGCGGACAGCGGGCGCAGCTTGATCCCCAGCGTGCGGCAGAGCGCCTCGATGTTCAGCGGCAGGGAATAGACGTGCCCGCACTGAAAGTGCAAAATCTCCTCGATAAACTCAGGCATCGTCGTCCTCAAAGGCTTCGGGGAACATGAAGCGCGCGTAGCGCAGCAGATTTTCCCGCTGCTCCGGCGTCATTTTTCGGCCCGCGCGGGCGATCAGACGGATGTCAGGGTCGTCGCCCTCCGCGCTCTCCGGCCGTTCGCGCCCCAGCAGATAGTCCAGATCCACGTCGTAATGCGCCGCGATCGCCGTCAGCAGCTCATATTTCGGCTCGCGCTCGCCGCTTTCATACATGCTCACCGCGCTGCGCGACAGCCCGAGCAGCTTCGCCAGCTCCGGCTGGGTCTCCCCGTGCGCCTTGCGCAGCTTCCGCAGCCGCGGTCCAAAGGATTCTTCTCCCATGGCTCTCGCCTCCTTGTCGAGCTTAGAATATCACGTTTCGTGAAGAAATGCAAGAGGAACTTGAATAATAATTGACATTTCGTGACATAAGCGCTATACTATAACCAGAAAGCCACAGAACGTGGCGCAAGAAGGAGGAAGCGGCATGGATAAGAAAAAGGTCGCCGGACGGCTGCTCCGGCTGCGGGGGATGCGCTCCCAGGAGGAGGTCGCTGCCGCCCTGGGGATCCGGCAGTCCACCCTGGCCATGTACGAGCGCGGGGCGCGGATGCCGCGGGACGAGATCAAGCTCGCCCTGGCCCGCTATTACGGCTGCAGCGTGGAGGATCTTTTTTTCAGCGAAAACGACACGTTTCGTGGCGAATCAAGATGACTTTCCCCGCATTTTACGCTGATTCCGGGCGGCTGATCTGCGACAACTGCGGCCTGCCGATCGGAGAAGGGGAGACCTATTACGAGCTGCCGGACGGCCTGAACATCTGCGCGGACAGCGACTGCCTGGAAGACTGGGCCGTGCCTTATCTGCGCCGGCGGCCGATGGACAAGACCTGGGAGGAGGAACGATCATGAAGCACACAAAAGCAAGGATCAGCACAAGACGCGGCGCCCTGCCGCAGCGCCTGTCGCAGCTGGCGCAGGCGGATGCGGGCGAGCTGCTGGCGCTGCTGGACCGGATGCCGGACGAGCGGCTGCGCACGCTGCTCCTGCTGCGCCACGGCTTCGGCCTGAGCTGGCCGGCCATCCGCACGGCGGGGGAGCGGCGCGGCCTGTATTACAGCGAGCGGCACCTCTATCGCCTGTATGCGCAGGCGCTTTCGCAGGCCGGCGCGCTGCTGGAGGCCTCGCATGAGCTTTGACTATGCGCCCGCGCTCTGTCCGCGCGGCCGGTCGGAGCTGCGCTGCGGGCACAGGGATTGCTGCTATTACGCGCCGCGCACGGACAGCTGTGACTATCTGCTCATCGAGTTCGAGCCGCGCGGCTGCCCGCCGACGGCGGACTGCCCCCGCTATGCGCCCTCCCGCCGCCTGCGGGAGGAAGGGAGCGACGCGCTGGCCGCGCGCATCCAGGCCTATCTGGACATGGGCCTGAGCACCCGGCAGATCGCCCGGCGGCTGCGCGTCTGCGTGTCCTCGCTGCGCCGCCTGCGCGCCCGAGGGGCGGCCAGGGGCCGCTGAACGAGGTTTATTTTAGAAAACCCCTTGATTTTTCGCTGTCATGCTGTAAAATAGTTGTGTTTGAATGAAAACTCACCAGGAGGAAACAACCATGACATACGAGATTGATATTGCCGGCCTGAAGCGCGATCTGCCCCTGTGCAAGGTCACGGACGATCTGTACATCGGCGCCTTCGTCATGTTCGGCGACGTGGAAGTGACCGTTCACGCGGCCGCCGAGCTGCTCAAACGCGCTCCCGAATACGACTACCTCATCGCTCCCGAGGCAAAGTCCATCCCCCTGCTCTATGAGATGGCCCGCCAGAGCGGTGCGGAGAAGTACTTCGTCGCACGCAAGGGGCCCAAAGCCTACATGCCCGAGACCTTTGAGGTCCAGGTGAAGTCCATCACCACCGAAGCCGTCCAGCGTCTGGTCCTCGACAAGAACGATGCGGACATGATCCGCGGCAAGCGCATGCTGATCGTGGACGACGTGATCTCCACCGGCGAGAGCCTGCGCGCCACCGAAGAGCTGGTCAAACAGGCCGGCGGCATCGTGGCCGGCGCTGTAGCCGTCCTGGCCGAGGGCGACTCCCAGAAGCGCGACGATATCATCTACCTCGCGCCCCTGCCGCTGTTCAACCCCGACGGCACCGTGAAAGAATGATCCCGATCAAAGCAAACCCGGCCTCGAAAGAGTGATCCCTCACCAACAAACCCGTCCTCCGTTTGGAGGCCGGGTTTTTTTCAAGAGCCTAATGCCGCATACCCCGTAGGGGCCGACGCCCTCGGCGGCCCGCCCTTCATTGCCTCCTTGCCTAAAATCCGTCATTGCGAGCCAGTGCGCACACTGGCGTGGCAATCCGTTTCTCCGTAGGGGCGATTCATGAATCGCCCGCCGGTTGGCCCCCTTTCACAAAAGGGGGCTGTCGCCGCACCGCGGCGACTGGGGGTTTTTCCCTCCGCCCCATACCGTATACCCCGTAGGGGCCGACGCCCCCGGCGGCCCGCCTCTCGTTAGCCCCCGCCCATTCCCGAACAGACAAAACAAACCCGGCCTCCGTTTGGAGGCCGGGTTTTTATCATCTGCTTGCCTTACTGGTTGAACGCGCCGAGGTCGATGGCCACCCGCTGGGTGACTTCGGTCTTGCCTTCGAGGTTCTCGTAAACGAAGACCAGCTCATTGCCCTCGCAGAGCACGCAGTGGTTCTTGCCGGAGACGATCTGGCTGGCCAGGTGCACCAGCGCGCCCTTCACGTCCACGGAGGATTCCCGGTCGACGGTCCAGCCGCCCACGAGCGCCTCACCCGCGTCCTCGGCGGCCTTGATCTCGCCGCTCTCGGCGATATCGCCCAGGTCAAGCTTCACGATATTGGTGACTTCGGCCTTGCCCTGCAGATCTTGGTAGAGATAAACCAGCGCGTAGTAGGGCTTGGCGTCGGGATATACAACAGTGGCCTCGCAGAGGATGCAGTAGTTCGTGCCGGAGACGAGCTGCTTGCCGATCAGGGCGACGGGAACGTAGTTGACGCCGATCAGGCCTTCCATTGCCTTGTCAAAGGCGTTTTGCGCTTCGTCCGTCATTTTGGCGTCCTCGACCGGCGTCCATCCGCCGAGGGTCGGCGCCTTCTGCTGGCCGCAGGCGGCCAGAGCGAAAACCATCACGAGTGCGAGCATCAGAGCCATCATTTTTTTCATAGGGAACCTTCCTTTCACCGCGCGGTCCCTGCCGTGCGTTTTTCTTTTTTTCTGTTTGCATGTGTTAGGACGGCGGGTTGTGAAAAAGGTTCCGGATATTTTCAAAATATTTGTCGGTTTACAAATACTCTCTCAGATCGCTGCTCAGCGTCTCCTCCAGATGGATCAGGCGTTTGGCCATATCCTTCGTGACTTCGTCGGCTGCCTTGTACTCGTTGAGATAGCGGTTGAGACTTTTGACGCCCATGTTGCAGCCGTCGGTCATCAGATCGGCAATGACCTTGTCGCTGCGCTCCAGGCCCAGCATCGTCTCGGTCTTGAGCCAGCTCATGCCCTTGGCCACGGGGTTCGGGTCTTTGCCCCGATCGCCGAAGCGGTCCAGATGTCCCTGCAGCTCCCTACCCAGCTTCTCGTGCTCCTCGCGGCACTGATACAGCGTTTCCTTCATGTCCTTGCTTTGGACGGAGCCGAGCACCTCGTCGATGGAGCTTACGCCCATTTTGACGCCTGCGTCGCATTCGCGCAGCAGCTTGATGGTATCGCGTTCGATCATAAAAAAACGTCCTTTCCTTCAGATACCATAGTGTCTGCGGGAAAGAACGCTTTTATACATTTATCGGGCGGACAGGCGGGCTTTTTCGGCCGTGAGGCGCTTGTGCCGCCGCCAGAAGAAGTAGATCAGCATCACCGCGCAGCAGCTCGACCAGCCGACCGGATAGCCCAGGCCGACGATGCGCGGAGTATTGGCGTAAAAATGCGTGATCAGGTACAGATAGGTCTGCCGCAGCGCCACGAAGCAGGAGAGCATGATGATCATCGGCCCGCGGGAATCGCCGCGGCCGCGCAGCGCGCCGGCCAGCACGTGGTTGATGCAGTTAAAGAGCAGGAAGCCGCAGTTGGTGCGGATGAACAGCACGCCGTAGCGGATGACCTCTTTGTCCGGCGAGAAGAGGCGCACGGCGGAGGGCGCGAAGACGATCAGCAGCGCGATGACGGAGCCGGTGATGCCGCAGGTGAGCAGCAGCGAGGCACCTGTGCCGCGGTCGGCCCGCCGGTCCTTGCCGGCGCCGACGTTCTGGCTGACAAAGGTGGTGGCCGCCATGGCCATGCTCTGCATCGGCAGCATGATGAACTGGTCGAGCTTGTTGTAGCTGGCCCAGCCGGCCATCGCATCCGAGCCGAAGACGTTGATGTAGCTCTGCACGAAGATGTTGGAAAAGGCGGTAATCACGGACTGGATCCCCGCCGGCAGGCCTACGCCGAAGATGCGCCGCAGGATCGGCCAGTCCAGCCGCAGCTCGCGCCAGCTCAGGCGGTAGATATCCTTCGTGCGCGTCAGCAGCACCAGGATCGCCGCGCCGGATACGGCCTGCGAGATGATCGTGGCGATGGCGGCGCCGGCGATGCCGGTTTTCAGGACGATAACAAAGAAAAGGTCGAGCGCGATGTTCAGCAGGCTCGTAAAAATCAGAAAATACAGCGGCCGGGTGGAATCGCCCACGGCGCGCAGGATGCCGCTGCCCATGTTGTAGATCAGCAGGCCCGAAATGCCGCCGATATAGATGCGCAGATACAGCGCGGCGTCCGCAAACACGTCGTCCGGCGTGCTCATCATGCGCAGCAGCGACTCGACAGCCAGCACGCCCGCCACGGAGAACAGGATACTCAGCAGGAAGGTGGCCGCCATGGTCGTTTCGATCGCGCGGTGGAGCTTTTCCATGTCGCGCGCGCCGAAATACTGACCGATCATTACGCTCGCGCCGACCGAAAAGCCGTTAAAGAAGAAGACCATCATGTTGGTGATCATCGTCGTCGAGCCGATGGCCGCCAGAGCCTGCTTGCTGACAAAGTTGCCCACGATGATCGAGTCCACGGTGTTATAGAGCATCTGGAAGACGTTGCCCAGCATCAGCGGCAGCGCAAAGAGGACCAGCTGCTGCCAGATGGGCCCGCTGGTCATGTCGCGCGCTGTGGATTTGTGAGGCTGAAGGCTCGCCATACCGGATCCTCCGAAGTTTTTATCGCACAAAGTCTAAAACAAAAGTCCCGATCTGTCAAGAAATAGAACGGGCAAAGCAGGCACAGGGGCCGCCTGCCGCGGCCCCTGTGCTTTTGATCGCTTGTTTACAGCAGCAGAACGATCACCTTGGCGGCGATCACCACGAACACCAGCGCCACGGGGTAGGTCGCGGCGTAGGACGCAGCGACCTCGTCGGTGCCGGCCGTCGCGATCAGCGAGCCCAGAGCGGGCGTGCTGGTCATGCCGCCGGTGATGGAACCGAGGTTGTTGAAGATGTCCAGCTTGAACACATAGCGGCCGACGAAGTAGCCGCCGATCATCGGGATCAGCGTGATCAGCGCGCCGTAGATGAAATAGGCCGGGCGGATATTGGACACGAAGTTCACGCCGCCGGGCACGCCCGCGCCGATCAGGAACAGGACGAGGCCCAGCTCGCGGAAGAAGTTGAGCGTCGCCTTTTCGATGCGCATATCGATCCTGCCGAAGTGGCCGAAGTGGCCGACCAGCAAGCCTGCGATCAGGCAGCCGCCGGAATTGCCGAAGGAGAAGTTGAGACCCGGGATCCGGATCGCGCCGATGACGCAGCCGAGGGCAACGGCCAGGAAGAAGGGCAGGAAGCCGAAGGGGTCCACCTTTTCCAGGCTGCGCTTGATGAGGCCGGCGGGGATGGTGTTGGCGGCGACGAAGCGCTCGCGCTCCTCGGCGATGTTGATCTTCAGGATGCGCGGCATCAGCTGTACGAAGAACACCACGCCCAGCACGCCGAAGAGGTAGGCGATGCCGTAGCCCGCCGTCACGAGATCTGCGCCCTCGCCCGCGACCTCCTTGGCCGCGGACAGGCCCGGGGTGCTGGTCAGCGCGCCCGTCATCAGACCCACCGCCATCTCGGGCGACAGGTTCTTGTCCAGGCAGATGAACGCCACCGTCACCAGCGCGCCGACGCCGATGGTGATCGCGCCCATATAGACGTAGGACATCGTGGCGCGGTTGAAGGAGCGGAAGAATTTGGGCCCGGCGATGAAGCCGACCGAGGTGACGAACATCGCCGTGCCGAGCGAGGACACGAAGCTGAAATTCTTTTTCAGCGCGTCGCTGAACAGCACGATCTCCTTGCCGCCGATCTGGAAGGAGGGGACAAAGTTGGCGATGATGCCGTACAGCAGCGCGGTCAGCAGCACGCCGGCCGTACCGAGGGAGATCCCCCTGATGCTGACGGCGCCGATGAAATAGCCCACCGTGCCGATCAGAAAGATGATGAAGACCAGGGAAAAGATGCTGTTTGTCAGGCTTCCCAGATAATCCATAATCACAACTCCCTAACAAGAATCGGGCGCACCAGCTGCCTGGTGACTTCAGCCGCGCGGCTTGCGGCGCGGGAAGAAGCGCAGCGGCTCATAGAGGTTTCCGAGCGTATGCAGCAGGCTCATCGCGTCGTATTCGCTGCGGTAGTCGGCCCGCAGGAAGACCTCCACCGCCTTCAGCTCCGGCTCACGCTCGCGCAGCAGCTGCATCAGCCGGCTTTCGGCCTGGCGCATCGTGGCTCTGGCCGAGTAGACGTACAGGGCGTGCAGCTCGGCCGCGCCGGCCTCCGGCCGGATGACCGCCCGCAGGTGGTTGGAGTGCAGCACGCTCTGCATGCCGCGCAGCAGGCTCTGCGCGTTTTCCTCATCGGTGACGATTTTAAAATAGACGATCTCGCCCGGCTCGTAGTTTTCGCCGTCCAGATAGCTGCGGTAGGGCGAGCGGCTCATGCGGTGGTAGAGGAAGCTCTCCTCCTCGCTGAACGCGCCCTGGTGGAACACGCAGGTCTTGTTGTTTCGCACCGTATAGAGAAAATAGCTCACGCCCAGGTGATCCAGATGGTCCTTCATCCGCATCGCCGGGCGCTCGCCCAGGGTCTGCACGGAGAGGTATTTGTTTTCGGCCACGTCGTAGATCGCGGCGCCGTCCATCACGATCAGCGGCATGTTCAGCATGGCGTCGCTCATCTGCGCGGCGAAGAAGGCGGGCGCGTGCTCGCTCATCAGGCAGATCTTCGCGCCGTCCTGATAGAGATAGTTCAGCTTGAACTGCGCCGCCGAGGGGATGGCGGAGAAGCGGTCGGGCGCGAGATCCTTCATGCGCACGAAAAACACGCTGTCGCGGTTTTTGCTGCGCGGCAGACGGAAAACGTTGACGCCGACCGCGGCCACGGTGCCCACCAGGATGCCGAGCATCCGGTCGGCCGCCTGGCGCAGCGGGTCGCTGATGTCCGGATAGCTGATCACGACGCAGATAAAAACGATCGCGGCGAGGCTCGCGGTGTCGGGCTTTCGCACGATCACGGAGGTGTACAGCGTGGCCAGCACGCCCAGCCCCATCACGGCGTAGAGGATCAGCATGTTTCGGCTCAGCGCCGGGAAAACCAGCACCAGCAGCAGGAACAGCAGGCTCCAGACCGCGCCGATCAGGGAACCGGCAAAGCGGTTGATCGCGTAATCACGGGTGTCGCGCACGTAGGGCTGCATGCAGATGATGGCAGTGATGGCGGCTTCGGAGGGCATGTCCTGCCCGCGGTAGCCGCGCAGCCAGTAAAACAGCAGGCACAGAAAGACCGCAATGGCGGTTTTGGTGATGCGCTGGCCGATCATCGGCAGGATCAGATGCTGCGACCGGCCGGCGCCTGTTTGCTTTTGCTTCATGGGGTATGTCCTTTTTGTTTGGGATAGCGGGCACAGGCAGAACAGGGAGGCTGTTCTGCCTGTGATTGATCGGGGGCTCAGCGAATCTTGCGGCCCTCCAGGTAGTAGCGCTTCTCGCGGCTGTGGCCCATCGAGAAGGTCTTGCGCGGCAGCGCGCCGTCGCGGATCACGCCGCGGAAGAGCTGGCTCTTCTCCATCGCCGGCAGCAGGAAGCCGACGGCGTCCGCCGGCGCGGAGAGGGAGATCAGCGCGTCGTCGTCGTGGATGTAGTCGATCTCGCCGGCGTTTTCCTTCAGATAGGCGTCGAGGAAACTCTGCAGCACGCCGACGGCGAGCTCGCTTTTCGCGCGGTCGAGACTCACTTCGCCGCACTTTCCGCCGCTGTACCAGCGCACGGTGTAGCCGCCGGGCGCGCAGCAGCTCTCTTCCAGCGCGCGCAGCAGCTTTTCGGGGTCGGTGTGCGTGATCACGCGGTGGATCGGTTCAAAGACCTGCGCCTCGTCGTGGATGTTCTCCAGCTCCACCAGCGCCCAGCGCGCAGGATGTTCGCTCAGATCTTCACCGGGGTGCTTCGCCTTCAGCTCCTCATAGCAGCTCTTGGCGGTGGCGAGGGAGTGGTTCCCGTCGCCGACGGCAAAGACCATCGGCACGCCCGGGAGCCCCTCGTACTTGGCGTCCACGGTCTCAACGTAGGCGCTCAGCGCCTCGTCGAAGGCAGCTGCGTCCTCGCCCGCGACCAGCCAGCCGCGGATGCGGCCGCCGCCCTCCATCAGCTCAAAGTCGTAGAGCTTGGGCAGCCGGTCCTTTTTCGCGGCCACGGACTCGATCAGACACTTTTTATGGTCGTCGACGAGCAGCAGCACGTGCGGCAGCTCGATCGGCGCGTCGCGGCGCACGCGCTGGCGCGGCGGGATGCGCTCCGGCACGGTCTTTTCCGTGGCGCGGATGGCGGAAACGGAGCCGGGCTTGTAGTCGTAGGCCTCAAGATCCAGCTTGCCGACCAGACCCTTGCGGACGCTGCCGTTTTCCAGCGTGCGCTCGACGTAGACGTAGCTGTCCGGGTACACGGCGAAAACGCCCTCGCGCAGATATTCGTCCATCGTACGGTTGATCTCGGCGACCTCCTCGGCCTCGCGCGGGGAGCCGAGCTCTGCCTCGGGCAGGATCAGATTGATGGTGGAGGGTGCGTCGCCCGCGGTCTTTCTCACGCGGTCCCAGTAGGCCCTGTCGGAGGTAAACTGGTCGCAGGCGATGACCGCCCACTTCGTCATGTCGGCGTCTTTGGGCAGCAGGATATCGGCGGGGCAGAAGATGTTCTTCATGCTGCTCCTCCGTCCTTACTTGCCGAAGGAGCTGATGATCTCTACGATCTCCTGGCCGATGCGGGCCTGGGCCTCGCCGGTCTGGGCGCCGATGTGCGGCGTGCAGGAGACGTGGGGATGGCCGTAAAGCGCGGCGTTCGTCGAGGGCTCGGTGGCCCAGACGTCGAGACCGGCGGCGCGGACCTTGCCGGAATCGAGCGCCTCCAGCAGGGCGGCCTCGTCGAGGTTTGCGCCGCGGGAGGTGTTGATGATGACCACGCCGTCCTTCATCTTGGCGATGGTCTCGGCGTTGATGATCGGGCCGTCGGCCGCAGGGGCGTGGACGGAGACGAAGTCGGAGCGCTCGAGCAGCTCGTCCAGGCTGACGTAGGGCACGCCGTCACGGGCAGTGGTGCCCGGCTCATGATGCGCGCCGTAGGCGATCACAGTCATGCCGAGGGCCTGGCACATCCGGCCCAGGCAGCCGCCGATGCGGCCGTAGCCGATGATGCCGATGGTCTTGCCGCAGATCTCAAAGCCCTTGCCGTAGGTCTTCTTTTCCCAGAGGCCGTTACGCATGGTGTAGCCGGCATGGGAGATGAAGCGCGCGCAGGAGAGCATATGGGCCAGAGCCAGCTCCGCCACGCTCTGGGAAGAGGCGCGCGGGGTGTTCTTCACGGTCAGGCCCTTGGATTCGGCATAGGCCACGTCGATGTTGTCCACGCCCACGCCGCCGCGGATGATGAGCTTCAGGCGGCCTTTGGCGGCCTCGTCGATGGCTTTGGCGCGCACCTTGGTCTTGGAGCGCACGACCACCGCGTCAAAATCCTTCAGCGCAGCGCCCAGCGCATCGGGCTCGTAGAACTGCTCCACGACCTCGTTGCCCATTTCGCGCAGCGTGGCCAGCGCCTTCTTGTCCATTCCGTCGGTAACCAGAATCTTCATAGTTGTTGTCCTCCCATTATGAATTCGTTTCGTAATAGCGGTCCTCCGCCCATCGGGCGGGATTTTGGTCAATGTAATTCCAAATCTCGCGGTAGTCCTTTTCGTTCCGGATCACATGCTCGTAATATCCCCGCTGCCAGATTTCAAGGGACGGGTGACATTCATGGATCCTTTTACTGCTGTTCATCTTGAGATACCCAATTGCCTTACCCAGCAGCGAGCGTTTCCCCTTTTCCCGTAGGGGCGATTCATGAATCGCCCCTTCTTCGATTCGCAGCAGCAGGTGGATATGGTTCAGCATGATCACATAGGCATCCACCGCAAGAGTGCCAAATCTGTCGGGGAGCGCATCGATCATGCTTTTCACGATCAGGCCCATTTTTGTCAGCTGAACGGCGGGCGATTCATGAATCGCCCCTACGGATATATCCGACAAAATGCACCGCCGCTTTTTCGTACAGACAGTGACAAAATATGCGCCGGAGGCTGAATAATCAAAATCCGGAAGGCGCAGAGCTTTTCGCTCGGGCTTAGCCAATTACTTGTGCTCGGCTTCGAACTTTTTCAGGAACTCGACCAGGGCTTCCACGCCCTCCTTGGGCATGGCGTTGTAGATGCTGGCGCGCAGACCGCCCACGCTCTTGTGGCCCTTGAGGTTGTCGTAGCCGGCGGCCTTGGTGGCCTTGACCACCTCGGCGTCGAGCTCCGCGCTCTCGGTCACAAAGGGAACGTTCATCAGGCTGCGGTCCTTCTTCTCGACCGTGCCGCGGAACATTTTGGAGGAATCGAGGAAGTCGTAGAGGATCTTCGCCTTTTCCTCGTTGCGGCGCGCCATCTCCTCCAGACCGCCGATCTCGCGCAGATAGTGGAACACCTTGCCGCAGCAGTAGATGGCCCAGCAGTTCGGGGTGTTGTACATGGAGCCGTTGGCCGCCTGGATGTCATAGCGCATGTACACGGGCATCTTCGGGTCCAGATCCTCGCGGATCAGATCCTCACGGATGATGATCACGCTCATGCCGGCGGGGCCGACGTTCTTCTGCACGCCCGCGTAGATCAGACCGTAGTCGGCGACGTTGCAGGGCTTGGAGAGGAACATGGAGCTCTGGTCAGAGACGAGGATGTGGCCCTTGGTGTTGGGCAGCTTCTGGTAGGTCAGACCGTGGATGGTCTCGTTTTCACAGATGTAGACGTAGTCTGCGTCCTCGGGGATATCCAGATCGGACACGTCGGGGATATAGCTGAAATTCTTGTCCTTGGAGCTGGCGGCGACGATGACTTCGCCGTACTTCTTGGCCTCGGCGATGGCCTTCTTGGACCAGGCGCCGGTCTCGATGTAGACGGCCTTGCCGTTTTTCATCAGGTTCCAGGGGATGGCGGCAAACTGCAGCGTAGCGCCGCCCTGCATAAAGAGCACCTTGTAGTTGTCGGGGATGTTCATCAGCGCGCGCAGATCGGCTTCGGCCTCGTCGACGATCTGCTGGAAGACCTTGGAGCGGTGGGACATCTCCATCACGCACATGCCGCTGCCGCGGTAGTTCATCATTTCGTCCCGGATCTCTTCCAGAACGGGTTCCGGCATCATGGCCGGGCCGGCGGAGAAGTTATAGGTACGTCCGTAATTCATGCTGAGTTCCTCCTAAAATGATAATGATTTGTTGAGTTTTGTATCCAGATCGCTCAGCGCGTCGCCGAGCGCTTCTTCAAACGTGGGGTGCGGCCGCATGATGCGCAGCAGCTGCCGCGGCGTCATGCGGTTGGCGATCGCCTCGCTGAGCTGGGAGATGATGTCAGAGGCGTTGGGGCACATCAGCTGTGCGCCGAGGATCTCGCCCGTTTCGGCGTGGGCAAGGATCTTCATAAAGCTGCGACCGGGGTTCAGGACCAGGGTGCGGGCGTTGCCGCCCATCACGCACTTGCCCACCTTTACGGGGAGGCCCTTTTCCTTCGCCTCCGCCTCGCTCATGCCCACCGCGGCGATCTCCGGGCGGCAGTGCACGCAGCTCGGCACCAGACTGAGATCGCGCACCGGCGTGAGACCGGCCAGCAACTCCGCGACCGTCTCGCCCTGTGCGGCGGCCAGGTGCGCAAACTGCACCGGGCAGGCCGCGTCGCCGATGGCGCACACGCCGGGGATCGAGGTCTCAAAGCGTCCGTCGATCTTCAGCAGCGCACCGTCCGTCTCCGGCTGCAGCCCTTCGGCGAACAGCCCGTCCAGACAAGGCTTTCGGCCAACGGCGCAGATGACCGCCTCCGCGGCGATCTCCTCCGCGCCGGTCTTGCCCTCTGCGCTGACGCGAAGGCCCTCGTCCGCCTCTTCGATGCGCTGCACGCGTGCGCCGGTGAGGATCCGGACGCCCTGCTTTTTCAGCAGCTGGCCCAGATTCTGCCCAAGCTCGCGGTCCAGCACCGGCAGCAGCCGGTCAAGCGCCTCGACGATCGTCACCTCGCAGCCGAGATCGGCGTAGAAGCAGGCAAACTCAGTGCCGATCACGCCCCCGCCGATGATGACCAGCGAGCGGAACATGTTTCCGTCGCTTTCGAGGATATCGTCGCTCGTCAGCGCCAGCTCGATGCCGGGGATCGGCGGCCGCACGGGCGCGGCGCCGGTCGCGATCAGGATATGCTCGGCGGTGACGGCGCTTGTGCCGCCGTCCGCGCCGGTGATCGTGGCCTCGTGCGGCGCGGTGATCTGTGCGCGGCCGCGCAGGAGCGGCACCTTCGCCGCTTTCAGCAGGCTCTCCACGCCCTGGGACAGGGTGCGGCTCACCTCGCGCCGATGCGCGAAGATCCCGCCGATATCGGCGCGCAGGCCCTCGGCGTGGATGCCGAAGGCCGCGCCCTCTTGGGCCGCGTGATAGACTTCGGACGCGTGCAGCAGGGTCTTGGTCGGCACGCAGCCGCGGTTGACGCAGGTGCCGCCCGCCTCGCGCGCCTCGACGACGGCCGTTTTGAGGCCGAGCTTCGCCGCGCGCAGGGCGGCGGTGTATCCGCCGGGCCCGGCGCCGATCACCAGAAGCTGATAGTCAGCCATATCAGTCCTCCGGCTTCTGCCAGCGCAGCACGGGATTGCGCGCGGCGCGCACCTCGTCCGGGCGGCCGATCTGCGCATGGTGCGGCGCTTCGTGCATCGTCTGCGGGTCGGTATAGCCCAGCTCATAAAGCGCGCGGAAGATATCCGCCGCCCAGTCGAGCGTCTCCTTACTCTCGGTCTCGGTCGGCTCGAGCATCAGCGCCTCGTGCACGATCAGCGGGAAGTACATCGTGGGCGGGTGCATGCCGTAGTCGATCAGCGACTTGGCCACGTCCAGCGCGCTTACGCCGGTCTCTTTCTTGAAGCGGCTCAGATCCAGCACGAATTCGTGCATGCACACCCGATCAAAGGCCAGGTCGAAGCTGCCCTGGATGCGCCGCATCAGATAATTGGCGTTCAGCACGGCGTTCTGCGCGGCCTCGGGGATGCCCTCCCTGCCGAGCGTGAGCAGATAGCTCAGCGCGCGCACGACCACCAGGAAGTTGCCCGCAAAGGAGCGCACCTGGATGTGGCCGGGCTCGTCCATCAAAGCAGAAGCGGGCAGGAACTCGCGCAGAAATTCCTTGCAGCCGACGGCACAGGCACCGGGGCCGCCGCCGCCGTGCGGGGTGGCGAAGGTCTTGTGCAGGTTCATGTGGATGCAGTCAAAACCCATGTCGCCGGGCCGGACCACGCCCATGATCGCGTTGAGGTTGGCGCCGTCGTAGTAGCACAGGCCGCCGGCCTCGTGCACCAGACGGGTGATCTCCAGGATATTTTCGTCGAAGATGCCGACGGTGTTGGGATTCGTGAGCATCAGCCCCGCCGTATCCTCGCCGAGCACGGCCTTCAGCGCCTCCAGATCGACGCAGCCGTTCGGCGCGGAGGGGATGTTCACCACCTCAAAGCCGCACATCGCGGCGGTGGCGGGGTTGGTGCCGTGGGCGGAGTCGGGGACGATGATCTTGCGGCGCTTGGTATCGCCGCGCCTGTCATGGTACTGCTTGATGAGCAGCACCCCGGTGAATTCGCCGTGCGCGCCGGCGGCTGGCTGGAAGCTCATGCCCTGCATGCCCGTCAGCTCGCAGAGGTATTTCGCCGCGGTGTCCAGCACCTCGCGGCAGCCCTCGACGGCGTAGGCCGGGGCCAGCGGATGCACGCCCGTGAAGCCGGGCAGCGCCGCCATGTCCTCGTCGATGCGGGGATTGTACTTCATCGTGCAGGAGCCCAGCGGGTAGAAGCCGCAGTTGACGCCGTGCACGCGCTGATTGAGCTCGGTGTAGTGGCGCGAAATGTCCACCTCGCTCAGCTCCGGCAGCGCGGGTTTTTCACTGCGCCGCAGGCTCTCCGGCAGCTCCACGGGGTCGACGTCGCAGTTCGGCAGCAGGTCGCAGTGCCGGCCCTTCACGCTCTTTTCAAAGATCAGCTTCATCCGGCCAGCACCTCCTTCACGATCGCGGCGGCGCGATCAAGCTCTTCGCGGCTCTGCTTTTCGGTGGCGCACCACAGCACGCCCTCTTCAACGGGCAGTCCGCCGAGGATCCCGGCGTCCTCGAGGGCCTTGAGCACCTCGTCGCGCCGGGGCAGGGTGGTGACGAATTCGTGGAAGTATGCTCCGGTGTAGACCAGCTCCACGCCTTCGATTTCGCAGAGCTTCCGGCACAGATAGTGCGCCTTGGCCATACACTGGCGCGCAGCCTCGGCCAGCCCCTCCGGCCCGACCGCGGCCAGATACACCGCCGCGGTCAGCGCGCACAGCGCCTCGTTGGAGCAGATGTTGCTGCTGGCCTTCTCGCGGCGGATGTGCTGCTCGCGGGCCTGCAGGGAGAGAACGTAGGCGCGCTCGCCGCGGCTGTCCACCGTCTCGCCGACGATGCGTCCGGGCAGCTTTCGCATGTTCTTCGTTGTCGTGGCCATAAAGCCGAGGTAGGGGCCGCCGAAGCCGAGCGGCATGCCCAGCGGCTGCCCCTCGCCCACGGCGACGTCCGCGCCGCAGTCGCGCGGGGTCTTCATGATGCCGAGGGAGATGGGGTTGCAGCTCATCACGAACAGCGCGCCCGCCTCGTGCACGAGCGCGCCGAGCGCCTCCGCGTCCTCCAGCTGGCCGTAGAAGTTCGGCTGCTGGACGCAGAAGGAGGCGACCTCCGGCGTGAGCATGGCGCGCAGGGCCTCGAGGTCGGTCTTCCCGTCCTTCATCGGCACGATCCGCAGCTCGTCGTTCGTGCCGTAGCAGTAGGTCCGCACGGTGTTGATTGTGTCGGGGTGCGCTGCGGCGGAGATCAGGGTCACGCGGCGTTTGCGGTCGCGGCACATGGCGGCGGCCTCGGCGGCGGCGGTGGCGCCGTCGTAGACGGAGGCGTTGGACACGTCCATGCCCGTCAGCTCGCAGATCATGGTCTGGTATTCAAAAATGGACTGCAGCACGCCCTGGCTCATTTCGGCCTGATAGGGCGTGTAGGCGGTGAGGAATTCCTCCTTCGCCGGGATGGAGCGGACGACGGCGGGGATGTAGTGGTCATAGGCGCCCGCGCCGCGCAGGACGGTGGGGAAGAGGCGGTTTTTGGCCGCCATGGCCTCCACCGTGCGCCTCACCTCCATCTCGCTCATGTCCTCCGGCAGGTCGAGCGGGCGCTCGAGCAGCACCTCCTGCGGCACGTCGCGGTACAGCGCCCGGAAGTCCCCTGCGCCGACGGCGCGGAGCATTTCCAGCCGCTGCTCCTGTGTGGATGGAACGTAACTCATGTTGTTTTCTCCGTTTCGGTGAAAAATGGATCAGGCTTCGGCGGCGCAGTGGGCTTCGTATTCGTCGGCGTCCAGCAGCTCCTCGGTCTCGCTCACGTTTTCGACCTTGATGATCCAGGCGGCGTAGGGGTCCTGGTTCAGAAGCTCCGGCGCGTCCAGCAGATCCTCGTTCACGGCGCATACCGTGCCGCTGACGGGGCAGATCAGCTCGCTGACGGCCTTGACGGACTCCACGTCGCCGAAGGATTCGCCCGCGGCGGTCTCGTCGCCCTCCTGGGGCAGGTTGACGAACACCACGTCGCCCAAAGCGTCCTGCGCATAGTCCGTGATACCGACCACGGCGATGTCGCCTTCCATGCGCAGCCATTCATGGGACTTGGTATACTTCAGATCGCTGGGATGATTCATGACAGTTACCTCCACTTATATTAAAAATTATACTCCGTTTAGGCTTCCCCTTGAGGGGAAGCTGTCAGCGCAGCTGACTGATGAGGTGCACTACAACGGCACGGATGCCTCTCAGGCGTTTTTCTTAGGATCAGAACCCGATCCGCCCGGCAAAGTCCTCCAGCGTTTCGGTAAAGGCCTTGTCCTTGAAGCAGTAGAGCATCTCGGTGTAGTCCTTGCGCAGGTCGGACACGGCCTGCCCGATGTGCGTGCCGTGCAGGATGCACTCGGCCATCAGCCCGGCCAGCCGGTCGAACTCCTTCGGCCCGAAGCCGAAGCGGCTCATCTCGCTCACGCCCATGCGCAGCGCGCCGGAGGCGGTGAAGCCCTCCTCGTCGGGCAGCGCCTGATAGTTGACGATGATGTTGTTGTTTTCCAGTCTCCGGGCAATCTCGGCGCCGCTGCCGTAGCCGACCTTCACCAGCACCTGGTGTGTCTCGGTGTAGTCGATGGCCGGGTCGCCGCAGACCTCCAGCCCCTGGGCCGCGAGCGCCTTGGCGAAGTGCTTGGCGTTTTCGATCACGGCCTTCTGGTACTCGTCCCGGAAGGCGTTCATCTCATAGGCGGCCATCAGCAGGCCCAGCTGGGTGCCCAGGTGGTGGTTCGAGACGCTGCCGGGGAAGGCGCGGTTTTCGATGCTGTGCCAGAGACCGTACTTGAGCTCGTCCTCTTTGTAGTTGACGGCGATCACGCCGCGCTGCGGGCCGAAGAAGGTCTTGTGCGTCGAGCCGGTGACGATCTCGGCGCCCTCCTCGAAGGGCTTCTGGAAATAGTCGCCCACGATGCCCAGCACGTGCGCCATGTCGTACATGATGGTCGTGGGGATCTTCTGCTCATCCACAAAGCGGCGGATCTCGGCGACGGGCTCCTTCTGGATGATCATGCTCTTGCCGAAGATGATGAACTCGGGCCGGTACTGGTCGATGAGTTTTTTGGTCTCCTCCACGTCGGTCTTGAAGATGTTGTCCCGGCAGATGGGGAAGTTGACGACGGCGCTGCGCTCGGTGACGGGGTCGACGGCGATGTAGTCGTGCAGCGCGCCCATCGGCTGGGCGGAGAGGTGGCCGCCGCGGATGATGTGGTTATTCAGCACGTAGCCGAGGCGCTCGGGCGCGCGGCGGCGGTCCAGGCGGTTTTTCCAGTCCATCAGCGCCGAGAACACGGCGGTGTTGGCCATCTGGCCGCTGATGACGCGGGTTTCGACCTCGGTGCAGCCGAAGTACTTGCGCATCTCGTCCACCAGCAGACGCTCGACCTCGTCGATGAAGCCGGTGCCCTGGTAGTAGAAGATATCCTTGTCGTAGAAGGACTTGACCTTCTTGTGCTCGGCGTAGCGGCAGCTCGGGTCGCTGGCGCAGAGCAGCTGCACGGCGCGGCTGGGCGTGTTTTCGGAGGGGATCAGGTTCACGCAGCGCTTCTGGCGCCAGAGGTGGTTGCTGTCGGCGCGCAGCAGCAGATTCAGCGGCGGCTCCGCCTCATAGACGACCTCCTGCGGGGCTAGCTCGGTGCCGTAGATGATCGGGCGGGCGAAGGGCGGCGCCATGTTGTCCAGGTGCCGTTCGGGGATCACGGCGCGCAGCCGCTTGCCGCGCACGTCGACCTCCACGGCCTCGTTGTCCAGGATGTCGCTGTTGATGTAGCACAGGCCGATCGCGCGCTTGACGATGTCGTCGGTGAACTGGGACTCCAGGCCCTCGTTTTCACTGCGGTAGTAGGGGACCATCGTGCCGCTGGTGACCCAGCCGACCGGCTCGCCCTTGTAATATACAGGCATGCCCGCGCGCATGACGCCGCGGTCGAGCAGCGTGATGGGGCGGATGCGCCGCGGCAGCGCCGCCATGTCGGAAAAGTCGCGGTTCATGATGCGCTTGTAGGCGTCGGACTGCTTCTGCAGCGCCTCGCGGCCGATGAAATCGCCCTTGAGCGGGGAGAAGCTCACCGCGAAGCGGGCGATCGGCACGGCGAAGATGGGGATAGGCTTGCCCTCGGCGTCGAGCCCGAGCTCGTGGCCGTAGAGCGGCAGGCCCGCCTCCATGCGCAGCGTGTCGCGCGCGCCGAGACCGGCGGGGCGGGCGCCCAGCTCGATCAGGTGGTTCCACAGCCACACGCAGTCCTCGTTTTTGACATAGACCTCGTAGCCGAGCGGCTCGCCGGTGTAGCCGGTCTTGGACACGCAGACTCGATGACCCTCCAGCTCGAGGGTGTTGAGGGCGTTGCGCATCGGCTCGGTGACGGACTGGCCGCCGGCCAGCTCCGTCAGCAGCTCCTTGCTCTTCGGGCCTTGCACGGCGATGGCCGCCCAGTCGGCGGTGATGTTCGTCAGCGTGCAGTCGTAGTCCTTCGCCACGGCGCACAGATGGGCCCAGTCCTTGTCGGTGTTGCCCGCGTTCACGACCAGCAGGAAACGCTCCTCCTCGAAGCGGAAGAGGTAGGCGTCGTCGACGGCAAAGCCGTTTTCGTCGGCGATCATGCTGTACTGGGCGCGGTTGAGGTCCAGCGCGCGGACGTTGCTGGTCAGCACGTGCTGCAGAAACTCGACCCGCTGCGGCCCCTCGACCAGGATGCGTCCCATGTGGGAAACGTCAAACAGGGAGCAGAAGTGGCGGGTGTACAGGTGTTCGGCTACGATGCCGGTGGGGTACTGCACGGGCATCTCCCAGCCGCCGAATTCCACCATCGTCGCGCCGGACGCAACGTGCGTGTCATAAAATTGGGTGCGTTTCCATTCGCTCATCGTATTCCTCCCGAAAGTAAAAGTATGTCTGAAAACAGAAAAAGGCAGAAAAACACCGATGTGTTTTTCTGCCTCCGTCCAAACCTGAGAGATTCCCTTCGGCCGCGCCGTGCGGCCTCCGGTTGCCCCTTTGGTGTACGGCCGCAGGGCCGCACTTTCCGAAGCGTCGTCCGGATCCGATCTTTTTGCCTGAGAGTTTTTGCATTCCCCTTCGGCGCCGCAAAACGCGGTCTCTCTCGGAGCCTTCATCCGACCATCATTCTTTTTTTCAGCGGCCCGTTTTCGGGCGCGCGGTCAAAAAATTTGCAGTCTCTGTTTGGTTTTCGTGCAGTTTGAGTATAGCATTCGCCCCAGAGGAAGTCAAGCAATTTCCCGCCTCACTCCACCGTGTTGACCAGCGTGCCGATGCCCTCAATCGAGCAGGCCACCACGTCCCCCGGATTAAGGAAGCGCGGCGTTTCTTCGCCCATGCCCACGCCCTTGGGCGTGCCGGTGGCGATGATGGTGCCGGCCTTGAGCGTCATGCCGCGCGAGAGCGTGCTGACGATCTCAGGGATGCCGTGGATCAGCAGGGAGGTGCGGCTGTCCTGCCGCCGCTCGCCGTTGACGTCGGTGTAAATGCGCAGATCCGGCGGGAAGGCGAACTCGTCGGCCGTGACCAGGCAGGGCCCCATCGGCGTAAAGCCGTCCAGGCTCTTGCCGAAGTGCCACTGGACGTGCGCGGTCTGCAGGTCGCGGGCGCTCACGTCGTTGAGCACCGTATAGCCGAACACATAGTCCGCGACGGCTTCCTCCGGCACGTTCTTCGCGTCCCGGCCGATCACGACGGCCAGCTCGTTTTCAAAGTCCAGCTTCTCGGTGATGTCGGCGTGGGAGGGGATCGGCGCGCCGCTGCCCTGGGATTCGTTGACGCGCTTGGAGAAAAAGACCGGCGCGCCCGACTTCTTGCCGAAGGCCTCCTTGGAAAAACCGGCGGCCTCGGCGGCGTGCGCGGCGTAGTTGAGCCCCAGGCACAGCACGTCCTGCCGCGGGCGCGGGATCGGGGAGAGCAGCCGGACGGTTTCGAGCGGCAGCCCTTCGCCCTGCGCGCTGCGCATCGCGTCCAGCTCTTCTGCCGATGCGCGCTCGATCAGCTCGTTCATATCGGCAAAGGCAAAGCCCAGCTCCGCCAGCGGCAGCACACGCCCATCGCGCAGCAGGCCGAGCTCCTCCTTATCGTTATCCCGGGTAAAAGTGACCAGTTTCATAAAAGCACAATCCTTTCTATAGTGCCCCCTTTCCAGGGGGGCTGTCACCGCCGACAGACCTGTCATTGCCCGTAGGGGCCGCCGCCCTCGGCGGCCCGCCCTTGCGTTTCCCCCGTAGGGGCCGCCGTCCTCGGCGGCCCGCGCCTCGCGTTTTCTCCGTAGGGGCCGCAGCCCTCGGCGCCCGCGCCTCGCGTTTCCCCCGTAGGGGCGATTCACGAATCGCCCGCCCTTCCCTGGCCCCCTTGCCTAAAGGGGGCTGTCTGCGAAGCAGACTGGGGGATATTCCCCCGCTTTTACAGCGGGATCTCCACCTGCTCGGCCAGCTCCTTCAGCCGCGCCTCGATCTGCTCGGTGATCTCCCGGCACATCCGCTCATTGAGCGCCTGCACGGCCTCGTCGTTTTCGTTGCCGAGCAGCTCCTCATAGCCGGCCTTGACCTTCCGGCGGATCACGCGCATCCGGTGCGCCGGGATATCCCCGGCCTCCGGCCAGCGCAGCCGCGGCAGCAGCTGCAGGCGAGGCTTTCTGGCCTCGCCGTCCTTGCCGCCCGCCAGCTCCAGCTTCGGCGACTCCAGCTTCGGCAGCACCTCCGACAGCGCGGCCCGGCGAATGAAGAGCGGCAGATTCATCTGCGCGATCTTCTGGTCCAGCGCGTCCTTGCCGAGCAGCCTTCCCACCGCAAACAGCAGCAGCGAGGAGATCACGCCGATCGCAATGCCCACCGGCCCTTCGGCGATCAGCGCCATCCCGCTTCCGCCGCACAGCAGCCCAACGATCACCGAGATGACCGATTCGACGAAGAACGCGGCCCCGGCCAGCGTATCGCCCGCGAAGACGCTCTTCGCGTCCACCTTTTCCAGGATGTGCAGGTCGCTCGCGGCCAGACGGGAGGAGATGTTCAGCGAATGATCCGGCACGTGCCAGCGCCGGCAGATGGGGGAGGTATAGGTCTCCAGATCCTCCGACACGCGGCGCATCCAGTCCGTGACCGGGCCGTAGAGCAGTTGCCGCGCCTGGTCGGAGTGCAGATAGATCTTGATGTGCTCGCGCAGCGCGTCCTCCGTGCCGGCCAGCGTCTCGATCCTCCCCTCGCGCCAGTCGAGCAGCACCGGCTTGACCGCCTGCTCCAGCAGGGGATCGAGCAGCTGCTCCAGCACGCTGTCATAGAGGCTGCGCAGATGCTGCAGCACGATATTTTCGATCGTGTCCGAGCCGATCAGCTCGTCCACCTCGCTGCGGAAGCGCCCCAACTCGTCGTCGATGCGCCCGCACCAGGCCAGGCCCTTGGCCACGCTGAACTCGGGCTCTGCGTCCACGTAGATCACGGCCTGCGGGAAGACCTCCGCGCACCAGGCGCGGATCTCGTCCATGCGCGACACGCCGCCCGTCAGGAACAGCAGCTCCGGCTGCTCTTCACCGATGGCCTCGCGCACCTCCTGCAGGCCCGCGCAGAAGACTTCGCGGAAGGACCGCCCGCCGAGACTGCGGCATGGCCGGTCGGTCAGCCGCCTTGCCATGTCCTCATTCATCACCAGATCCAGCAGCAGCGGCTCGTCGTAGCAGATCAGCACCGCCTCGCTCTGCTCCTCGCGCTCGCCCATGCGGCCGGAGGCGTAATAGCGCTCCTTGAGCCGCCGGGCGCGCAGCTCGCAGTCCACCCGCCAGCTCTCGCTCGCGGCGAAGACCCGGCGGATCGCCGCAGCCTGCGGCGCGAGATCCACGCAGGCCTCCAGCAGCGTCTCATCCATCACACCGCCGCCCAGGCGCACCTCGCCGCCGGTGCGGATCTCGGCTTCTTTTCCCTTTTTGATGTAGGCAAAGTCCGTCGTGGACGAGCCGACGTCCACCACCAGCACGGTCTTGCTGCGCAGGTCCACGTAGTCCCGCACGGAGTTGGACTGGATCGCGCCCACCATGACCGCCCGCGATTCGGAGATCACCTTCGGCGTCGGCACGCCGAGGGTCTCGAAGATGGCCAGATAGCGCTCGCGCGCGGCCTTGTCCCAGCCTGCCGGACAGCCGATGTACACGCTGTTGCTCTTTTCGCCGCCCGTCATCGCGCCGCCGGCGCGCAGCGACTCAAAGACCCGGGAGGAAAAATCCCGGATCAGCCCCGCACTGTCGGACTGATCGTCCAGAAAGCGCCCCTTGAAGCGCGCGGCGCTGCGCAGCGCCGCCGAGGCGGACTTCGCCGCCCGCTCGCCGATCCGCAGCTCGCCGTTTTTCATCAGGGCCCAGGCCGTCAGCAGCACGCGGCTGCCGTCAACCGGCACGGTCTCGGGGCTCGACTGCCCCTCGCCGCGCACGCGGGCGACCGTGCTCTCGCCGTCGCCCAGGTCAAATCCCCAGTAAATCATCCTGTCTGCGTCTCCTTGCCGCCTATTCCGCCTGTTCCGTCGCCCGTCCGGCCAGCAGCAGCCGGTCCCCGGCCCGCAGCGCGGGGCGCAGCGTCAGGCCCGGCCGTTTGGAAGGGAAGAGCTCAAAGAGCTCCGCGTTCTCTCCGCTGTAATCCACCGTCTCGATGCCCAGCGCGCGCAGGCAGGGCCGTACCTTCTTCAGCTGCCGCAGCGCGAAATCCCCGTTGTCGGCGTACAGCGCCTCCAGCAGGTCGCCGAAGAGCCGGATCGTTTCCTCGTCCAGCGCCTCGCCGCTGTTTGCTTTCTCCTGCGCCTGCGCCCATTCGGACGCGCGCTCGCAGAAGGCGTCGATCTTCTGATCCATCGTCTCGCTCGTGCGCTTCAGGCCGAGCCACAGCGCCTCCGGGTCCAGCGTCGGCCGCACGCTGACCTCCTGCCTGTGAAACCACAGCCGCCCGGCGGCGAAGGCCGCGATCACGGCGGC
>CAMNOV010000023.1 GCA_946547105.1 uncultured Clostridia bacterium | reverse complement strand
CGAGGATGATGGGGTTTGTGCCGATGAGGCGGTCCGCGCCGCCGTAGGGCGCCATACAGGGATAGGTGTTGCTGACCACGATGCCGATCACGTTGTCCTCGGCCATCCGGTGGCCGTAATAGCCGCCGCAGCCGATGTTGGCGCTGTTGCGGCCGACGCCTGCGGCCACGCCGTACTTGCGCGCCCGCTCCAGCACCGCGTCGTAGACCCTGTTCACCGCCACGATGCCTGATCCGCCGCCGCAGTCAAAGGCGAGGGAGGCCTCCCTGTCCTGAACAATGCGGAAGTCCGGCTGTGCCACCAGGGCGCCGGCCATATACTGGCGCAGGTAAATGCACAGGCGGGACAGGCCGTGGGAATAGGTGCCGGTGAAATCCGAATGGGTGACGACGGCAGCCAGGGACCCGGCGTCTTCTTCCGAGACCCCCTGCGCCATGACCAGCCGCTTGATCAGGGCGATCTCCTGTTCATACGAAAGATGGATCATATTTGTACCTCCTTTTATTATTATGTAAATCTGTTATTCTGTTATGTAAACCTTTTTCGCTTTATAGGAGGCGATATTGAAGCCTCTTTCCTTCACTTCTCCGGGATCAGCGCCTGGATGCGGTCGGCCATGTGCGCATAATTGACAGCCTCCTCCGCCGCCCGTGCGTCGTCGCGCGGAAAACTGGAATATTTGATCTCGGCATCGTAGATCTTTTCCAGAAGCTCCAGAACTTCCTCGTCCGTGTGATCCCGATCCGGATCAAATACGATCTCTTCCGCCGCCAAAAGTTCGCGTTCGCGGTCTGTTAACCCGATCTTCACGCTGTCACTCCCCTTTCGATTGCTGTCTCTCTCCTCTGCGGTCAGGATGCCCTCCGTGGCAGGCAATTATTCCCGCCGATCCGCGCGCCCTTGCGCCGAAACGGCGACTGTGCTATAATCGCGCCGAAAACGAAGCTTCGGCGGCCGGACTCCTGGCCGTCGGGAATGGAGAAGTCCTATGAAACGCTGGATCGCCATCTTGCTGGCAGTCGTCACGCTGTTCAGCCTTGCCGCCTGCACGCGCCATCCGCAGCAGCCGGAAATCGAGCCGCCGGTGGAGGAAAGCGCCGCGCCCGAGACGCCCGCTCCGACGGAGGAACCCATACCGACCGAAACGCCCGCCCCGACGGAGGCTCCAGCCCCGACGGAGACGCCTGCCCCGACGGAGGCGCCCGTTCCGACCGAGACACCCGCCGCAGCCGCTTCCGTTTCGCCGCTGATGTGGAAGGTCACGGACGCGGACGGTCACACGCTCTATCTCTTCGGCACGATCCATGTGGGCGATGAGCGAAACGACGCCGTGCTCGCGCGCATCTCCCCCGTTCTGGAGAGCTGCGACGCGCTCGCCGTGGAATTCGACACCGTCGCCTATCAGGAAGACACCCAGCGCGCAATGGATGATCTGACGCAGTACGTGCTCACCGACGGCAGCACCGTCAGCGACTATATGCCGGAGGAGCTGTATCAGCGCGCCTCTGATCTGCTGCAGGAGGCCGGCCTGTATCCGATGCTGTTCAGCCGCTATAATCTCGCCATGTGGTCGCAGCTCATCGACTCGGCGATGCTGATGCAGTATACGACGCTGGATGCGGAAAAGAGCATGGACGGTCTGCTGATCCGCCGCGCCTATGAAAAGGAGATCCCGGTGCTGGATGTGGAGTCCTCGGCCTTTCAGATGGATCTGCTCAACAGCTTTGATAACGAGCTGTATCTGATCCTCATCGAATCCTCGCTGGACAGCGCGGACAGCTACGGCGAGGACCTGTCCTCCATGTACGAGCTTTGGCTCTCCGGCGACCGCGAGGCTTTCTGGGCGCTGCTGGCCGGCGAAGAAGCGGAGGAAGAAGCGGCCGGCGACTACACGGAGGATCAGATCGCGCTGATCGAGGACTATAACCGCAAGCTGCTCGACGAGCGCAACCTCGGCATGCGCGACCGGGCGCTGGAATACCTGGCAAGCGGAGACACCGTGTTCTTCGCCGTGGGCGCCGCGCATATGGCCAACGACGCGGGGCTTGTGAAGCTCCTGGCCGACGCGGGCTGCACGGTCGAGCCCTTTGCATACTGAACCGGATCCATCATACAGAAATACAAAAACCACCGGCACAGGCCGGTGGTTTTTTTTCTTATTCGCCGAAGTCGAGCACGCGCTTCATGCGGATGAGCGTGAGGCGGTTGCGGATGGCGGCGGAGATATCGAGCATCTCGCTCTCGAGCGCGGGATCGATGCCGATGTGCTCCGGCAGGTACTTGCAGCCGCAGCCCTTGTACAGGGCCTCCATCTCCTCCACGGAGGGGATGGTGTCAATGAGCGTGACGATCTCGTCCCAGTGGTCGACGATGTTCTGCGGATCGAAGGTGCCCAGCACGTCGTTGGCATTTTCCTTCATAATGCCGTCGTACAGCCGCTCGCCAAACTTCTCTTTTACCCAGTCGCCGGTCAGCGGCTCGAAGGCCCTGGCGGTCGGGCGGAGCTTGGCCAGGCGGTGATATTCCTTCACGCAGGCGAAGGTGCCGACGCCGACGCATTCGCCGTGGATGCCCTCGGCCTTTTCAAAACGCGGCGGCTTCATCTCGACCAGATGCGCCATCAGATGCTCGGCGCCGGAGGCGGCGCGGGAGTCGCTCCAGAGCTGCATGGTCAGGCCGCTCTTCATCTGCGCCATCGTCATGGCCTCATGGTCGACCTCGCCGGTGGCGGCCATTTTGTCGGCGGCGGCGCGCATGATATCCAGCGCCTCCTGCGCAAGACCGGCGACCATCGGGCAGTAGTCCTCGCCGGAGACGAGGGTCGCGATCTTCCAGTCCACCAGGGAGATATACTTGGCCAGGATATCGTTGACGCCGCTGCTCACCAGGCGCAGCGGAGCGCCCTTGATGATGTCCAGGTCGGTCACGACCAGGGCGGGCGCCTTCATGCGGATGGATTTCTTCTGGCCGTTCAGAATAACGGAGCAGATGCTGGCGGTAAAGCCGTCGGAGCTCGCCAGCGTCGGGATGGCGACAAAGGGGATGCCCAGCTTGTAGGCGGGATAGCGGCCGAAGTCCATGATGGTGCCGGCGCCGAAGGCCACGATCACCTCGGGCTTGTCGAGATCCTTCATCATCGCCTCGATCAGCACGTCCTCGGAGCGCAGACCCTTGGCCGGGAGAACGATCTCCTGATCGGCCTTGACGTGCTTGCCCTCGGTCAGAGCGTAAATGTTGCTGTCGTAAACGACCGTGCGGCGCTTGTCGCCCAGGCCGACAGCGGCCATATATTCCTCAAAACGGCTGAGCGCGTCGTACTCGACGACGACCATTTTGGTCTCCAGCTCGTGGTCCTTGCCGCAGCTGCAGGGGCCGACGTACTGGGAGCAATCCATAATCATAACGCGAATCCTCCATTCCAATGATTGAGTAGTCTTATTATATACCAATCGGGCGGATTCTCCAAGTCCTGATTTGATTTTTTCACGCTCTCCCCCGATCCGACCTTCTTCGCCCTCTCCCCTGCGTATACTGAAGACAAAGCGGAAAAGGAGGAGAAAAAGCATGAAACACTGGATCTGCGCGCTGCTGGCGGCGCTGCTGCTCCCGGCCGCGGCCGCGGCGGCGGATTACGATCCCAAGCAGAATTATCTGGACATCCTGTTTCGCGCTGCCTGCTGCGGCGACAGGGACGCGGGGCGCGCCGCAGCGATCTGCTACAACGAGTGGCTGGACGACCGCGGCTCGCTGGCCGCGCGCCTGGACTTCGACGAGCTGCTGTGGCTTTCCAAGCTCATCGAGCACGAGGCGGGCAGCAGCGGCATCGGGCTCGACTGGCGCATGTGCGTTGGCGAGGTGGTGCTCAACCGCGTGGCCTCGCCGGAATTTCCGAACAGCATCGAGGAGGTCATCTTCCAGCCGGGGCAGTACGCCGGGGTGGACTGCGACGCCTTCCGGGATCTGCTCGATCCGGACGAGACGAGCGTGGAGGCCGCGCTGCGTCTGCTGCAGGGCGACCGGCTGATGGAACCGCGGGTGGTCTTTCAGGCCAATTTCCGCCAAGGCGGCGGAGAATACCTGAATTTTTACAGCAGCGCCTTCGGCTATACCTATTTCTGCCTCAGCAGCCACCCGGAATACTATCTCTGAACCTTCAGCTCTTTCTCTTGCGGTAGAGGTATTCGTCCAGCTCCTTCTTGACCTTCTCGGGGATCTCCCGGGAAACGGGGCAGCAGGTCGCGTTTGCCATGCGGCGGGTAAATTCCGCGATGAACGCGATATCCTTCTGCAGCTGCTCCATGCTCAGCAGTTCCGGCCGGTCATAGCGGCAGTGGATCGGCGCGACGTTCGTGCCGGCGATGCGGGCCAGGGACACGGCGGGCACACCCTTGTCGGCAAAGGGTGTGGAGTCGCTGGAATAGACGCCGACGCGCGCGGCCACGGGGAAGCCAAGCTCCGCGCCCATGTACTCCAGATAGTGGCTGAGCTTCTCCTCGGCGGAGGCGCAGGCGATGAACTTGCCCATGATCGTGCCGATCATGTCGAGGTTGATGTTCAGCGCGATCTTCGGCAGCTCCGCCTCGTGATCGCGGACATAGGCCTTGGAGCCGAGCAGGCCCCGCTCCTCGCTGCCGCAGAAGAGGAAGCGCAGCCCGTAGTTGAGCTCTTTGCCGCGCAGCGCCTCCATCACGCCGAGCAGCCCCACACAGCCGGACATGTTGTCATAGGAACCGTGGGACAGGGCGGTCGAGTCATAATGGGCGCTGAGCGTGATCCATTCGTCCCTCCTGCCCGGGATCTCCGCGATCACGTTGTGGGATTCGCCGTCAAATTCGCGCTGTCTGATTGTCATCTGCACCCGTTTGACGCCGCGCCGGACCAGGTCGACAGCCGTGGAGGAATGGATCATCGCGCACAGGAGCTTTTTCTCCTCGCCGACGACCTGCTCGCGCAGGTCGCGCTCGTCGATGTCCTTGTTGGGATAATACATGTTGCCGTACTGGAAGAGGATCCCCTTCGCCCCGGCCTCCACCAGGTCGTGATAGGTGAAGAAGCCGACGCCCTGCGTGTCCAGCAGCACGATCTTGTCCTTCGCCCCGGCGACGGAGACCTTGTCCTGCCCGGGCATGTAATAGAGCTCGCCCTCCACCGTGCCGCTGCCGCAGCAGAAGAAGCCCTTGCAGGGGATCTCTTTGCCGTCAGCCAGGACCTGCGCCTGCTCGATCTCGCCCATCGGGACGCGGAAGGCCTCCAGCCGCGCCGGAACGCCGAGGCTCTCGCACCGCGCCTTCAGATATTCGGCGACCTGCAGCTCCTCCGGAGTGCCGCTGCGGTGCACAAAGTCCGTATCCTTGAAGATCTGCTTCAGTTTTCTTGCGTTCATGGCGATTCTCCTTTTTTAGCTATTTGTGATGCAATTATATCATAGCTCCCATTTCGCTGCAACGACCCGGGCAGAAAAAGGCAGTCCATCTATACGGATGGACTGCCTTTCACCAGATCCCGGGGACCAGACGGTATCTGACCTTTTTCATATAGTCGGTATAGCCCGCCAGGCCGCGCGCCAGCACGTCCTCCTCGTTGCGGATGCGCTTGACGATCAGCGGCAGATAACAAAGCATGACGGCGAAGGAGATCGGAGAGCCGAGCACCAGCGGCATGGAAAGAAACAGCAGCACGGTGACCGCGTACATCGGATGGCGCACGACGCCGTACAGCCCCGTGTCGACCACCTTCTGATCCTCCTGCACCTCGATCGTCCGGGACAGATAGGTATTCTCCCGCAGAACCTCCGCATACAGCAGATAGGCCAGCAGGAAGAGCGCCGCGGCGGCCCACACCGCCCAGTCCGGCAGCAGCAGCCAGCGGAAGCGCCAGTTCAATCCCGCCAGGATAAAGGCCGCGAGAAACATGATCCCGCTCCACGCGATGACCTGCCGCTGCTCGCCCTGCTCCTCCCTGGCATTGAGGCGCTTGCGCAGCAGCTCGGGATTTCTGACCATCATCACAAGCCCCGCCGCGAACATCGGCACAAACAGGATGCCGATCAGAAGCCAGGCCTGCCAATAGGCAAAGCTGCCCGCCGACAGAAACAGCAGCAGTCCGACCAGAAGCAGCCCACTGAAAAACTTCAGCAGCGCCGTCCCAAACAGTTTCCGATCCATACGATCCCCTCTTTCTGTTTCGATCGACTGTCGCGCCGATATCGTCCGGGCTCCGGTCTCTGCTCCCGGCTGATTGTATTATAGCATGCTTCTTACCGGCAGGGAAGACTGTGAGGGAATATGCGTTCCGGTTTTTCCACCGGGGTCCTCTGTGGTGGGACTGCCCCTCGCTTTTCTCGCGTTTTTGGAGCCTCACATATCGAAGCCTCTGTTCTCATCTTCAGCGCCGACAGCAGAACGAGCACCCCGTTCGGGGTGCTCGTTCTGGTGCACCGGGGCAATCCAAATCCGAACCAGTGATCGAGGTAGCATGGGGCGAGCTTGGGAGGGGATTGGTTATTCCCTCCCAAGAATTTGAGCGAAGCGGATCATCGCCAGCCGAAGGCTGGCCACCAGAAAGAGGGCATCCTTTCGGATGCCCTCTTTCTGGTGCCGGTGACCGGACTCGAACCGGTACGCGGTTGCCCGCAAGGGATTTTAAGTCCCTGGTGTCTACCATTCCACCACACCGGCGAAGTGCTATAAATGTATCACGCGCAAACTTTGGTGTCAAGTCGCGCGCGGGATCTTGGCGTTGAGCTTGCGGTAGACGCGCTCGATCATCCAGGGCTCGCTGGGGGCCGTGAGCGCATCGTCCAGTGAAAACCAGCGCACGCCGCTGTTCTCCGCCTCACAGATCTGCAGGTTGTCGGCGTCGTCCGCCTCCAGCAGATAGGTCAGATTCAGGTGCAGATGGCTCGGCACGTACTGTCCGCGCTTTTCATGCCCCTCCACCGTGAGGATCTCCAGCGAATAGATCTCCTCCGAAACCGGGCGAACGTGCTGCACGCCGGTCTCCTCCCGGCACTCGCGCAGCGCGACGGACAACAGGTCGGTCTCTCCATCGGCGTGTCCGCCCGTCCAGGCCCAGGAATCGTAGAGCTTGTGATAGACCATCAGCACCTTGTCGCGCGCGGGATTGACGACCCAGGCCGAGGCCGTCATATGCGCAACAAGATTCTCGCGCTGGAAGGCGTCGTCATGCGCATCCAGAAAAGCCAGGATCACGGCCTTGTCCCGCTCCTCCTGCTCGCAGCTGGGCTGGTAATCCTTGATTTCTTCGATCAGCTTCATAAGGTGTTTAAATACTCCTCCACGTCAAAGGGAACGGTCTTTTCATCCTTGCGCAGATACAGCGGGTGGTGCGGGTGCCCCTTCACCGAGCGTTTGCCGGCGCAGAGCCACTGCGCGTCAAAGCGGCGGCCGACGGCGACCATATCGCGCACGCAGTCCGGCAGATAGGCGCGTTTTTCGATCACCGCGCCCCAGGCCGCCCACACGGCCGGGCAATGCCCCTCCCCTGTCTGCGAAAGCACGTAGGCGAAGGCGCGCATATTCTCCCGGTGCAGGCGCTCGTTCCGGACGCGGTCCATGTCGTCCGGGCGTGTGGCGCGCTGAGGATAGACGTTGAACATGATGAAGCTGTCATAGCCGTTGCCGGCGGCGATGCGCTGCACGGATTTGAGCGTGTTATCCAGATTGCCGGGCTCCGCGGTCGAAGGATTGACGCCGATGCAGATCAGCGGGTTTTTCCCGCGCGTACCGAGGATGTATCGGTACTCGGTGTAGAAATCCGGCACGTAGATCCACTCGTCGCGGTCATAGCTGTCGCCCTGACCGGAAAGGGCCAGGGCCTCCTCAAAATCCAGCACCTCGAGGGTCTGGCTCGCGCCGCTCGGGATATGCATCAGCCGAGCGCCTCTTTGAGCGCATCCACGCGGTCGGTCTGCTCCCAGCGAACGCCCAGCTCCTCGCGGCCCATGTGGCCGTAGGCGGCCAGCTCGCGGTAGATCGGACGGCGCAGGTCCAGGTCACGGATGATCGCCGTCGGGCGCAGGTCAAAGACCTTCTGCACCGCCGCAGACAGGCGCTCGTCGGAAACCTTGCCGGTGCCGAAGGTCTCCACCAGAACGGAGACCGGGTGCGCCACGCCGATCGCATAGGCCAGCTGCACCTGGCAGCGGCGCGCAAGGCCCGCCGCGACCACGTTTTTGGCTACCCAGCGGGCGGCATAGGCCGCGCTGCGGTCCACCTTCGTGGGATCCTTGCCGGAGAAGGCGCCGCCGCCGTGGGGCGCGCTGCCGCCGTAGGTATCCACGATGATCTTGCGGCCGGTGAGGCCGGAGTCGCCCTGCGGGCCGCCGATCACGAAGCGGCCGGTCGGATTTACGTAGTATTTGGTGTTCTCGTCCAGCAGTTCGGCGGGGATGGTGGGCAGGATCAGCTGCTCGATCATATCTTTGCGGATCTGCTCGAGCGTGGCCTCCGGGGCGTGCTGGGTGGAGACGACGACGGTGTCCACACGCACGGGGCGGCGATCCTCGTCGTACTCGACGGTCACCTGGGTCTTGCCGTCCGGGCGCAGATAGGCCAGCGTGCCGTCTTTGCGCAGCTCTGTCAGTTTTCTGGCCAGCTTGTGGGCCAGGGAGATCGGCAGAGGCATCAGCTCGGGCGTCTCGTCGCAAGCGTAGCCGAACATCATACCCTGGTCGCCCGCGCCGTTCTGCAGCTCGGCATCCTCGCCGGTTTTGCTCTCCAGCGCGCGGTCGACGCCCATGGCGATATCGCCGGACTGCTCGTCGATGTTGGTGATGATGCCGCAGGTATCGCAGTCAAAGCCGTATTTGGCGCGGTCATAGCCGATCTCGCGGATGACCTCGCGGGTGATCTTCGGAATGTCAACATAGCAGTTTGTGCTGATCTCGCCCATCACGTGCACAAGGCCCGTGGAGACCACGGTCTCGCAGGCGACGCGGCCCATCGGATCCTGCGCGAGGATCGCATCGAGGATGGCGTCGGAGATCTGGTCGCAGATTTTATCGGGATGACCCTCGGTCACCGATTCGGAAGTAAACAGAAAATGGCTCATAATATCCCTCTTTTTTCAGACTTTTTGGTTTACATAATATTATTATCAGAGGAAGAAAACGGCGCCCTGTCCGGCAGGGCGCCAAGAAATGCTTATGCAAGCCTCATCTTTCGTTTCACCGCCGGATTTGGCACCTTATGCTCTCGCACAGGTTGCCGGGCTTCACAGGGCCGTTCCCTCCACCGCTCTTGATAAGGTGTTCAATTGTCGAAGGGTATTATAGCAGCTTTTTCCCGTCTGTCAAGCGTTTTTCTACAATAATACGGCGGCCATCAGCGGGATGGTCAGCATGGACAGGGCGGTGTCCAGCAGGATGCCCTTGGAGCAATATTCATAGTCCTTGCCGTGCTGGATGCACAGGATGGTGACGATGATGCCGCTCGGGCAGGCGCTGACGATCAGCATCGCGCTGCGCAGGACCGGATCGGCCGGGAGGACCAGAAACATCAGCCAGGTCAGCACCGGCATCAGCAGCAGGCGGAGGGCCGCAGCCAGATACAGGCTCTTTTCCGTGAAGGCCTCGATCAGACGGACCCGGCCGAGCGAGGCGCCGATCACGACCATCGACATCGGCATGGTCGCCGGAGAGACGACGGCGAGCATGTCCTTCAAAAAAGCCGGGCAGGGCAGCCGCAGCGCAAAGATCACGACGCCGAGCACCGTGACGATCAGCGGGACGGTGACGATATCCCCGAGGCGCAGCTTGCCGCGGTCCCCCGCCTTCAGGCGCCACACGCCGTAGGTGAAGAGCAGCAGATTGAAAAAGGCGTTTTGCAGCGCGATATAGAACACGCCCTGCGAGCCGAGCAGCAGCTCCGCCACCGGCACGCCGATGAACATCGGATTCATCACCGACACGAGCAGCTCGAAGATCGGCGCGCGCTCTTTGTTCAGCGGCAGCAGGCGCGTGATCAGCGCGGAGACGACGTAGCCCAGCGCCAGCACCAGAAAGGCCACCAGCAGCGACCAGGCCAGCTCTTTCCCGTCCATGACCGGCGGATTGTTGACCACCGAATACAGGATCGTTGCCGACATGAAGACGTTCAGCGTCAGCTTGCTGGCCGACCTCGCAAAGTCCGGCCCGAGCATGCCGCGCCGCGAGCCGACGTAGCCGACCAGCATCAGCACGACAAAGAGCAGCAGCTTTTGAATCAACGGAAGCATAGGCTAAATCCCCAAAATCAGTTTGGCAATGTAGATGTAGATCAGAAGGCTGACCGCGTCGGTCAGGGTGGAGATCAGCGGATTGGCCATGACGGCCGGGTCCAGGCCGATCTTCTCCGCGCCGATCGGCAGCAGGCTGCCGACGAGCTTGGCGAACATGACGATGAACACGATCGACAGGCTGACCGTGGCGGCCACGAGGACCGTGACAGAAGGATTGCCCAGGATCAGATGGTCGAGCAGCAGCATCTTGCCGAAGTTGACCACCGAAAGCGTCGCGCCGCAGAGCACCGCCACGCGCCACTCCTTCCAGATCACCTTGAGCGCATCCTTCGGCTCGATATCGCCCAGGGAGAGCGAACGGATGACGGCCGTGGCCGACTGCGCGCCGGAGTTGCCGCCGGTGCCCATGAGCATCGGGATAAAGGCGACGAGGCCGGGCACGATGGCCAGCATCTGCTCAAAGGAGGTCAGGATCATACTGGTGAAGGTGGCCGAGAGCATCAGGAACATCAGCCAGGGGATGCGGTTTTTGTAGATCTCGAGAGGTTTGGTGCGGGAATAGGGCGTATCGGAGGGCAGCATACCGGCCATCTTTTCGATGTCCTCGGTGGCCTCCTGCTCCATGACGTCGATGATATCGTCGACGGTGACGATGCCGACGAGGCGGCCCTCTTTATCCACCACCGGCAGCGCCATCAGGTCGTAGTCCGAGAATTTCTCGGAGACGCTCTCCTGGTCCTCCGTGGTGGAGGCGAAGACCACGTTGCGGTCCATCAGCTCCTCGATCTCCGTTTCGGGATCGGCCAGCAGCAGATCCTTGACCGTGACCACGCCCTCGAGCTTGCGGGAGGCGTTGGTGACGAAGCAGATATAGATCGTCTCCTTGTCCTCGCCGATCCGGCGGATGCGGGCGAAGGCGTCCTTGACGCTCATATACTTCTTCAGATCGACAAACTCCGCGGTCATGATGCTGCCGGCGGAATTCTCCGGATAGTTGAGGTACTGGTTGATGAGGGCGCGGGTCTGCGGCGTGGCGGCGCGCATGACACGCTTGACCACGTTGGCCGGCAGCTCCTCCATCATGTCCACCGCGTCGTCCAGGTACAGCTCTTCGACGATGCCGGTCAGCTCGGAGTCCGTGATGGAGTTGATGATCTTCTCCTGCTCCGGCGGCTCGAAGTTGGCGAAGACCTCCGCCGCCCGCTCCTTCGACAGCAGGCGGAAGACCATCGCCATGCGCTTGTCGTCGATCTCGCTGAGAAACTCCGCCAGGTCGAACTCGTTCATGTCCTCCATGCGGAGCTTGAGCTCCTTCATATTTTTCTGGTCCAGCAGCTCGAGCAGCTCGTCGCTGTGCTTCTCCTGCAGGGCATCATAGTCCATGGTTTCCAGGTTTTCCAGCTCGTCCATGGGGCTCACTTCCTCTGTCAAGGATGGTTCGGCTTACACGCCGAGGTATTCCTCCTGCTCGCGGCTGAGCGTGTCGATCGAGACGCCCATGGCCCTGAGCTTGCGGCGGGCGACCGCGTCGTCCAGCTCGCGCGGGAAATCCAGCACGCCCGGCGCGATGGTGCCGCGGTTTTGTGCCAGATATTCGGCGCCCAGCGCCTGCACGGCAAAGCTCATGTCCATGATCTCGGCCGGATGACCGTCGGCCGCGGCGAGGTTGACGAGCCTGCCCTCGGCGATCGTGAAGAGGGTCTTGCCGCTGGGCAGCACATAGCCCTGGATATTGTGGCGCGCCTCGTATTTCTTCACGGCCAGCGCGTTGAGCGCGGCCATATCGACCTCGACGTCGAAGTGGCCGGCGTTGGAGAGGATCGCGCCGTCCTTCATCGTTTCAAAGTGCTCGGCGGTGATGACGCCGGAGCAGCCGGTCACGGTGACGAAGATATCGCCGATCTTCGCCGCCTCGCGCATCGGCATGACCTCGTAGCCGTCCATGACGGCCTCAAGCGCGCGCACGGCGTCCGTCTCAGTGACGACGACTTTGGCGCCGAGGCCCTTGGCGCGCAGCGCCACGCCCTTGCCGCACCAGCCGTAGCCCGACACGACCACATACTTGCCCGCGACGATCAGGTTCGTCGTGCGCATGATGCCGTCCCAGACGCTCTGGCCCGTGCCGTAGCGGTTGTCGAACATGTGCTTGCAGTCGGCGTCGTTGACGAGCACCATCGGGAAGCGCAGCTCGCCCGCGCGGTCCATCGCGCGCAGGCGGTGGATGCCGGTGGTGGTCTCCTCGCAGCCGCCGATGACGCCGGGGATGAGATCCTTGAATTTGGTGTGCATCAGGTGCACCAGGTCGCCGCCGTCGTCGATGATGATGTTGGGGCCGGGAGCGAGGACCTCGCACAGGCACTGCTCATACTCCTCCATCGAGCAGCCGTAGCGTGCGAAGACCTGCATCCCCCGGGACGCCAGCGCCGCGGCCACGTCGTCCTGCGTGGACAGCGGATTGGAGCCCGTGACGTACATCTCCGCGCCGCCCATCTCCAGCACCCGGCAGAGATAGGCCGTTTTGGCCTCCAGATGCACGGACAGGGCGATCTTCAGGCCTGCAAAGGGGCGCGTGCGGCGGAAATCCTCACCGATGCCGCGCAGCACCGGCATATGGCGCTCCACCCACTGGATTTTGATCTCGCCCGAGGGGGCGAGGGAAAGATCGCGAATCATACTCATGGCGCTTCCTCCGATCCAAATCATTTTAACTGTGTTATTTTATCACGCCTTGGAGCGGAGCGCAAGCGCAAGAGCGCTTTCCGGCGCGGCTTTTGAAACTTGCAGGCAGCTCTTGCACTCATGGGGAAAATCTGATATATTAAAGTGATGTTTTATCGTTTGGAGGAAAACCATGCCTGAAAGAGAGAACAAATCCCGGACGGAAGGCCGTCCGACAAGACGCAGGCGGAGCCCTGTCGCCGCGTTTTTTGTCAACGTCGGCCGCGCGCTCGCCGTGATTCTGAGCACCGTGCTGATCGTCGCCGTGTTCCTGGTGGCGGTCTGCGCCGTGATGACGCACGGCCCTTCGGAGGACGCCAAGCGCCTGTTCGTCAATTCGATGGATGAGACCAGCGCGCTGAAATTCGTCCCCCGGCTGTTCCTGCCCGAGGACGAGGTGCAGGCGATCCTGCACCCGGTGCGTGAGGAGCCCGTTCCCGACAATTTCCGCGTGATCGGCTATGAGCCGAAAAACGGCGAGGCCGAAGCCGAGCCGGAGGCGACGCCCCTGGTGCAGATCGACGAAAACAGCTTCACCGAGGAGCTGGAGGTCGTCGACATCCGCAAAGCGACCTTCAAGGGCAAGATGCTGATCGTCCACGATCCCTCCCGCGTCATCGTCGGCACGCTGGACCGCTGGGGCGGCAGCGGCTGGTATCTGACCGAGTTTGTGGAGCGCTATAACGCCGTTGCCGGCACCAACGCCGGCAGCTTCGAGGACCCGAACGGCATGGGTACCGGCGGTATTCCCGACGGGCTTGTGATGAAGGACGGAGAGATCAGCTACGGCTCCACCGGCGGCTACTACACGGGCGTGCTGGGCTTTGACAAGGATCACGTGCTGCACGTGGGCAGCATGACCGGCCAGGACGCGCTGGATCTCGGCCTGGTGACGGCGGTGAGCTTTCCTCCCGGACCCACGCTCATCAAGGACGGCGTCAAGCTGACGGGCCTGGGCGGAGGCGTCAACCCCCGCACCTGCGTCGGCCAGCGGGCCGACGGCGCGGTGCTGATCGCGGTCATCGAAGGCCGGCACCCGGACAGCCTGGGCGCGACCTATGACGACCTGGCCGATCTGATGGAGGAATTCGGCGCGGTCAACGCCGGCAACCTGGACGGCGGCTCCTCCTCGGCCATGATCTATGAAGGCGAGCAGATCACCAAGGGCTCCAACCTCATCGGCGCCCGCCCGCTCGCCACCACGATCCTTGTACTGCAGGAAGGAGAGAGCAACTGATGGCTGCAAAGAAACATAAAAAGCAGTCCAAGTTCCGCTTCGGACTGCACGTGTATTCCTCCCTGCTGGTCTTTGTCGCCGGCGTGCTGCTGATCGTGCTCTGGATCTTTCTCAGCCGCTATCAGCAGGGCGTGGACGCCGAGGCCGCCGCGCAGGCGGAACGCGATCGCCAGGCTGCCTATGAGCTGGCCGTCTCCCGCGCGCCGCAGCAGGCCTTTGAGGACTATATGGCCTCGGCCGACGCCCAGCAATGGGCCGACAGCTGGTACGCCTCCCACCCCGCAAACTACGACGATCCGGCGCAGGTGCTCGCGCTGATGGAAGAGCGCTTCAGCGATCCGGAGCTGAAATACTGGAAGGCCGAGGACTCCACGGAGTCCAGCCCCCGCTACGTCGTCAAGAGCGGCGACGAGACCATCGCCGAGCTGACGCTCTCCGGGTCCGGGCTGGACTGGTCCGTGACGGACGTGAAGGTGGAGCTGGAGGGCGGCGAGGAGGCCAGCCTCCTGGTGCCGGAGGGCTACGCCGTCTTCTGTAACGGCATCCCCATCGACAGCAGCAGCGCCGAGGCGGAGACCCGCCTGTTCGACATGGAGGAATACGCCGATCTGATCGTCGATCCCGTCCACTGGGAGACCTATACCGTGCGCGGTCAGCTGTCCAAGCCGATCCTGACGGCGGAAGCCCCCGCCGGACGGCCGATCAGCACCGCCGAGGACGGCACCGTGTTCTACGTCCTCGAAGGCGAGGAGGCCGAAGGCTATCAGAAGCGCGCGGAAAACTTTATCTACGCGCTGCTGTATTATTACATGATGGGCAACTCCAACACCCGCGGGCATATGTGGAACGCGCTCAACCACGTGATGCAGGATTCGCAGGCCTATCAGCTGATCCTTGATTCCTACGACGGCGTGACCTGGGATACCTGCTACGGCAACGCGACCTATGACGCCGAGGCGGGCGAGGTGCGCATCATTGCGGGCAACTGCCTGATGGTGGACGTGGCCTATCACGCCGAGGGCAGCGCCGGCGGTTACAAGAACGTGGCCGACGGAACCTATCGCGTCTATTTCCTGGACAGGGGCAACGGCTACGGCATTTTCGGTCTGGCCTACGTCTGAGCGCAGAGCTTTTGTGAGAAAGGAGCGCCCTTATGGCACGCTATTGTGAATACTGCGGGTCGAGTCTCGGTCCGGACGACAGGGTCTGTCCCGGCTGCGGCGCTCCCGTGACGGCGGAGGCCGCGGTCTCCGCGCCGGTCTCGTCGTACGGCGGCGTCCCGCGCACGATCGACGAGCTCAAGGCCTTTTGCCGTGAGAAGAACATGCCGCTGGCGCAGATGCGCTTTTTCATCGGGCAGGATTATCCCGACCCCCGCGCCTTCGGCATTTATCGGGACTATGACGGCAGCTACGTCGTCTACAAGAACAAGTCCGACGGCAGCCGCTCCATCCGCTATCAGGGCCCGGACGAGGCCTACGCGGTGCGGGAGATCTATCTCAAGCTGCGGGATGAGACCGAGAAGCGGCGCGGCGTCGTGCGGGATCCGCAGCCCGTCCGCAGCGGCGGCGGAGGGAAGAAATCGCTTGCGGGCATTTTCTCTCCGATCATCGTCGTCATCATCGCCGCCGTGCTGGCGGTCAGCATGCTGATCCCCTCCGGCCCGAAAAAGCCCTACAACGGCTATTACCAGTATAACGACAATTACTATTACCACCAGGACGACAACTGGTACTACTACAGCAACACCATGCTCGAGTGGCTCTCCGCCGGCATGGTCGACCCGGAGCTGGAAGATCATTTTGAGGACTATTACAGCTCCTCCTATTATCACCAGGATTATGGGATCGAAGATTTCAGCGAGAGCGCGTATTACGACGCCGAATCCGAGAGCGACGGCGACGATTCCGACAGCTGGGACTATGATTATGACAGCTGGGACGCCGGCGATACCGACTGGGATTCCGACTGGTAATGTCAGACATTGGGGAAAAAACACCGCGCAGGGCTTTCCTGCGCGGTGTTTTTGTTGTATAATAAAGCGTACATCAAAAAAGACAAGGAGAAAACCATGCGCGAATATCTGATTGCCACTTCCTCGACCTCCGATCTGCCGAGGACTTATCTGGATGAACACAAGATCCCCTTTATCGCCTATTCCTTCACCGTCGGCGAGCGCCTGTGCGAGGACGACTGCAGGGAGGAGAGCCGCCAGGCCATCTATGAGGGCATGCGAAAAGGCGACCGGCTCAAGACCTCGATGATCAATGAATTCAGCTATTACGACTTCTTCAAGGAGCTGCTGGACAGCGGCAAGGACGTGATCTTCCTGGATATGAGCCAGAAGATGTCCGTTTCCTTTGTCAACGCCAACAAGGCAGCCGAAATGATCCGCCCCGAGTACCCGGAGCAGAAGCTCTACGTGATGGACACGCGCTGCATTTCCGGCGGTCTCGGCCTGCTGGTCGAGCGGATGGTGCGGCTCAAGGAGGAAGGAAAGAGCTTTGACGAAGTGATCGCCTGGGGCGAGGAACACAAGCTGAAGATCGCCCATCGCTTCACCGTGGACGATCTGAACTACCTCAAGGCCGGCGGCCGCGTCTCCAACTCCGCGGCACTGGTCGGCTCGATGCTGAACATCAAGCCCGTCCTCTACGTGCCCGACGGCGGCACCCTGGACGTGGTCAAAAAGGTGCGCGGCCGCAAGGCGGCGCTGAACGCCATTCTCAGCGGTGTGCTGAACGATCTCAGCCGCATCGATCCCACCGGGCTTGAATTCCACATCCTGCAGGCGGACTGCCGCGCAGACGCCGAATGGGTGCGCGACGAGATCAAAAAGGCCTATCCCCAGGTGGGGCGCATCACGATCACCTCGCTCGGCGTGGTCATCGGCGCGCACTGCGGGCCGGGGCTGCTGACGGTGTTCTATCTCTGCGACGGCAGACGGCCGGAGTGATCAGTTTTTAGTTTTTAGTTCTTGGTTTTTAGAAAATGAACGGAGGATCCGCTGAATCGGCGGATCCTCCGTTCGTATCCGACGCGCCCGGCAGGGCGGTGGGAACCAGAAAGAAATATCCGGCGAATGCGGGTTGACCTCGTTTTCGCCGGAGATTTCTTTCATCGTTTCGTTCATGGACGGGCTGCCGGGGGTGTCAGCCCCTACGTCCATGACGGACTGTTTTCGCTGCCGTTTTTTCGTGCCCCTAAAGGCGGGCTGCCGGGGGTGTCAGCCCCTACGTCCATGACGGACTGTTTTCGCTGCCGTTTTTTTGTGCCCCTAAAGCCGGGCTGCCGGGGCGTCAGCCCCTACGGCCATGACGGACTGTTTTTGCAGCCGTTTTTTTGTGCCCCTAAAGGCGGGCTGCCGGGGGCGTCAGCCCCTACGTCCATGACGGACTGTTTTCGCTGCCGTTTTTCGTGCTCCTAAAGGCGGGCTGCCGGGGGCGTCAGCCCCTACGGCCATGACGGACTGTTTTCGCAGCCGTTTTTTCGTGCCCCTAAAGGCGGGCTGCCGGGGGCGTCAGCCCCTACGGCCATGACGGACTGTTTTCGCTGCCGTTTTTTCCAGGCTTCTGAAAACTAAAAACTGAAAACTTATTTCGCTTCGGTCTCGACCTCGAACTTATAGCCAACGCCCCAGACGGTTTTCAGGCACCACTGCTCGCTCACGCCCTCCAGCTTCTCACGCAGGCGCTTGATGTGCACGTCCACGGTGCGGGAGTCGCCGAAATAATCGAAGCCCCAGACCTCATCCAGCAGCTGGTTGCGGGTAAAGACGCGGTTCGGCGAGGAGGCCAGATGGAACAGCAGCTCCATCTCCTTGGGCGGCGTGTCGATCTTCTTTCCGTCCACGATGAGCTCGTAGGAGTCCAGATTGATGACGAGCTTGTCAAACGTGAGCTTCTTTTCCACCGGCGCGTCGGCGTCCGTGCGGCGCATGACGGCGTGGATGCGGGCGATCAGCTCCTTGACGTCGAAAGGCTTGGTCACATAGTCGTCCGCGCCCATTTCCAGGCCGCTGACCTTGTCGGTGGTCTCCCCTTTCGCCGTGAGCATGATGATGGGCGTGGAGGATTTCTTGCGGATATCGCGGCAGATCTGCCAGCCGTCCTTGCCGGGCAGCATGATGTCCAGCAGCACCACGTCCGGCGTGAAGAGGTCAAAAATGCCCTCGGCCTTGCTGCCGTCGCCGGTGATCATCACCTCAAAGCCGTCCCGTCCCAGATACAGGCGCAGGAGCTCGGCGATATTGCTGTCGTCCTCAACGATCAATGCGCGTTTGCTCATGTTCTTCCCTCCGCTGTTTGTTTGATCCTGTTTGATTCTATTATACACCGCCGCACCCGGCAAAGGTTAAAAAACTGTAAAAAACAGGCTTCCGAAGAATCGGAAGCCTGTTTTTCGTTGGTGCTTGCTTATGCGCCGAAATCGGTGATGATGTGGCGCGGGCAGACCTCCGCGCAGTGACCGCAGCGGGTGCACTTCTCGGGATCGACCACGGCCAGGAAGTCCTTGACCTCGATCGCGCCGGCGGGGCACTCGCGCTGGCACTTCATGCAGCCGATGCAGCCGGCCTTGCAGATCTTCATCACCGCCGCGCCCTTGTCCTTGCTGGAGCAGGCGGGGATGACGCGCTGGCTCTCGGGAATGAGCTTGACGATGCTCTTGGGGCAGGCGTCGACACAGGCGCCGCAGCCGACGCACTTGGCGCGGTCGACCTTGGCCACGCCGTTTTCCAGATGCATCGCGCCGAACTGGCAGGCCTTGACACAGTTGCCCATGCCGATGCAGGCGAAGGTGCAGAGCTTGTTGCTCTTGCCGCCGAAGAGCATGGCCGCGCGGCAATCCTCGGGGCCGGAGTAGTTGAAGCGGGCCTCGGCCACGTCGGTGCAGCCGGAGCATGGCACGAACGCGACCATCTTTTCGGCTTCCTCGTTGGACGCGCCCATGATCTCGGCGATCTTGGCGTGCATCTCAGGGGCGCAGGCCACGCACTTGTTGCAGGGCGCTTCGCCCTTCGCGACCGCGGCGGCATAACCGTCGCAGCCGGGATAGCCGCAGCCGCCGCAGTTGGCGCCGGCCAGGCACTCGCGCACGGCCGCCTGCTTGGGGTCGACCTCAACATAGAAGATCTTGGAGGCGAAGGCCAGCAGCGCGCCGAAAATCGCGCCGAGCGCGCCGAGAACGAGAACGGAATACAGAATCGTCATATCGCAGCGCCCTCCTTAAAAGATCTTCATGCCGTTGAAGCCCATGAAAGCCAGGGCCAGCAGACCGGCAGTGATCAGGCAGATCGGGAAGCCCTCGAAGCACTCGGGGTAATCGGAGAAGTCGATGCGCTCACGCACGCTGGCAAACAGAACGATCGCCAGCATGAAGCCCAGGCCGCCGGTGATGCCGTAGACCACGGACTCGATGAAGTTGTAGTCATTCTGCACGTTCAGCAGCACCACGCCCAGCACCGCGCAGTTGGTGGTGATCAGCGGCAGATAGATGCCGAGCGCGGAGTAGAGCGAGGGGACCATCTTCTTGAGGAACATCTCCACGAACTGGACGAGCGCGGCGATGACCAGGATGAAGGCCAGGGTCTGCAGGAAGGCCAGACCGAGCTTCACCAGAAGAAGGTTGACCACATAGCAGATGGCGGAGGCCAGGCCCATGACGAACACGACCGCGAGGCCCATGCCGGAGGCCGTTTCCACCTTGCTGGAACAGCCCAGGAAGGGGCAGCAGCCGAGGAACTGCGAGAAGATAAAGTTGTTGATCAGGATAGCGCCGAGGGAAATCGTCAGGATGCTGGTCAGCTGTTCACTCATTTCGCAAGCGCCTCCTCTTCTTCGGTTTCTTCAGGCTCGTCCGGTTTGGGATTCGCCTTTTTCTCCGCGGCCTTTTTCAGCGCATACTGCATCCCCGCGAAGAGGAAGCCCAGCGTCAGGAAGCCGCCGACCGGAGAGGTCAGGATCGACGCGGCATAGTCCGAAGAGAAGATCTGGATGCCGGCGCCGGTGCCGTCGAGCGTGATGCCCTTGGCGAGGTCAATGAGACCGCCGCCGAAGCAGCCCTTGCCCAGCAGCTCGCGGATCAGGCACATCACGACCAGGACCACCGTGTAGCCCAAGCCCTGGGTGATGCCGTCGATGAAGGAGTCGAACACGCCGTTTTTCTGGCAGTAGGCCTCGGCGCGGCCGATGATGATGCAGTTGACGACGATCAGCGGGATGAACACGCCGAGCGATTCGCTCAGCGCCGGGAGGAAGGCCTGCAGCAGCAGATCAACGATGGTGACGAAGCCCGCGATGACGACCACAAAGATCGCCAGACGGATCTCACCGGGAATGATTTTGCGGATGGCGGAGACCGCCACGTTGCAGCAGGTCAGGATGATCAGCACGGACAGACCCATGCCGATGCCGTTGAAGAGCGAGGTCGTGATGGCCATGGTGGCACACATGCCCAGCTGCTGCACGAGGATGGGGTTATTGGTGATAACGCCCTCTTTGAGCCGTTTCTTAAACATTTGCCTGCCCTCCTTAACCCAGAGCCTTCACGGCAAGGATGGCCGCGAGGGTCGCGTTGGTGACGCTGCGGGAGGTGATGGTCGCGCCGGACAGCGCGTCGATCTTGCCGCCCGCCTTCGTCAGGGCGATGGTCTCGTCCTGGCCCTTGAACTGATTGCGGAAGGTGACGCCCACCTCGGCGGAGCTCGCGGCGTTGGCGCCGAGGCCGGAGGTCTCGGAATGCTCGGTGATGGAGATGCCGGTGCACTTGCCGGCCTTGTTCACGCCGACGACCATGGTGATGTTGCCCTGTGCGCCGGAGAAGGTGGTCTCGACCACGTAGCCCTTGCCGTTGTCGGCCTCGGCGATGCTGTTGATCTTGATCTTCTGGCCGTTGGCGACAATGGTCTGCGGCGCGAGGCCGAGATCGGTGTAGCTTTCGCTCTCAAGCACCGCGTTGTAGGCCGCGGCGGTCTTTTCCGCCTGCAGCTGGGCGATGCGCTGGTAAGTCAGCTCGTTGACGCCGCCGAGGACGGCGGCCACGATCGCGCAGATCAGGAACAGGACAAAGGTCAGCTTCAGGATCTTATTCATTTCGCCGCCTCCTTTGCCGCTTTCTTCGCAGCCTTCTCGGCCGCGATGTCCTCCTTGCTCACGCCGAACTGATGACGGTGGAAGGCCTTGTCGATGGCCCAGGTGCACAGGTTCATCAGCAAAATGGCGTAGGTCACGCCCTCGGGATAGCCGCCGAAGTAGCGGATCAGCACGGTGATGACGCCGCAGCCGAAGCCGTAGAGCAGCTGACCGTTGAGGGTGACGGGGCTGGTGGCATAGTCCGTGGCCATGAAGATGGCCGACAGGAACAGGCCGCCGGTGCAGAGGTTGAGGAGCATAAAGTCCAGGTTGGAATAGCCCTCATGGCCGAAGATCAGGGTCAGCAGCGCAACGGTGCCGATGAAGGACACCGGGATGCGCCAGGAAATGACCTTGGTGGCAACGAGGTAAACGCCGCCGATCAGCAGGGCCAGGGCGCTGATCTCGCCCAGAGCGCCGGGACGCATGCCCAGGATCATGGAGCGGAGCGTGTAGTAGGCGGGCATGGGCTCGCCGCTGTAGAGGTAGCTGAGCGGAGTGGCGGCGGAGACGCCGTCCACCACGCCCTGCAGGGAGTGCGGAATCGCAAACTGGCCCAGCGCCATCGCATAGGAGGCCAGCAGGAAGGCGCGGGCCGCGAGGGCGGGGTTGAGGAAGTTCTTGCCGATGCCGCCGTAGAGCTGCTTGACGACGACGATGCCGAAGAAGGTGCCGATCACCGGCAGCCACAGCGGCGCCGTGGGCGGCATGGTCATGGCCAGCAGCAGGCCGGTCACGGCGGCAGAGCAGTCGTGGATGGTGGAGGATTTCTTCAGCAGCTTGCGGTAAGCCCACTCGAAGAAGACCGCGGAGGCGACCGATACGCCGATCAGCAGCAGGGACTGCAGCCCGAACTGCCACACGGAAACGGCCACGGCCGGCAGCAGCGCGAGGATCACGCGGCCCATCAGGCGGCCGGTATCGACGTTCGTGCGCACCTGGGGCTGATAGGCAACGTCAAAGACGATGCGTTCTTTCTGATTGGCAGCCATCAGACCTTGACCTCCTTTCTGGCAGCTTCGGCCTCTGCTTTGGCCTTTTCCTTCGCGGCCTTGGCCTGGAACATCAGCTTGGCCGTTTTGAAGGCGTGGGTCAGAGGCATGCGGGCCGGGCAGTTGAACGCGCAGCTGCCGCATTCGAAGCAATCGGTGATATGGTATTTCGCCATGTTTTCAAAGTCGCCCTTGCTGTAGTACATGTACATGAACACCGGCTCGAGATTCATCGGGCAGACGGTGATGCACTTGCCGCAGCGGATGCAGGTCGGCTCGTCCTCGTGGCGGTCTTCCTCCTCGGTGAAGAAGAGGACGCCGGCGGTGCCCTTGATGTTGGGCGCCTCAAGGCTGGTGGCGCAGATGCCCATCATCGGTCCGCCGAGAACGATCTTGCGCGGCGTTTTTACGAAGCCGCCGCACTGCTCGGCGATGTACTCAAAGGGAGTGCCCACGCGGGTGAGGATATTCGTCGGCGCTCTCATGGCGCTGCCGGCGACGGTGACGATACGCTCGATCACGGGCTTGCCCTCATAGCAGGCCTGGTAGATCGCGTAGCAGGTGCGGGTGCTGACGACGTTGGCGCCGACGCCCGAGGGGATGCCGCCGGGCTTGACCTCGCGGCCGGTGACGGCCTTGACCTGCATCTTCTCGGCGCCCTGGGGGTACTTGATCTCCTCGGGGACGATCTCGATGCCGTACTTTTCGGGATGGAGAGAATTGAGCAGGTCGATGGCGTCCTGCTTGTTCTTCTCGATGCCGTAGTAGGCCTTGTCGACGCAGCTGGCGATGCGCACCAGCTCGATGCCCTTGAGCAGCTGCTCGGGGTAATTGAGCATGGTCAGGTGGTCGCCGTTGAGGTAGGGCTCGCACTCGGCGCCGTTGATGATGAGCTTGTCGACCTTTCCGATGCCGCCGCGGATCTTGAAGGCGGTCGGGAACATCGCGCCGCCCATGCCGACCACGCCGGCTTCGCGGATGCGCTCCAGGATCGCATCGGAGTCTTTCAGCTGCTCCTCCGTGAGCGGAGCCAGATCGGTGCACGGAGTATCCTGATAGTCGTTTTCAATGACGACCGACAGGATCATATCGCCCAGGGGATGAGGCCGCGGCTCGACCGCCACGACCTTGCCGGAGACGGAGGCGTGGACAGGCGCGGAAACAGGAGCCGGATTTTCGCCGATCTTCTGCCCCATCGTCACATAATCGCCCTTCTGCACAAGAGGCTTGTTGGGCGCACCGATGTGCTGGATCATGGGAATGACTACCTGAGGCGGCGGGGTCATGACGGTCATCGGGATCTGCGGTGCCTTCATGTAATTGGGATGAACGCCGCCCTTGAAAGTATGGGTCATACACTTCACCTCGCATTTAATGACCCATGTATCATACCACAAACGGTCTTCCATTGTCTACCGATTCGACCGCGGTTTTCGTCATTTTTGCTAGATAAGTTTCTGACAATCCCGTTATTATTCTGTCAATCTCACGTTTTTCACAAAAAAAGTTCATCGGCTTTCGACAAAGCGAAAGCCGATGAACGCTTATGCATTTCAGCAGTACAGGATCAGCGCGATGGCCTCGAGATCCTCTTCCCCGCTGTTGAGAAGAGCGTGCCCTTCCCCGCTGTCGGTAAAGGTCACGTCGCCCGGGCCGACCTCGATGACCGTGCCGTTATCGTTGTAGGTACCGTGCCCCTTGAGGATGTAGTAGGTCTCCCCGTCCCCCTGGTGCACGTGCCAGCCGATCTCACAGCCCGGGTGCAGCACCAGATGGTTGAACACGCGGCCCTTGTTGTACATCTCCGGCGCGCCGTTGAGGATCTTGTGCATCTCCGCCTCGCCCGCGCCGCCGAAGAGCTTTTTGGATTCCACGATCTTTTCTTCGCTGCGTCTGAACATAACGATACTCTCCTTTTAAAAAAGGATGCGCCGTGAAGCGCATCCTTTTCTGATTGTTTTAAGGGACTAGATTCTCATGCAGACGTCCCAGGCACGCCAGATGACGGTGCGCAGGTTGCCGATGGCAACGCAGTCGCCGACACGGT
>CAMNOV010000022.1 GCA_946547105.1 uncultured Clostridia bacterium | reverse complement strand
CTGACGAAATCAGCAAGGACGCCATGACGGTCAAAAAATGGATGTCCATTCTGGAGGCGTCCGGAATTGTGTATTTGTTGGAGCCCTATACACCATCCGTGCTAAAAAAAGCAATCAAGACCCCGAAGGTCTATTTCCGCGATACTGGCCTAGCTGCCTATCTCACTCGCTGGCTCACGCCAGAGGCACTTGCTTACGGTGCCATGAGCGGCGCTATGTTTGAAACCTTTGTCATTTCAGAAATCCTGAAATCCTATTCCAATCGCGGTATCGATTACCGATATTGTGTTTCTTATTACCGTGGCCGTGATAAGAAAAAAGTCCGGAAGGATGGGCAAGAATACGAGACCGAGAGCGAAATCGATCTGATCATTGAAGAAAACGGAACGCTCTATCCCATAGAGATCAAACAAAGTCCCACAGTTACGGCAGATGAGGCCAGTGCTTTCACCGTACTGGACAAGGTTGAGGAGAAGCGCCGTGGAATGGGAGCGATAATCTGTACTTGTCCGCAACCCAATTTACTGAGGGATAATCTGCTCCAACTGCCGGTGTGGTACGTATGATTAGGATCATGGCGCAAAGAAATAACTTCTTTGTGTTGCATTATTAAAATCTTGGAAATCTAAAACCACTTCTATCTGCTAAGATATAGAATAGGAGAGCAGACATGATAGAGACTATCAAAGGAATAAAAATAAATGGCAGATGTTTCAAGACAGATACCAGCTTGTTGTTCTATCAAAAGCCAAATGACAGGATTTCTATCGTGTATGGAAAAAACGGAAGTGGAAAAAGCACTATTTCGGAAGGAATAGCCGCCCTTTCTCACAAGGAGATTCCATCTGACTTAGCAACGTATTTTATTGACTCAAATCAACAATTATTACCGCTTGGTGATGGCACGAATGTATTTGTTTTCAATGAGAAGTATATCGATGAGAATGTAAAAATCGACGATGATGGTCTTGGAACAATCGTATTGCTCGGAGGGCAAGTCGATCTACAAGCAGAGATAGATTCGCAAGAAAAGCGGGTAGAAGATCTCGCTTCTGACCTTGATCAATTATCTGCCGAGTATAGCAATTATCACAATAAAGACAATCCGCTCTGTCCAGAATATCACAAAAACAGAATAACCAGAGTCCTAAAGCAAGATGGGGGCTGGGCCGAAACAGATTCACATATTAAAGGAAATAAAATAAAGAGCCCAGTAACCGATTCTGTAATCAGCGAAATCGGTACACTCGCTGTTAAGGACACTCTTGTCGATTTACAGGACAAATTTGAAGACTCACAAAAGCTGTTGTCCAAAGTCTCTGATAGTTCAACATCTTATCCAGACGAGATTATTGCAATAAAAATAGACGAGAATTATGAGAAGAATATAATAGATCTTCTTGGAAAGAAAATTGATGAACCGGTTTTATCTGCACGAGAAAAGCTTATTCTATCCGCAATACAAGGAGGGGCTCAGGCAAGAATAGAAGCCGCAAGAGACGATTTTAGTCAGAAAGGGACAAATATTTGCCCTTATTGCTATCAAGCCGTAGACGATAATTACAAACATGAGCTTGTTGAGAGCATTAATAGGGTGCTAAATAAGGATGTTGACGAGCACAAAGCTCAATTAGCTTCCGTTCAGTTTCCTATGTTATTGCTTGACTGTGCAGCTTTCTCGAGCCTGGACCTGGAGCTATCTAAGAGTGCAGCTAAGCAGCAAGAAGTATGTATCAAACAATTAGAACAGTATCAGGAACTCATTTCTCAGAAGCTTGGCAGTATCTATACTCCCATCTCTATTAAACCAATTGGACTTGCAGAAGAAGTCGAAAAGTTAAATATCATCCTTAGGGGGCTAGAGGAAAAAAGACAAGAGTTTAATGATGCAGCCAAGAAAAAATCTTCTATCATTAGGACGCTTATCCTCCTAAATAAAGAAATAGCACACCACCAAATTGCTCAACTTTATAAAGACTATTCAAAACAAGAAAAAGGCAGAGAAGCAATACTGAAAAAACTCGACGAAAAGCAGAAAGAGCTTGCGTCGGAAAAACTAAAATTAACTAGTCTTCAGCAACGTAAAGCGAATATTGGTCTTGCGATTGAAAGCATTAATAGTTCATTAAACTATGTTTTCCTATCTCAAGGGAGACTATCTATTGAGTTGCGCAATGAAAAATACTATCTAAAATCAAATGGTGAAGATGTGTTACCTAAAAAAGTATCTCTTGGTGAACGCAATATCATCGCTTTATGCTATTTCTTCACGCAAATTTTAGCTAATCAAGAAATTGGAAAACTGTATCAGAATGAAGCTTTTATTGTGATCGATGACCCTGTTTCAAGTTTTGATTTTGAGAACAAGGTGGGCATTATCTCCCTTCTTCGCTTTCAGACGGCTCGCATTATTCGAGGGAATAATCATAGCAAGGTGCTTTTCCTTTCACACGATTTAGAAACTGTATTTGCACTCAGAAAAGCGATGGAGGAGATTTGCAAATCGACTAAAGGAAAAGCGGGACAACCAGAGACTTCTTGTAACACTATAGAACTTCACGATACAGCGCTTACTAAAATCAATAATTTCAATGAATATGGAGCTCTTCTCACAAAAGTGTATCATTACGCAAATGGAGATAAGGAGGATTCGCTCGCCATTGGTAATGAAATGAGGCGTGTGCTAGAGGCCTTTTCGACTTTTACATATCGGAAAGGAATTGGAGATGTTTCTCGCGACCCGAATGTATTATATACCTTGGGCAATCGCTCAACTTTTTTTGAAAGCCTGATGTATCGTCTGGTATTACACGGAGAAAGCCACTACGAAGAACAAGTATACAGTATTCATAACGGTTATAATTTTTTCCACTTTATCTCCGAAGATGAAAAGAGAAAAACTGCCAAAAGCATTCTATGCTTTATGTTCCTCTTAAATCCAGGTCATATAGCCGCATACCTGCAACAAGAAATGGGGGCTCTGGCTCAAATTCAAATGTGGGCAAAAGACATTCCAGATAATCAGTCTTTCGAATTAGAAGAATCTTCAAAAAAGAGAGTAATACACCTTTATAGCCTGCCCATATCAGCAGGAGTAGGAAAAGACAGCTTTGAAGATATCCCGTATAGTGACTATGAGACGGATAATGATGTATGTGACTTCGCATTACAAATATCTGGCGATAGCATGGAGCCAACGATTCCAAACGGGAGTATTGTGTTAATTAAAAAGCAGGAAACTATTGAGGACAAGAGAGTAGGGGCTTTCTTTTACAATGGTAGAGTATACTGCAAATATTTAACACATGAGGCTGGAAAGGTATATCTTTGCTCATACAATAGCAACTATCCGCCGATAGAAATTCGCGCAGACGATGAATTGATTGCATATGGAGCAGTCGTTGAAGTTGCAACCTAGAAATACGGCATCACGTATGGTTGAAGAACAATAGCCGGTTTTTACAAATAGATCTATGTATGCGATGCCCTTGGTTGTGACAACACAGTGACAACAAAAATCTTGATAGCCCATAATTTATAGGTAATGCAAATAATCCTGATACTCTGCGCTAAATGACCTACACAAAATCGTTTAGCTCACGGTTTGCAGGAGCAAGTGGGAATAAGCCGCAGCGTGCGGCATGCTCCCGCAAACGCCCGGTGATCGCGGCTCAGGCAGCCGCGCGATCAGGGTTTGGCAAGGCCCGAAACAGTTATATAATATAAAGCGGTATCAGGGAGTAGCTGGCGCAAAGGCGCAACATATTCCGTCAGTACGGGAGAGATCCCCGGGATTTGTTCGAAGCAGCAAGACTTTTACCACAGCTTCGGTTGTGGTAAAAGTCTTTTTTATTGCCCGTTTTGTAAATCAAAAAATCCGGCGGAACGCCGGGGCGCGGATCAAACGCCCCGCCGCCCGAAAACCATTGCCGGTGAAAAGAGGAATCCGATGAAAATCTTAGCTTTAGTCCTGTTTGCTCTGATGTATGTTCTGATGATCGTCATGCCCAAGTACAGGCCGTTTTACGCCCTGTCCGTGGCGCTGATCTTTCTGATCTCGGGCATATTGCCGCCGGATCGTCTGCTGTCAACGATCAACTGGAACGTTTTGCTGATGATCGCGGGAACGATGATCATCGTTTATTACTTCATTGATTCCCGTATGCCGAATCTTTTGGCGGATATCCTGCTGGGAAAGTCCAAGAACGTCATGTGGGTGACCATACTGATGTCTCTCTTTGCCGGCCTGATCTCGGCTTTTATCGACAATGTCGCCACGGTTTTGATGGTCGCCCCCGTCGGGATGGCAATTTGCAAAAAGCAGAAAATAAGCCCCGTGGGCATGATCCTTTCCATTGCGGTATCTTCCAATCTGCAGGGCGCGGCCACGCTTGTCGGAGATACCACCTCGATCATGCTGGGCGACTATGCGAACATGAACTTCATGGATTTCTTCTGGATGAACGGACGGCCCGGGATCTTTTTTGCCGTAGAGCTCGGCGCCCTGGCTACCGTTCCCGTCATGATGCTCCTGTTCCGCAAAGATACGGCGCCGGTTTCATCCACCGAGAGGACCTCCGTCAGCAACTATGTACCGACCGTCATGCTGCTCCTCATGGTTGCCGCCCTGATCACCGCTTCCTTCATCCCGAACACGCCGTCGACGATAAACGGCATGATCTGCTGCGCGCTGGCGATCGTCACGGTCCTGCTCGATCTCCTGCGGGAGAAGAAGGCGCAGCATGCCGCCGCAGCCGTAAAGAATCTGGACTTTGAAACGCTGGGGCTTCTCACGGGCCTGTTTATCGTGATCGGCGGGCTGACGAACGTCGGCGTCATCGACGACTTTGCCGATCTGATCGTCAGATTCGGCGGGAACAACATTTTCCTGTTGTACACGATCGTTGTCTGGGGCTCGGTGCTCATTTCCGCCTTCGTTGACAACATCCCTTATGTGGCGACCATGCTCCCTGTTCTGACGGCCGTCACGGCCGCGCTGGGGATTGACCCGCATCTTTTGTACTTCGGGCTGCTGTCAGGCGCGACCCTGGGCGGCAACATCACCCCCATCGGCGCATCGGCCAATATCACCGCGGTCGGCCTGCTCAGGAAAGAAGGCTATCAGGTGTCGTTTGCGGAGTTCATGCGGATCGGTCTCCCCTACACCTTTGTTGCCGTGATGACCGGCTATCTGTACTTCTGGTTTATCTGGGCATGATCGTTTCCCGAGGGCTTGTTCTCCGATCGGTTTCATCTGCCGCCGCACGAGCACGGCCGCGGATAATCTTATTGAAAATTATCAAACCCCATGATATAGTAAATCCAGCTTATTCCGGATATCCCTGCGGCTTATGCCCCTGCCGTCCGGAAAACGACCGAACGAAAGGAAGTGCTCCCGATGAGCAGAAAAATGATATCCATGTGTCTCGCCCTGCTGCTGGTGCTCTCACTTCTGGCAGGCTGCGGCGGAGAAAGCGCTCCGGCCGACAGCGGCAAGAGCGACGGCGCTGTTTCGCAGGCCGAGGGTCAGCCGCAGTCGCAGTCGGATCCCCAGCCCGGGCAGGAAGTGAAGCCCGCAGAGGAGGCCGAAGAGGAGCCGGCGTCCTCCGGTCCTGTGGAGCTGAATCAGGTGATCTATGACGACAACGGCATCAAGATCACGGCCGTCAGCACGGAAAGCCACCTGCAGGATGTGGATCTGCCCGGGGACGACGTTCCCGTTTTCGATCTGAATCTTCATATCGAACGGACCGGAGAAGAACAGAATACCGTGCTGTTTGACATCGGAAGCGTCAACGGGTTCGGGCAAACCAGCGTCTGGGCTTTTCAAGTCGGGAGCAGCAAGGACACTCTGGTCCCTCTCCGCTACAGCGAGCCGTTCCTGACCGGCGGGAACGAGGAGGACGTGGTGCTTTGCGTGAACAAGGACTTTGCCGCAGCGCTGGAACTGAAATCCGTCGGCGAGATCGGCATCCTGTTCGAGATCATAGAGGAAAACGGCCTGCGTTCTTACGAATCCTTCAAAGTTGATCTGGGACAGCCCGCAGATCCCGCCTCCCCCGTCACCGTGGACGAAGGCGACAGCTTTGAAGACTTTGCCACGATTACCGTAAGCAACCCCTCGGATTCCATGATGATTGTTTACTGTCTGGTGTACATGTATGATACCGCGGGCAATCCGCTTTATGGTACATATTTCAACAACGAGACTGGCGCGGAATACCTCTGTGCGGGCGATCTCAAGTCCTTCTATATCAGGCCCGGCGCTGAATCTCTTCCTTATGCGCTGATGTCCTACAACCGTTGGGATGAAAACAACGAATGGATCAATGAAATCGGTTCCCTCCGCGTCGAGTACCTGTACTCCTCCGTTTCGAGCGAGGAGGACCTGACCGACCAGGTCAGCTATGTGATGGAAGGCCGGTGGGAGGAAAGCCGTAATTTCATGCTTTTCCGCTGCACCTGGCCGGACGAGTATCCCCACCTTGAGGTTAATGGGACCTGTTTCGTTTATACCGAGGATGGAGAGCTTTACTCGATCGAACCGATCCAGGCCGATCTTCGCAACGACGATGATTACCGGGATTGGAGCGGTGCCGCCAATCCGGAGACCGGGGCGCTTGACGTCATTGCCATAGACTGCAAAAACGAAACCGACGCGGAATTCAGATTTGAAATCTATCTGAGCTCCGTGATCGCGAAAGATTGATCGCCCCTTACAGTAAAAACAAGCCCTTCGCTGAATCAATCAGCGAAGGGCTTTCTTTTTTCTGATGGACGGATCAGTGATCCACGATCATGCTGCCGCGGGTCTTCCAGCCGCCGCGGCGGAAGTAGACGTACAGCACCACGCTCGTCACGACCCAGGACACCGGGTAGCAGAGGCAGAGCACGAAGAGCGTGTGGACGGCGGTAAAGAGCGTGCCGATCCAGATGATGCGCAGCAGGCAGATGCCCAGGCCGACGATGATGACCGGGCGCACCGCGTCGCCGGCGCCGCGCAGCACCGCCGTCAGCACCTCGATCGCAACCCAGGTGAAATAGTAGGGTACGAAATAAGTCATGATCTGGTAGGTGGTGTCGATGACCGCCTGGTCCTCGGTGAGGATGCGCAGGAGCGGCTTGCCCAGCAGCATGATCAGCCCGCTCAGCGTGACGGTGATGATGCCGGAGAGGATCGCGCCCTGCTTCACGCAGAGCTTGACGCGGTCATGCCGCCCGGCGCCGAGGTTCTGGCCCACAAAGCTGGTGATCGCGGCGCCCAAGGCGCTGCTCACGGCCCAGAAGATGCCGTCGGTCTTGCTGGTCATGGCCCAGGAGGCCACGACCACGGTGCCGAGGGAGTTGATGGCCACCTGGATGATCATGTTCGACACCGCGTACATGGACGACTGCAGGCCGGCCGGGATGCCCAGGCGGAGCATATTTGACAGGTACACGCCCTTAAGCTTCAGTTCCCGGAAGCTCAGGCGGTAGGATTCCTTTGTGGTCAGGAGCTTTCCCGTCAGCAGCGCCATGTTCAGCACCTGCGCTGCCACCGTGGCAATGGCGACGCCCGCGGTGCCCCAGTGGAAGACCACGACAAAGAGCGTGTCGAGCACGATGTTCATCACACAGCCCGCCACCATGTAGAGGAAGGGACTGAAGGAATCGCCCACGGCGCGCAGCATGTTGGATTCCATGTTCAGCACCAGCACGAAGGGCACGCCGATGAAGTAAATGCGCAGGTAAAGGATCGCGTCGGCGAGGGTGTCCTCCGGGGTCCGCAGCAGGCGCAGCATGGCCGGGGAGGCCGCGAGACCGAAGGCCGTCAGCACCAGGCCCAGCAGCGCAAAGACCGCGATGGCGTTGCCGGCCGCGATCTGCACGTCGCGGGTGCGGTTGGCGCCGTAGACCTGGGCGATGACCACCGAGGCGCCGGAGGTGATGGCGACAAAAAAGCCGATCAGCAGGTTGATGATCTGCGCCGAGCTTCCGCCGACGGCGGCCAGGGCGATCGTGCCGACAAAGCGGCCGACGATCAGGCCGTCCACCGCGTTATACAGCTGCTGGATGCAGGTACCGGCGGCGATGGGCAGGAAAAAGACCAGCAGTTTTTTCCACACCACGCCCTCGGTCAGATCTTTTCTGGAGATGCGTTGTTCCATATCTCAGCCCTCAAACCACTGCAGCACGAAGTCTGCCAGCGCGCCGGTCAGCTTTTTGATGTCCCAGCCGGTGGTGTTCACCGTCAGATCGAAGCTGCTGCCGTCGCCATGCCGCCGGCCGGTGAGGATCTCACGGGTGTGAGCGCGGTTGCGGTCGATGCGCCGGATATTGCGCAGCACCTGCCGCTCGCTCAGACGCTCGGCCTCCGGGCGGCGCAGCTCGTGCTTCATGCAGCGGCGCAGCCGCGCCTCCTCATCCGCGCAGGCGAACACGCGGAAGGGGTGGTAATCCTCCAGGATCACGTCGGCGTCGCGGCCGATGATGACGCAGTCGTTGCCGAGCGCGGCGATCTCCCGCAGGATCTCGCGCTCCCGGATGCGGATCTGGGTGCTCATGCCCGGGTCGTACAGCAGGTGCGAAAAGCTGCTGCGGTAGGTCAGCTGGATATTCTGCCAGCCGTGGTTGGCCAGCGTCTTTTTCACATAGTCCGGTTCAAGGCCCTGCTCGGCGGCCAGCGTGTCGATGATCTCCCGGTCGTAATAGTCCCAGCCCAGACGCTCGGCCAGGCGCTTGCCCAGCTCGCGCCCGCCGCTGCCGAACTGGCGGCTGATGGTGATGATCCTCATACTATGATCTCCCTTGCTTGTGTCTTTTCCGATTGGATATACCACTGGAAAAGCGCTTTGTCAAGCGGTGTTTTCGCATTTTTCAGATAAAACGAACCGCAGCGCCCGTTGGGCGCTGCGGTCATTGCTCAGGCTGGTTTTACATCAGCTGCAGCAGGGTCTGGAGCAGGGCGTTGCCGTTGAGGCCGTCGTCCTTCTCGGCGGGCTTTTTGCCGCCGAAGAGGCCGCTCAGCAGGCTGCCGCCGCTGTTGCCGCCGCCCAGCAAAGCCATCACGTCGGACAGATCCAGCCCGTCGGACAGATCCACCTTTTTCTTGGCGGAGGAGGCGGCCGTATTCAGGCTGCTCATCAGCACGGGCGCGATGCTGTCCAGCGCCGTGTTGACTTCCTTGCCGGAGAGGCCGGACTGGCTGGCCAGGGTTGTGATCTCAGTCTCGGCGTTCTTGCCGAAGATGTGGCCGAGGATCTTGCTGCCGTCCTCGGTATCGGCCTCGGCGATCTGCTCGGGCAGCGCCTTGGCGGTGTTGTGCTGGCCCAGCGCGCCCAGCAGGGACAGGGCGCCGGACTGGGAGGAGGCATTGCTGGTGAGGTACTTGAGCAGCAGGGGCAGCGCCAGCGGGATGAGCTTTTTGAGCTTGGCGGCGGTCAGGCCGGTCTTTTTGGCCAGCGCGGAGAGGGTATTCTTGCTGAGAAGCGTTTTCAACAAAATAGCGAGCAAATTCATGGATGGACCTCCTTTTTCTGTCGGGATTGGTTTCAGTATAGCGCGTTCCCGGCGGAAATTCAACCGGGCGCAGGGCATTTTTGTTGGATTCTGCTGTTGCGGGTATAGACGCCGGGACTTGTGTTTCTTCGTCGGAGCATGATATAATGCGACCGAAAACACAAGACAAAAGAAGGGATGATCGCCATGCCGATCCTCTATTCGTCCGACAAGCGGATCTTTACCATCCATACCGCGCATTCCACTTACCAGCTGCAGGCTGACGCGCTCGGCAATCTCCTGCACCTCTATTACGGCGCCCGCAGCGAGGGCCATATGGACTACCTGCTGAGCTATGCCGACCGCGGCTTCTCCGGCAATCCCAACGCCGCGGGCTGCGACCGGACCTATTCGCTCGACGCGCTGCCGCAGGAATTCCCCACCCAGGGCACGGGCGACTTTCGCAGTCCGCTGCTCATCGTGCGCGACGCAAAGGGCGTCTTCGGCTGCCAGCTGCGCTATCGCAGCCATGAGATCCTCCCGGGCAAGTACAGCCTGCCCGGCCTGCCCGCAGTCTACGCCGGGGCGGAGGACGGCGCCGAAACGCTGCAGATTGAGCTGGAGGATCCGCGCCTGGGTCTTTCCGTCACGCTGCTTTACGGCGTGCTGCCGGCGCTGGATATCATCACCCGCAGCGCGATCGTCACCAACCGCGGCACGGCGCCCGTCACTGTGGAAAAGCTCCAGAGCGCCTGCCTGGACTTCGTTGCCGGCGACTTTGACCTGATCAGCTTCCCGGGCCGCTACGCCATGGAACGGCAGTTTGACCGCCGCCCGCTCGGCCGCGGCACCGCCGTCATCGGCAGCCGCCGGGGCTATTCCTCCCACCAGTACAATCCCTTCGTCATCCTCTGCGACCGGGAGGCAAGCGAGACCGCCGGGCGCTGCTGGGCCATGCAGTTTGTGTGGAGCGGCGGCTTTCGCGCGGAGGCAGAGCGCGACCAGTTCGAGCAGACGCGCCTGCAGATGGGGATCTCCGAGGAGCAGTTTTCCTATCCCCTGCAGCCCGGCGAGACGCTCACCGCGCCCGAGGTCATCCTCAGCTTCAGCGCGCAGGGCCTGGAGCATCTGAGCCACCAGCTGCACCGCTGCATCCGCCGCCACATCTGCCGCGGCAAGTACCGCGATGCGCGCCGTCCCGTCCTGCTCAACAGCTGGGAGGCATCCTACTTTGACTTTACCGGCGAGTCCATCCTCCGCCTGGCCGAAGAAGCCAAAGCGCTCGGCGTGGAGCTGCTGGTGATGGACGACGGCTGGTTCGGCGCGCGTAGCGACGATACCCACGCGCTCGGCGACTGGACGGCCAACGAGCGCAAGCTCGGCGGCAGCCTCGGCGCACTGGTCGAAAAGGTCCGTGCGCTCGGCCTGAAATTCGGTATCTGGATGGAGCCGGAGATGGTCAATGAGGACAGCGAGCTCTACCGCAGCCACCCCGACTGGGCGCTGACCATCCCCGGACAGCCGCCCATCCGCTCGCGCAGCCAGCTGGTGCTGGATTTCTCCCGCCGTGAGGTGCGCGACGAGATCTATGCGCGCATCTGCCGGGTGCTCGATCAGGGGCAGATCGAATATCTGAAATGGGACCTCAACCGCTCGATCGCCGAGGTGTATTCGCACACCGCCGACGACCAGGGCAAGGTGCTCTACGACTACATGCTGGGCGTGTATGAGGTGCTCGAAAAGCTCAACGCGCGCTACCCCGAGCTGCTCATCGAGGGCTGCAGCGGCGGCGGCGGGCGCTTCGACGCAGGCATGCTTTATTACAGCCCGCAGATCTGGTGCAGCGACAACACCGACGCCATCGACCGCCTGCGCATCCAATACGGTACCTCCTTCGGCTATCCGGCCTCCGCGGTCGGCGCGCACGTCTCGGCCTGCCCGAACCACCAGACCGGGCGCACGACGCCGCTGCAGACCCGCGCCGTCGTGGCCGCGGCCGGCACCTTCGGCTACGAGCTGGATCCGGCGAAGCTCAGCGAAGCGGAGCGCGGCGAGATCCGGCGGCAGATCGAGACCTTCTGCGCCGACGCGCCGCTGGTGCAAAACGGCCTCTATTACCGCCTGAGCGATCCGGAGGCGGCGCCCTGCTGCGCCTGGGCCTTCGTCTCGGAAGACGGGGCGCGCGCGATGATCAGCGCGGTGCTGCAGGAAAAGCACGCCAATATGCCCGCGCTCTATGTGCGAGTGCGCGGATTAACGCCAGGCGCCCTTTACCGCGACCGGGAGACCGGCCGCGTCTACCCCGCGAACGCGCTGATGGACATGGGTCTGCCCCTGCCGCTGAACCTGGATCAGTATGACAGCTTCGTCTGGCGGCTGGAGCGGATCGAAGAGAGGTAAGACCATGATCGGAACTTTTGTCAACGTGGGCACGATCCTCGCCGGCAGCCTGATCGGCGGGCTTTTCCGCAAGGCCATGAACGAAAAGATCAGCGAGGGGCTTTTGAGCGCGATGGGTCTGGCCGCCTTCGGTCTCGGCATCAACGCCGTGGTGCAGAACATGCCGAAAAGCCAGTATCCGGTGCTCTTTATCGTAAGCCTCGCGCTCGGCTGCGTGATCGGCACGCTCCTGCAGCTCGACCGCCGCGTCGGCGCGCTGACGGAGCGCCGGGGCGGCGACGGGAAGCTCGGTCAGGGCATCGTCACCGGCTGCCTGATCTTCTGCATCGGGACGCTCTCGATCCTCGGGCCGGTGCAGAGCGCGCTCTACGGCGACCACACCTACCTTTTCACCAACGCCTCGCTCGATTTCGTCACCTCGATGGTGCTCGCCTCGGCCTACGGCCCGGGGATCGCGCTCTGCGCTGCGGTGCTCTTCCTGTGGCAGGGCTCGATCTACCTGCTCACGACGCTGGTCGGCGGCTTCATCACCGACGTGATGATGACGGAGATCTCCGTCGTCGGCGGCTTTCTGATCGCGATGTCCGGCCTGTCGATCATGAAGGTCAAGGATTTCCACACGCTCAATTATCTGCCCGCGCTGCTGGTGCCGGTTCTCTGGTGCCTGGTGATGGGATAGGGCCAATTCGGAATGTGGAATTAGAAATTCGGAATTGAATCCGTCCGGTAAGAACGCTTATGACGAATTACATGCTGACGCTCTGCTATGACGGCACGCGCTATCGCGGCTGGCAGAAGCAGGGCAACACCGACAAAACCATCCAGGGAAAGCTGGAGACCGCGCTCTCGCGCCTGCTGTCGCAGGAGGTCGAGGTCGCCGGCTGCGGCCGTACCGACGCGGGCGTTCACGCACGGCAGCAGGTCTGCTCCTTCCGCGCGGAGACCGCGATGAGCAGCGCCGAGCTTCTCGCCGCTTTGCGGGAGGTTCTGCCCGAGGATATCGGCGCACTCTCGCTGGAACCCGCGCCGCCGCGCTTTCACGCGCGGCTGAGCTGCACGGGCAAGACCTACGTCTACCGCATCTGGAACAGCGAAACGCCGAACGTGTTTGAGCGGCGCTACCTTTGGGCCGTACCGCAGCCGCTGGACGCCGAGGCGATGAAAAAGGCGGCGGCGCTTCTGTGCGGGCAGCACGATTTTGCCGCCTTCTGCTCGCTCAAGCGCAGCAAAAAAAGCACCGTGCGCGAGCTGCGGCGCCTGGACCTTCTGCGCGAGGGCGATGAGCTGCGCCTGGTGTTTGAGGGCGACGGCTTTTTGTACAACATGGTGCGCATCCTCACGGGGACGCTGCTGGAGGTCGGACGCGGCGAACGCAGCCCGGAGGACATGCCGCGGATCCTCGCCTCCGGGGACCGAGCGCAGGCCGGGCCGACCGCGCCGGCGCAGGGGCTGACGCTGTGGAGCGTGAATTATGAATAATACTGGTTTTCATTAAAAAGTAGACAAGGTCTACTTTTTATAGCGCTTAATGGCGCGTTGAAAACCGTATGAGACGTCAGTTGCGTCAGCAACTGTATGCCGCCGCAGGCGGCATCTTTTCGATAAAAAGTGTAGACTTTTTATCGAAAAATAGTATAAGAAGAAGCGGGGACGCTGCAGCGTCCCCGCTTGATTTATCTGTCGTGCTTGTCAAACCAGTCGGTGATCTCTTGCAGGCGCTTGAGGCGATGGCTCGGCTTGCCGCTGCGGCTGAGCTCATGATTCTCGCCGCGGAAGCACACTAGCTTCGTCTCCACGCCCTGCGCGACCAGCGCGGTGAACATCTGGTAGCCCTGGTCGATCGGGCAGCGGTAATCCTCGAAGGCGTGGATGAAGAGCGTCGGCGTTTTGACCCGGTCGGCATATTTGAGCGGGCTGTGCCACCAGAGCTTTTCCGGGTTTTTCCACAGATCGCCCGCGTTCTGGTCGGCGGCGAAGTCCAGACCGATGTCCGACACGCCCGCGAAGCTCAGCCAGTTTGAGATCGAACGCTGGCTGGCACAGGCGCGGAAGCGGTCCGTGTGGCCGATGATCCAGTTGGTCATGAAGCCGCCGTAGGAGCCGCCCGTCTCAAAAAGCCGCTCCGGATCCATCGCGGGATAAGCCGCCAGCGCCGCGTCCGTGAAGGCCATCAGGTCTTCATAGTCCACGGTGCCGTACTTGCCGCGGATGTCCATGAACGCGCCGCGCCCGTCCGAGCCGGTCGGATTGCAGAAGATCACAAAATAGCCGCGGCCGGCCCAGAGCTGCATCTCGTGGTAGAACACCGAGCCGTAGACGGTCTTCGGGCCGCCGTGCACATCCAGAATGGCGGGATAGGTCTTCGACGGGTCGTAGTCGATGGGCCTGAGCACGAAGCCGTGCACCTCATAGCCCTCGCGCTGCACGTTCAGCGCTTCCGGCTGCGCCACATAGCTTCCGCGCAGCGCAGCCTCGTTGAAACGGCTGAGCTGCCGCCCCGCGCCGTCGTAGAGCTCCTGCGCCTTCATGCCGTAAAGCGCGACGAGCAGGATCTTTCCGCCGCAGACGTCGAAGCAGTCCACCGAGCCCGGGCGGTCGGTCAGCTGCGAGATCTCGCCGTTTTCGAGTTTGAAGAGATACGCGCCGTCAAAGCGGGTGGAGATGAAATAGAGCGTATCGCCGACCATCTTCAGACTGCGGCCGCCGCCATAGCGGATATCGCTGCCGACGGAGGAGCCGATCGACTCGCCGTACCGGGCATAAAGCGTGATCTCACCCGTGGCATAATCCAGGCGGTAGAAATCGCCGTCCGTGTTGAGGCCGAAGCGGTTGTCGTGCGCGAGGAGCAGGCCGAAGCTCTCGCCCGGCTCAAAGCCGATCAAAACGAAGTCGTCCCGGTCCTCAGCCAGGCGCGTCAGCTCCCCGGAGTCGAGCGCCAGACGGCAGAGCGCGGTCTCCCCGCTCATGGGCAGGCGCGGCTTGACCGGCGAGCAGAGGAACCAGGCGCTGCGCTTGTCCGGACTCAGCCGAAGGTTGAAAACGTTGACGTCCTTCTCCGTCAGACGGCGGAGTTTTTTCCGTTTCGCGTCATAGCGAAAGAGCGAGGTATAGGCGCCTTTGGTAAAGGTGTCGCCGTTCCACCACCAGGGGACCTGCGTGATCTCCTCGTAGTCGGCGCCCTCTTTGCGCGCCTTCTGGTACGCGGCCAGGAGCTTTTTATTCCCCGTGTACAGCTCCTCAAAGCCGGGGAACGTCTGCCCGAGCAGCAGCAGGTCGCCGTCCGGCAGCGGGATCAGCTCCGAGACGGGGATCGGGAAGCGCCAGGCGAGCTCCGCCTCGCCGCCGTCGAGCGGCAGCCGGTACCAGAGGCTCTCGATGCTCTCCTTGTCGCCCTCTTCGCGCCGGCCGGGAAAGAGGATCGTGTCCTCGTCCAGATACTGAAAGCTCCGCTCCTTGCCGAAGCTCGTGAGTTTTTTCAGCTTCCCGTTCCGCCGCAGCCAGAGGCAGGAGCGGTACTCGTCCTTTTCCCGGTCGATCTCCGTCACGACCAGGCAGGCGCTCGTCCCTTTCGGAGAAAACGTGACCCGGGACAGGAATTTCAATTTGCAAAATTCATCGATGGCGATCGGTTTCATATGCTTTCCGCCTTTCTTTTTCTATTCTCCGCACAGCCAGCCGTCCTGCGGCTCGGCCAGAAATGACTCCAGCTCCCGCCGGAAGTCTTCATCAAGCTCCGACGCACGGCCGCGGTCCGCGATCAACGGGTCGATATATCTCTTTTTGGCCGGGATCACCCGGCGCTTTTCCGGCGGCGCGCCTTCATCCGTGCGCATGCGGTGCAGCGCGCAAAATTCCCGCCATGCCCGGCGGGTTTCCCCGTCGGCTTCCAGTCGGGCGATGACCGCCGGCTCCGTGCCGCCGAGATCGCTTTCCCGGAGCACGCCGCGCTGCAGCGCCTCCGCCAGCAGTTCCGCCAGCATCTGCATCGCATAGCGGTCCTCGTCGGACACGTAGACCTTGGCGCAGCGAAGCGCCGCCCGCGCAAAGCCGAGCGCTGCCTTTGGATCCTCGAAGGCAAGCTCGCTCTGCCCGTCCGACGCAGCGGTCACACGCAGGTCGTCATACCAGGTTTTTAATTCCCCGAGCGTCGCGAAGCCGTAGCCGAGGGCGTTGCCCATCGTATATTCCAGCCGGTCGGACGACAGGCGCGGTGCGTCGTTGTCGGCCACAGGGTAGCGGTGATAATCCGAAACCTCATCTAAGGGAATATCAAGTGCCATCAGCAGCCGCCCGATCTCCGCGCTGCCGCGCAGAATGTCCTCCGTACAGGCCTCCGTCGCCTCCTGGCGCAGATGATCGCCCCGCAGAAAGTCCACCACGTGGGCGAAAACGGGCGTGGCGATATCGTGAAAGAGCGCCGAGAGCGTCTGCGCACGGTCGCCGGTGAAGTGCCAGACGATCAGCGCCGCGCCCAGGCTGTGGGATAAGCGGGAGTAGGCCGGCAGCCCCCGAAAGCGCGGAAAGGCCGTGTACTCGCAGCCGCAGTTCATGCCGACCTCCCGCAGGCGGCGCAGCTCCGGCGTTTCGAGAAAGGGCTGCAGGAAGGCCGGGATCTCCGCGTGGTACAGCCCGAGCCGCCGCTCCAGATCGCCGCTCACGGCAGAACGGAGCCGCAGTACTCGCAGCTCAGGCCGCGGCCGGTCGCGCCGCAGTTGGGGCAGACGCGGAGCTTGTTTTCCTCCGCCGTCTTCTTTTCCGCGCGAAGTCGGGCCGCCTCTGCCCGCTTCCGCTCCGTTTCCTGCCGCCTGGCCTTCTCTTCCCGATGCCAGGCCAGCCAGGGAAGCACGCCCCAGGCGATCAGCGCCAGCCCGATCGCGAGGCACATCGTGAGGAACGCGACCGGATCGCTCTCACCGGGATCCGAACCGCTGACGCCCAGCACGATCACGCCGAAGGCGATCTTGGCGATCGTGCCGCCGATGCCGGGGCGTTTGACGCTTTTTCCGATCTGTTTTGCCATATCAAGCCCTCCTGTCGGAGTTTTTCTGTTTTCTGCTGTTTATTATACATGGCGGCCGCTCGCTTTTCAACGCCTCCCCGTACCGCACCGGCGGCAAAAATGCGGTTTTTGAAAAACTTCTTGCCATCTTTGCGACTATCGTGTAGTATGAAATCATCAGAAAGCGGAAACCCGATCATGATAAGGAGGAGCCTATGAAACGTTTGTTTTGTCTGATCCTGGCACTGGCCATGCTGCTGGCGCTCGCGGCCTGCGGCGGAGCACCCGATCCCAACGCCGGCGTGTATGTGGCAAAAAGCGCCGAAATGAGCGGCATCAGCCTCGACATCGATTCCTTCTATGAAGGCGGCCTGTCCTTCGAGCTGAAAAACGGCGGCAATGCTGTAATGACGATGGATGGGCAGGACTACCGCCTCAAGTGGGAGCTGGACGGCGATGCGGTCAGCATCATTGCCGCGGACACCACGCTGACCGGCACCCTGGCTGACGGCGTCATGGTCCTGGATATGGGCAGCGGCGTCACCGTCACGCTCGAAAAAGAGGGCTGAGCCCCGACGCGAAAGAAGCTCCCCGGTTTTCAAACCGGGGAGCTTCTTTTTGCCCTGCGCGGGCGTTTTCGTCGGACGTCCTGTGCTCAGGACTTTCCCGCATCGTGCGCGTCCTTCGCCGCCTTCACGACTTCTGCCGGCAGATCGGCGGCGTTCTTGATGATGAAGTCATACCAGGACGGGCTCGTCCAGTCGGCGGTGTGGCCGATCAGAAAGTCCTTCTTGTTTTTGTAGCTGAGATCGGGATCGAACTGGTCCACCAGCAGCGCCAGCGTCGCCCAGCCGTAGCGGCCGTCCTCGGTTTTGACCAGGCCGCGCTCTCCCTGCATCGTATAGACGGTCACGCGGGCGCCGTCGTCGATCACACCGAGCTGCTGCCCGTTGCTCGCCGCATCCACCAGCAGGATGCCCTGGCCGTAGCTGCCCTGCACGTACTTGATCCGGACCTGGTCCGGGGGAAGGAGCTGGTCTTTCTCCGGCAGAACGACTCTTGCGTCGGCGGCTGCGATCGACTGGAGCAGATCGCTGTAATAGGGATCCTCCGTCGGTTCGGGCGCAGGCTCCGGCGTCACCACGGGCAGCGGCGCGGCCGTCGGCTCGGGCGTGGGTTCCGGCGTGGGCTCCGCCGTCGCTTCCGGCACGACGGTCGGTTCGGCGTCCGTGTCCTGCTCGGCGGGGGTATTGGACTGGCCGCAGGCTGCTAGGGAAAGCATCGTCGCGATCAGCAGCAGCGCGGCGATCCATCTGACTGTTCTTTTCATGTTCTGTGTCCTCCATTTTATCTTTGCAGCAGCAAGGCTGCGGTTTTCTCTGTTTGGTCTTAGGCTTTCTTCAGGGGGTTCCAGTTTCCGCGCAGGTAATACAGGCTGAACAGGATAAACAGCAGCACGTTGTGCCCGATCATGCAGCCCCAGGCCGATTCCAGGCCGAGGGAGAGCAGCACCGTGCAGATCCAGGTGCCCAGGATGCGCACGCCCCACATGCCGCTCATATTAATGACGAAGGGGATTTTCGTCTTTCCCGCGCCCTGCAGCATGCCCTCCAGCGCGATACACACGCCGTAGACCGGCTCGGAGCAGGCCACCATCCGCAGCACCGTCACGCCCAGCGCGATCACCGCCGGATCCTTGCTGAACAGCCCGACCAGCGGCGGCGCGAAGGCGAAAAGCAGCGAGCCGGAGACGAGCATCAGCGCCACTTCCAGAAAGATGATCGTACCGGCAAGCTTTTTCTGCCGCTGCAGATCCCCCGCACCGATGGCATTGCCGGTCAGCGTGGCCGCCGCCTGCATCATCCCGTAGCCGGGGATGTAGAAGGCCGATTCCACGGTGTTGGCGATGATATGCGCGGCCGCGGACACCGGGCCGAGGGCGTTGATCATCGCGGCGAAGGCGACGTAACCCAGCGAAGTGCCGAAGCGCTGCAGCATGTTCGGGAAGGAGACGCACAGGCAGGGGCGCAGCACCTCCCAGTCCGGCCGCAGGGACTGGCCGCGCGGCGAAATGACCGGGTGACGGAAGAACATCAGCGTCAGCGCGATGCCGCCGAAGACGAAGGAGACCGCGCTCGCGACCGCCGCGCCGATCACGCCCCAGCCCGCGCCCCACATCGGAACGCGCAGACCGAGGACCGACATCGTCCGCGGCTCGTAGATCAGCAGGAAATTCAGCACCACGTTGATGAGGTTCACGCCGATGCCCACGCGCATCGGGGTCCTGGTGTCGCCCGCCGCGCGCAGCACCGTGCCGAAGATCGTGCTGGCGCTTCGAAAGAGCATCGGCAGGTAGAGGATGAAGAAATAGCGCGCCGCGGTGGCACGGATGGCGGGATCCACCTGCATCCAGGCCGGCACCTGCCGGCTGAGCGCAAGCGGGATGGCGGTAAACAGCAGCCCGAGCACCAGCACCGCCAGCACCGACTGCCCCGCCGCCTTGCGAGCCTTCTCCTTCTCGTCCGCGCCCAGGCGCTGGGCGATATAGGCCAGAAAGCCCACGCCGAAGGCCGAGACCGTGCCGTTGACCAGCCAGCCGACCGTGCTGGTCGAGCCGACGGCGGCGGTGGCCTCGGTGCCGAGCGAGCCGACCATGGCCGTGTCGATGTACTGCACGGCCGTGCCCATAGCCATTTCGATCATGGCGGGGCCTGCCAGCGCGAACACCGTCGGCAGAAGGCCCAGATCAAAGTTTGATTGTTTCTCACGAAGTTCTTTCATAACGGCCTTATCTTAGCACAAAGGCGGCGCAGGCACAACCGTTTCGCAGAAAAAACGCCCGTCCATGCGGACGGGCGTTTTTGTGCTTGGTATTGACGATCTCTTACTTGAGTTCGACAGTGGCGCCGACGGCTTCGAGCTTGGCCTTGAGCTCTTCGCCCTCTTCCTTGGAGACGGCTTCCTTGATCTTGGCGGGAACGCCTTCGACCAGAGCCTTGGCGTCAGCCAGGCCGAGGCCGGTGATGCCGCGGACTTCCTTGATGACCTTGATCTTCTCAGCGCCGAAGCTGGTCATGACAACGTCAAACTCGGTCTGCTCCTCGACGACCGGAGCGGCAGCGCCGGTGGCAGGGCCAGCAGCGACGGCAGCGGCGGAAACGCCGAAGGTGTCTTCCAGAGCATGGACGAGCTCGCTGAGCTCGAGAACGGTGAGGCCCTTGATGGACTCGATCAGGGCAGCGATTTTTTCACTCATTGTAATTTCCTCCATTAAAATCTTTGTGGTCTGCGATTATTCCGCAGTTTCGGCAGCGGGGGTCTCGATGGAGCCGCCCTTCTGCTCCAGGATCTGACCGAGGCAAACGGCCAGGCCGGTGATGGGTGCGATCATGGTGCCCAGGACCTTGGCGTACAGGGTGTCCTTGCTCTGCAGCTCGGACATCTCGGCGATTTCCTTCTCATTGAGGACCTTGCCTTCCATGAAGGCGGCCTTAATGTTGAAGCGCTCGTTGAGCTTCTTGCTGTACTCGCTGAGGATACGGAAAGGAGCGATGGGGTCATTCTCGGCGGTAGCCAGAGAGGTGGTGCCGTTGAGAACGGAGTCGAGCTCGTTCATCCCCAGCTTGTCCAGAGCCTTTCTGGTCAGGGTGTTCTTGACGACCGTGTATTCCACGCCGTCCTTGCGCAGATCGGTACGCAGGGCGGTATCCTCGGCTACGGTGATTCCCTTGTAGTCGACCAGGACGCCGGCGCCAGCGTTCTTGATGCGCTCGGCCAGAGCTTCGACGATCGCCTGCTTCTCGCTAAGAACCTTTGCGTTTGGCATGTGTGTTTTTCACCTCCACACAGATGATTCACGCCCATAAAGAAAAACCCTTCCGCCAAAAGACGAAAGGGCACAAAAACAATCAATTCCATAGAGATGTTGTTGATGTCCTCGGCAGGATTTACGGCCGGAGCCACCTGCTGTCTTTGGAGCGCTCAACTAATATAGCTGAATTGATGCGGCTTGTCAAGGCTTTTTTTCGCTTTTCCCGCCGCTTTTTTCACGGATCAGGCGCAAGAGCGCCGGGGAGGCCTGCAGAGCGGCGATCACCAAAGTCTGCACGCCGAGCATGATGAAAAACTGCGGGATCCGCGCGGCGAGCAGCGCCTTGAGGCTGGTCAGCTCCATGAAGCGCGCGAAGTCCGCGCCGGCCAGCTCCGCCGGGGAAGAGCGGAAAAACACCGCGATCATCAGCGTGTTCAGCAGAAAGGTCACGAGCAGGCAGTTGCAGAACGCAGCCAGGAAGGCGCGCAGCCAGCTCTTTTCGCGGCGGTACAAAAACAGGCCGAAAATCAGGCCCGTCAGCGCGGCGGTCGCGGTGAAGCCGGGGAAATAGGCCCCCGTGGGAAAGAGCAGCGCACCGACCAGATCGCCCAGCGCCGCGGTCAGCGCCGCCCAGAGCGGCCCGTACAGCATGGCCGACAGCGCCACCGCCGCAAAGCCCAGGCCGATCTTCATCAGCGGCGTATTGATGGCCAGCACGCGCGAGAACACCACGTCCAGCGCGATCAGCAGCGCCGACACGGTCAGCTGCCGCAGGGTGATTGTTCCGGATGAATCCATAAAAAAGCCTCCTTTCCACGGTCGCGGAAAAGAGGTCGCCCATTCCGTGACAGCGGACGCGGGAATCCATCGCGGCGTGGGGCACCTGCGCTCCCCTCGCCTTCGTCCGGCGGCGACATCCCATCTGCCGGCACTTGACGCGGTTTCCCTACTCTGTCAAATCATTGCTCCTCCGGGGAGCAATTCAGCCATGTTTCGCGGTTGCCCCGTCAGGGGCGAGCGAAACGGCAATCAATAACTTGCGCTCAATATATCACAGCAGCAGGTGCAATGCAAGAGCGAGTTTGACTTTTTTCAATGCGAAAAAAGCGGGGAGAGAAGATCTCTTCCCTCCCCGCTCTGTATCATTCTTTGTTCCGGTGCGTTTCCGCGACGGCGCCGTCGCGGTAGGCCTCCAGCAGCAGCATCAGATCGTCGATCCGCGCCTGCAGCTCGTGGCCGATATCGGTCTCGCTGATCTTCTGCCGGGACTCCATGCGCTCGAAGATCGTCGTCGCGGAGGCGATGTCGTAGTTTTCGCGGATGGCCCGCTCCCTGCCGACGAAGGGCTGGTGCGCGACGATGCGCAGCGTACGCGAATTGTAGATCAGCGTGTAGCCGGCGATGCCGGAGGTCGGCTGATAGGCCTTGCAGAAGCCGCCGTCGATGACGAGCAGCTTGCCGCCGCCCTTGATCGGGCTCTCGCCCTTTTTCGCCTTCACCGGGATATGGCCGTTGATGATGTGGCAGTGCGGGCCCTCCAGTCCGAACTCCTTCAGGATCCTGTCGCAGACCGCGGGATCCTCGTAGAGCGTGTAGTAGGCGTTTTTCGGCTCGGACCAGGCGCTCTCGTCGGCGATGAGACGGCGCTCGAAGGTCGTCATGCGGTCGCGGCCGAAGATCGGGCTGTTGCGCCCCGCCCAGAGGAACCACAACAGGTCCATGCCCAGCTCGCGCTCGGTCGTGTTCGGCGGCGTATAATAGGCCTGGCGGGCGGCCACGTCGAGATAATCCAGAAAGTCCTTGCCGCTGCGCTCCCTGCCGTCGAGATTGAAGCGCATCAGCTCGCCCGATTCCGTCATCGGGATGCAGCCGTGCAGCAGCAGATTGCCGTTGTAGGTCTTGTAGATGCTCCCCTTCGAATACAGGAAGCTCACGTGCCGCTGCAGCTTCTCGCTGCGGCGGAAGGAGGCGGTGAGCTTGTCGATGACGTCGCTCTCCTCCGCCGTCAGGGCATAGGGGTTATTCGGGTCGACGGTCGGAAAATCCGTATCCTCCAGCGGCCAGGTCACGCCATTGATGGTGATGCACTTGTTTTCATAGTCGATCTTGTCCAGCAGCAGGCGGTCGTCCATGCCGTATTCGGGGTGGCGAAGGATCTTCTGCCCCTCCAGCTTGAAGAGGATCACGGTGATGGCCTTGTGCATGCGCGCGGAGAGGAGCTTATCCTTCTCGGTGGCCTCTTCCGTGCCGTCCTCGGTGAGCTTGACGGCGAAGCGGGACACGTCGCAGTCCTGATAGACCTCGTTGGCAAAGACGGACAGGGGCCGCAGGGAGATGCCGTAGCCGGTCTCCACGACCTCCAGATTGTTGTAGTGGATGGAGTTGGCCAGCACGGTGGCCACCAGCGTGCGGCTGCCGGAGGCCGCGCCCATCCACAGCACGTCGTGGTTGCCCCACTGGATATCCACGCTGTGGTGCTTCATCAGCGAATCCATGATGATGTCCGCCCGCGGACCGCGGTCGAAGATATCACCCACAATATGCAGCTGGTCCACCGCCGCCCATTTGATCAGCTCGCAGACCTCAGTGATGAATTCCGGCGCCTGGCCGATCTCGATGATCGTGGCGATGATATTTTCAAAGTAGTCGCGCTTGTCCACTTCTTCGCCGTGGGTGTACAGCAGTTCCTCCAGGATATAGGCGAAGCCCTGCGGCAGCGCCTTGCGCACCTTGGAGCGGGTATAGCGCTCGGAGACCAGGCGGCAGAGCGCGATGAGCCGGTGCAGCGTCACGCGGTACCACTCGTTCATGTCCTGGATCTGCGGGCGCAGCAGCTCCATTTTCTCCTCGGGGTAGTAGATCAGCGTGGCCAGCTGCTCGCGCTCCTCCCGGGAGAGGCTGTAGGAAAACAGCTGGTCGATCCGCTCCCGCACCACGCCGGAGCAGGAGTTCATCAGGTGCAGAAAGGCCTCGTATTCCCCGTGCACGTCGGAGATGAAGTGTTCGCAGCCCTTGGGCAGATTCAAAATCGCCTGCAGGTTGATGATCTCCGTGCCGGCGGCCCGCAGGTTCGGATACTGGCGGGAGAGCATTTTGAGATAGCGCAGTTCCTCTTCCGTATAGGTGCGATGCGTAGCCATAGTCCGTCCTCCTGTTCGATCTGTTTTGATATATTGTAGCATACCGCGCCGGATTTGAACAGGGGAACTTGCCGCCCGCCCGGCCGCAAGTCCGGCGTATTCTTCTCTGCCGCACGCCATGATCCGTTGCTCTGTTTCCCATTTTGTGCCATTTTATGTCATGCAGATATATGGGAGGATAAAAAGATGTTCCTTGTTCCTTTGCTGCAGTTTGCGGTATGTTTTCTGATCCTGGCCTGGCTTTTGAAGAAGAAGCCCGGCGAGCGCTATTCCAAAAAAGCGGCCGCGCGCTTCGTGCTGTTCGGCGCACTGAGCGCGGTCGTTTTCATGATCCTGGGGCTGTTCATGCCCTTTGACCGGGACTCCTTTTTCGGTATGAACCCGCTCCTGAGCGGATTTCTGACGGCACTGATCACCGCCGCGCTGCTCGAAGAGCTCTTCAAGTACGTCTTCTTCCGCCTTGCCGTCCGGAAATGCGGTGAAGCCGTCTGCTGGCTGGATGCGATCATCGCCGCCATCGCAGTAGGCATCGGCTTTACTCTGTCGGAGGATCTGACCTATCTGTTCGACGGCGCCGGAAGTATCCTCCGCGCACTGCTTCCGGGGCACCTCCTGTTCCAGGCGATCATGGGTTATTATTTCGGGAAAGCCCGTGTGACGAAGCAGGTCAAGTACGACGTTTTGTCCCTGGTGGTCCCCATCCTGGTCCACACCCTTTTTGATATGTTCCTGACGGGTCTGATGTCGATCGTCGGCAGTCCGGAAGCGTTGGTCGGCAAGACCGAGGCGGAGCTCGCCCCCCTGCCGCATGTAAACGATCTGGTGCCGATGCTGATCTGCGCCATTGCTGTCTTTGTGATCACGCTCATCGCGCTGATCGTAACGGCGATCAAGATCAGCCGCTGGAGCAAGCGCGGTGAGAAGCTGGAGCTCCTGCAGACGGATAACGCATAGAAGCGAAGACGATTTTTCCGTGCAGACGAAGCGGGCAGAAACGTCTGCCGTTCCGTCGGGTATCATATTTCCCGGCTTGGGAAATACTAACACCACTCTTTCTCAACAAAGGAGTGGTGTTTTTGCAGGGGAAAGTCGAGATCTGCGGGGTGAACACCTCCCAGCTCCCGGTTTTGAAGAGCGCCGAGACCCGCGCGCTTCTGGAGAAAGCCCGCACGGGGGACCGGGAAGCGCGGGAGCGGCTGATTTCCGGTAATCTCCGCCTGGTGCTGTCGGTGGTGCAGAAGTTCGCCGGGCGCGGCGAGAGCATGGACGACCTCTTCCAGGTGGGCTGCATCGGCCTCATCAAGGCCATCGACGCCTTCGACCTGAGCCAGAACGTCCAGTTTTCCACCTACGGCGTTCCAGCGATTATGGGATGGCGAAAAGCTTCAAGGAGGCTCTATCCCATGACAAGAAAACAGGCATTGGAGCTGGCTGTTCAGGCCCTGGCCGGGAACAAAGAGGCCGTTCAAGTCCTACATACCATGATCGACGAGCTGCCGCTGAACCGCTGGACGGAGACCGCGATCCGGGATTCCGTGGAGCAATTCATCCTGGACAACGGCCGCCCGCCCCTGCGGACGGACTTTAAGAAGAAGTGCCTCCCTCCCCACTCCGTCATCAAGCGCCGATTCGGTCTCACGCTGCAGAAGTGGCTGGATCAGAACTATCCCACCGAGAAAACACCCCTCGACGAGCTCCATGCCCAGGCGACGCAGGACTTCATCCGGGAGTACCTGCGCATCCAGCCGGTCAGCGCCGAGGATTACAACGCCCGACGAACGCATCCGT